>NZ_JAPVXW010000004.1:0-147311 GCF_041431535.1 Veillonella sp. 27098_8_77 | reverse complement strand
TGGGGGAACGTAACAGTTATTCTAAAACAGATCATGATGCTACCTTTATGCGTATGAAGGAAGACCATATGCGTAATGGACAGCTTAAACCTGCCTACAATGTACAATTAGCGGTTCATTCTGAATATATTATGGGAGTTGGTGTATTCCCTAATCCTAACGACACTAATACCTTAATTCCATTTGTACAGCAATTAGAACAGATTCATAACCGACGATTTACATATGTGGTAGCTGATGCTGGTTATGATAGCCATGAAAACTTAACTTGGTTAAAGAACAACCATTACCTATCTTGTATAAAACCACAATATTATGAAAAGGCAAAAACTAGAGCTTGGACTAAAGATATTAGTAAAGCTCGTAATATGGAATATGTACCTGAAGAAGATGCATTTATATGTGCAAAAGGCCGTAAATTAAAATATGCTTTTACGCGTAAGGCGAAAAACAAAACCGGATTTATATCTGAGCGAAAAGTATATATCTGCGAATCTTGTAACCGATGTGGATACAAGAGGGAATGCCAGCGGTATATGAAACCAACAACAGTAAATCCAGTAAAACGAATTGAAATTACACCTGCATATGATACTGTATTGGCCGAAAACCAAGATAGATTGCTTAGTGATACAGGCATTCAATTACGAATTAACCGTTCCATTCAAGTTGAAGGCGCATTTGGTGTGTTAAAACAAGATCTCGGGCTTAGACGATTTTTACACCGTGGCAGTGGAAAAGTGCATAAGATGCTATATCTACTAGCTATGGGATTTAATATTGCAAAATTATATAACAGAATACAAGCAGGACGAGTTAACACAACATTATTTACTGCAAAAGAAACTGCTTAAACTCAGAAAATTTTTAATAGGCCTAAAGGTCTGTTTAGGTGCGCCTAAAAACAAAAAATACCAAGAAAACATAGGACTTTACAAATCTAATTTTCTTGGTGTTTATTATATTTTAAAGGGGCTGCAACAAGAATGCGGTAAAACCGCATTCTGTTACAGCCCCTTTTCATTAACGATATTTTCTTAGCATACACGGAAATTATATCTAATATAAAAATCTCCCTATACTAAACATATATGACTAGTATAAATATCAATAAGTAATACAAATCATTTGTTATCGTAAGAAAATTCTAGTTTCTTTTTTGTAATATTAAAATCACTTTATTAGAACCTCGTTCTTTAAATAGTTCGATATAAACATTAACATCATAATCGTGTCCAACTATACGATTTTTGCTTATCTCGTTCCAACCTATATTTTGTTTTGAAAGTATCTCTTTAACATCGTCAATTGTAACAGAGTCATATGTAATTTCAAGATTATTATTTTGAGATGCTCTACCAGATGCATAATACTTCTCATTTATTTTTTTTGAGGATATAGTTTCTAACTTTTGTTCATATAATTGAAGACTTTGCATCTGCTCCGGCCTTTTAATATACGAATGAAGCTGAATAAGTCCCATTAGTAGAAATACAAATAAGGCCAAACCAACATAGAGTTTAACTGCAAAAGGTATCCTATTCAATTTAAAATAATTTCTATCCATATATCCTCACATTAATTTTTAGGAATATTTTTTAACTGAATGTTCTCCATTTATACTATAGGAAAACCCAAATCCAGATGGTCGTTTGTCGCCAATTCTAATGACCTCTATTGCTACAGACACGACATTCTTTCTTTTTTATAGTAGGCCCTCTAGTTAAAAGTAATCTACTAAATAAAGGGTATATTAATCAAAACCAATTTAATTATAAATGCAATAGTTCTAACCAATTATTACGTGCTAACACTACAATATATCCATCATTTAATGGATCCTTTGTTACATATACTCTATATAATTCATTTTCATATACATAACGATTCTTAGTTTGGTCAACTAACGTCCAATTCCCACTTATAGGTTTTATTAATTTTATATCTTTATGTAATGAATCTTTCCTTATTTTAATTGCTAAGCCTTTTGATAAAAGAGTTCTTCTGTTCGCCTCATATACTTCACTAGTAATCATATATTGTTCTCGAGGAAAATATGCATTTAAAGCTTGCGTCAGTTCTACTCTAGACTGCTCAACTTTATCATTATATAAAAAATTGTAGCTTAATCCACAAATTAGCCATATAAAAGAGCAGCCTAAAAATAAGTACCAAAAAACAGAGTAAATTGTTTTTAACTTCATCACTAAAAGTCCTTTATATTGCATACTGTTACATACTGTTTTTAATAATAATAAATAATCATAAATTCATTTGTAAATACCCATTTTTCTATAAGCATTTCATTGATCATTGTAACTTCTTATCCTAAGAACCCACCATGCCCCATACAGATACAATCTTCTTTTGTAATTTCATCGTCTGCGATGAGGCGTGGCACAATTTCATCAAATGCCGTTGGTTTACTAAATAGAACACCACCTGGTACGCCTAAAATTGGCGTGCCATCAGCACAGTATGCAATGCACACCATGGAGCCTGGCAAGACAGGAAGTCCATATGTTACAACGCGGTCTGCGTAGCGTTTAATGGCGCCTGGTGTTAAATCATCTGGATCTACGCTCATGCCGCCGGTACAGAATATGATGTCTGCGCCCGCCGCTTTTACTTTGTCGATAGCCGCCACAATATCGTCCGTGTTATCCGTTACGATTTCATGGACAATTTTTTTCACCCCAAATGGCGCGCAACGTTCTTCAATGATAGGTGTGAAAGCATCTTTAATGCGCCCCTCAAATACTTCGGACCCTGTTGTAACGATGCCCATTGTTTTGCGTACGAATGATTTGATAGTTAAGATAGGTCCACCTATTTTTTGAGCCTCTGTTACTTGTTGTTCTTCTAGCAATAAAGGAATACAACGCATACCAGCGATTTTATCCCCCGCTTTTACAGGCGTATTATTCAATTTCGTAACGATAGTTAATTCACCGATGCTATTGATAGCGTATAGTTTATCTACATCCACCTTGAGTAGGCCATCCACATCGGCAATGGCCTCAATTTTACCTTGTGCCATGGGACCATCATGCATATGGTCGCCCTTGGCAAGGTCATACAAGGCACGGGCCACATCTTCTTCGTGAAGAAAGCCTTCATCTTCTGGTTCCATCACATAAATATGTTCTTTACCAAGATCGAGTAATTTAGGTACATCTGCTTCTGTAATCACATGACCGCGGCGGAATGGTGTATCTTTCACCTCGCCGATGACGATGCGTACAATATCGTGTACCAATGCATGTCCAACTGCATCTTGTACTTTTATTTCTTTCATAATCTAACCTTTCAACATATATTCTATTTCATGTATATCAAACGTAATATATAGCAATATATTTACTATATCATATGAATGATAGCTGCTAATATGCATTTACGCACATACGAATTTAGCAATCCACATACCGATGGCACAAAGGGCTAAACCGCCGAGGATTTGCACCGTCCCATAGAATAGAACATCTGTAATATCACCAGATGTTAAGAGCTGTAAAAGCTCAAAGGCAAATGTAGAAAATGTGGTAAAGGCACCAAGGCCACCAACGACTAAGAAGAACCGAACCCATTGAGGCCAGTCGGGTCTACAAAGATAGGCACCTAAGATGATACCGATGATTAAACACCCGATTAAATTAACCATAATGGTGCCAAAAGGATAAGGTCCTAACCGCGCCATTACCCATTCCCCTACCACTGTTCGCGCTAGTGCACCAAGAGCACCACCGCAGGCGATTGCTATATATTTTTCCATAATAGATCTCCATAAAATTAACGATTCGTGTAATTATCATATATATATAATAATTATCACATATTACGTATTAGTCAACAATGTATTTGCTAAGTATACTAAAAGCACAAGGTAGGGATCAGAAAGGAGGTCTTATGAAGGATCCTACACTTACAATGCCTGCCTACCGACGGAATCACTATCAGGACCCAAAATTCCAGCAACAATACATGTGCTTGGGTCACAAAATCTCTACCCTGCGAACATCGATGGGCATTTCACAACGACAATTGGCCGATGTCGTGGGCATTAGTCGCAGCTATTTGAGTAAATTAGAATGTGGATACGGAATATCAGGCGTATCCATCGAGGTAGTATTTAAAATTGCTTATTGCCTCAATATTTCTACGAGTCAATTGCTACATCTTCGTACGCAAGACTATAAATCCTGTAATAGACATCTTTCCAAACATTATGAAAGAGTCGAATTTTTCCGACTAGCACACCAGCGCTTTTTGGAACTAAAAAAACGTCTCTAATCTATAGACTTCATTCATGAATAGAGACAAAATTTATTCCTTATTACACTCTCTTATATTCAACAAAAACAACATTATATAACCTTCCAAAAATTAGATTAATAAAATTAAAATAATTCCTACTTAAGACGTACAACATATATAAAAGATAAACCCCTTACAATATCTTATATATGACTTTGCAAAACAAAGGACCCTATCTAGGGTCCTTTTTACTATGTCTATGTAGTTATTATACTTCGTTCAATTTCTTATCTTGTAACTCCGCATTAGCCCGCTTAAAGATAAATGCATTATTGATATGTTCACGCATCGCATTTTCTGCGGCCACTTCGTCGTGACGTTCGATAGCATCTACGATGTGATCATGTTCATCGTCACAATCGTGTGTGCGCACTGCATTGAAGGAACTCAAATACATATCGCGATTTACTCGTTCACGGAAATCGGCTAAGTAATCAACAACGCGATCATTGCCAGAGAATTGAGCGATCATGCTGTGGAATCGGCTATTAACCTCTACGCGTGCCGTAGCGTCCTCAATGGCATGCATCTCCTTGCATAATTCCTTAAGCTCTGCCACTTGTTCTGGCGTAGCGTGACGAGCACACAAACGCGCCCCCAAACCTTCCATAACTTCGCGACATTGATACAGCGCCACGATTTCTTCTGGTGTATCCGCCTTAACGGTAACGCCCTTCCATGGCACGATAACAACAAGATTATCTTTTGCTAATTTTCTGAAAGCTTCGCGAACTGGCGTTGCACTGACTTTGAGCTGTTCTGCGATCTTAACTTCATTTAGTTTTTCTTGCGGTAATAGCTCCCCTGTTAAAATAGCCTGTTTCAAGGTCACATAAACTTGTTCACTTAAAGGCAATCGTTCAATTGAATCTACAGCGGAAAAATGATACACATCTTTTGGTTCTTTTGTACCCTTCACGTCTTTTGTCATATTTCTAGCCTTAGGTCCCCTCTAATGTTTACACGCTTTCATACTTTCAATGAACGCCTAAAATGAGTATAATAGAATGTAAGCATTTTTATATACGAACACATGTATATATAATAATTGTATACTCTATAATTATAAGTCCCGTACATATGACTGTCAATTTCAAGATAGTCACAGTTAAAAAGTGAGGAAGTTACCCCTATGAGTCGTTGTTTGGTTATCATTAACCCTGTATCTGGCGGCGGTGCAGCACGCCGATACGCCCTTGATTTACAGTGGAAATTGAGCACCCTTTTTGACACAATTGAAGTTAAATTCACCACCGGTGCCGACGATGCAACCCATTTTGCAAAGGCCGCTTGTGAGGATGGTTTTGACGCCGTTTTCTGCATGGGTGGCGATGGTACCGTTAACGAAACGGTAAACGGTATCGCCCAAGGCGGTTTCAAAGCAACCTTTGGCTTTATTCCGGTAGGAACTGTTAACGATATGTCTCGTGCTCTCGGCATTCCACAACGACCATTAGAGGCAATTCGCCGCCTCGATATCAACCAAGTTCGCTCCATCGATATTGGTCGCTGCAACGATAAATACTTCTGCAATAATATTGCAGCTGGTGTCATTCCAAAGGTTATCGAAGAGGTAACACCAAAGGAAAAACGCATCTTAGGTCCATTAGCCTACTTCTTACGCGCCGGTCAAGCACTCTTCACTACAAAGGACTATACATACCGCATTCAAACGGAAGATGATGATTTCATCTGTAAATCGCCTCTTGTACTGGCTCTACTTACCAATGTAGTTTCCAGTTTTGAACGCTTTATGCCAGAGGCCTCCGTAGATGATGGGTATATGCGCCTCGTTATTTTTAAGGAATACTTTATCCTCGATATCTTCAAGGTTCTCCCTCTTATCCTAAGCGGCGCCATCTATAACTCTAGCAATACCACTACATTGACGGTCAGAAAAGCTCATATCGAACTATTGAGCAATGTAGATAATTTACCAACCAATATGGATGGTGATGCCGGTCCGTATATGCCTGTAGACCTCGAGGTATTACCACGAGTCCTCAAGGTATTTGCACCGACAAAACATCAAAAGAAAAAACCGCTTCTCTAAGCAATACGCCCCCCCTTTGCTGGCAAATCAGTAAAGGGGGTTCGTATTATGCTAAGTAGATTGTCTTATATGTGCTTACAACAGAATCGCTTCATGCAAGCGGAAGCTATAAATATAACTTGCTTTCACAGGCATATTTGTCAATCGTTCTAGGGCCTCTTTGTAGAGGTCCATTTGTATTTTATAGCGACGAATGAGCTCATCGCTACTCTTAACGCGGTCCGTCTTATAGTCCACGAGGACCCATTGATCATCTTCTACAAAGGCCGTATCGATGATACCTTGTAAGAATAGACGTTCCCCGTTCTCTACATCTGGATATACCCGATTACCGTCAAAGAGCATACTAAATGGCAATTCTCGTTCCACTCGTTTTGAAGCAATGAGACGCTGGCCAAGATCAGAGTTAAAGAATCCATATAAGCTACGGTCGCTTAACAGGCTCCGTTCTTCATCACTAAATTTACCTTCTGCTTGCAATGAATCGAGCATATCTGTCATAGATTGTTGCGTATACTTTTTAACAGGTAACCATTGCATCGCTTCATGCATCAATGTGCCCCATTGCGCACCCGTTACGATTTCCTCAGCGTCAGCAATAGCCAATGGTTTACGACCAAATACGGAATCGGCCAGTTCTGTTTCACTAATAGCAGGGATGTTGGTATCTACTACCGCAGCCTCATCAGTAGTATCATCAGAGGTTTCACCGGATGGTACCAGTCTCTGCTGCATCGATACATCTGTAGCCGATACAGCCTCCGCATCACGTTCAGCAAATCTCCGTTTCAATTCGCTAACAGAAATCTTAGCCGTTGTCTTAGCGGCTACGAGGTTTGGATAGATGAAAGCAAAGCGCTGTACGATTTCCTCAGGCAACTCTACATCATTGACCTTACCCAAGGCTCGAACCGTATTAATGGTCGTTTCATCCACATCAGCCTTATAATCCAAATCACCATAGAGAGAGCCATCATGAATCTCTACCTTT
Source organism: Veillonella sp. 27098_8_77 (assembly GCF_041431535.1). Classification (NCBI taxonomy): domain Bacteria; kingdom Bacillati; phylum Bacillota; class Negativicutes; order Veillonellales; family Veillonellaceae; genus Veillonella; species Veillonella sp. 27098_8_77. The sequence goes on along the minus strand of NZ_JAPVXW010000004.1, from coordinate 139,950 downwards.
ACCTGACATTGACGGTCGAGCAAGTCAAAGTTCGTCTCTCCTTCGAGTTCAATGATATTACGAAGTGGTGCACCCCCATCTAGATGACGAGCGAAGGCAATGAGTAGCCAATGCAAATAGGAATTACCAGCTTTGATTAGATCGGCACCTAATGCTTGAGTCTGCGTCAAGGCCGCATGTTTTATATGAGCGCCAACGCCCTTTTCCTTTTTAATTTCCTTGTTGATGTATCCGATCAAGAATAGCTTATCCCGTGCCCGTGTTAATGCAACGTAGAGGATACGCTGTTCTTCGGCTTTCATGGCATCCGATTTGATAGATTTACAATAGAGCCACGGCATAGATGGATAGGATACGCGAATGTCTGGATAATAGCCCTTTAATCCAATGCCGCCATTTTTATCGACCAACAATGGTGAATTAAAGTCCATGGTATTAAATTTCTTTTGTACCCCAGACAGGAATACAACAGGGAATTCAAGCCCCTTACTCTTGTGGATGGTCATGAGACGCACCACATCATCCGCTTCGGTAACCACATTGGCAACGGCCATATCCTGATTGCTATCGCGTAAGCTTTCAACAAAGCGAAGGAACCTAAAGAGTCCGCGGAATCCGGAGGATTCAAATCCCTTAGCTCGTTCATAGAGGGCCATCACATTGGCGCGCCGCACAAGGCCATTCGGCATAGCACCTACGTAGTTCACGTAGTCCAAGGTTTCGTAAATATCCCACAATAGATCCGCCACGCCATGGCGACGAGACAATGTGCGCCAACGCTCGATATGAGCGATGAATTGGAGCAATCGTTCATCTTGATCCTGTTCTGCGTAAGTAGGCATAACAGACCATAAAGAACCGTCTCCGGTAAGGCGCAACGCCCCAAGTTCATTCGCATCGAGGCCGACAAGGCCAGAATGCAATACGGCGGCCATCGGCAAATCTTGCTCTGGATTATCGATAATTTGTAACAAGGACAAGAGCAATTGGATTTCTTGTGCCTCAAAATAGCCATCTCGTTCATTAACAACGGCCGGAATACCGGCTTGGCGCATGGCTGCTACGGCGCGCGTACCCCAACCGGCAAGCGACCTACGCAATACGGCAAAGTCGCGCCATTGAATTTGGCGGAACGAGCCATCCGCATTTTGCACCTGTTTCTTCGAGGCGTATAATTCCTTTATTTTTTGGATGATAAAATCCAATTCTCGCTCATTGTTCTCCGGTTCATCGCCGGCGGTTTCGGAATCACCATCAGCTTCGTCAGAACGATTTGTATCACTCGTATCCAAGAGATGTATTTCTACAGCGCCACCCACCCAATCGGATGGAGCCTTTTCTACGATACGGCCCGGTATGAGCGATTCTTTTTCACCATAATCAAGCTCCGCTGCCTCTTGGGTCATAATTTGGTAGAAAATAAAATTCGTAGTAGTCAAAATATTTTCGTGAGACCGGAAATTCTTTGCCAAATCAATGCGGCGCTCTACGGCGTCATTCATGAGCCCATACGTATTGTACTTGTTCATAAATAGCGAACTATCCGCCATGCGGAAACTATAAATCGCCTGTTTCACATCGCCTACGTAGAACCGATTATCTACGCGAGAAATGAGGTTGATAATGGTTTCTTGTACACCATTCGTATCTTGGTATTCGTCCACCATGATTTCTTTGAACGTATCCTGTAACTCAAGGGCCACTTCGGATGGTTTTGGATCATCTTCTGTGCCCGGTTCCACAAGGAGTGCCAAGCAGAGATGTTCCAAATCGCTAAAGTCCATGATGCCTTGCTCTTTTTTAGCCTCGTCATAGGCTTTGTGAAAGGCGATAGTCAATTCTACAAGGTTATGAATGAGCGGATATTGGTCTTTAAATTGCTGTTGCAGAACGGATTCATCAATATGGAATAGACCGTTTTTCATCCCCTTTAAGCTATCCTTGTTTTGAGAGCCTAGCGATTTAAATCCGTCTGCTAACGCACCATCGACTTCACCCTTTTCTAAGGCTTTGCCAAGGCTTGTAAAACTAGCTTTTGTAAAGGTATCCAAGTTACGGCATACGTCGACCATATCTGACCAAGTCTCAGCCCCTTTTAATTGTGCCAAAGCGGCTAATTGTTCTTGGTACACCTTGTCCCATTTCTTAGGCCCTACAGGGCTTTCAAGTAAAGGTTCCATCTGTTCGATACGGTCTGCAATGCGATTGATTTCGGCCTGTTGGTCATCCCACATAGCACGGCCCCATAAGGTATCCCGTAAATCCTGTTTTTGAGCAGCCTCGTACGGTTCTACGGCATGGCGCATCCATCCATCAGGATTCGATTGAGACATGGCAAATTCATAGAGGCTGAGCACCTTATCTTGTAATCCAGCGTCAGATTTATCATCGCTAAAGAAGTCGGACAAATCGAAGATGCCATACGCATTGTTTTCATAAGCCTCTTTCAACAGATTTTCTAACACCTCTTGTTTTAAGAGGGCCATTTCCGCTTCATTGCCGATGCGGGCCGTCGGAGGTATATCGAGTTTATAAAAATAGGAATGAATCACCCACTGACAGAAGGAATGCAATGTCGAAATATGCGCCGATGGCAATAGATTGAGCTGACGTTCTAAGCGCGCTTGTAACGCTTTATCATCGGTAGATTCCATAGCCTTGGCTAAGGCGACGCCAATACGAGCGCTCATTTCAGCGGCAGCGGCCTTCGTAAAGGTAACAACCATCAGTTCTTGTACGGATAAAGGGTTCTCCATATCTTTCAAACGCGTAATAATACGCTCTACAAGAACCGCTGTTTTACCAGAGCCAGCAGCGGCGGCGACGAGCAAGGTTTGAGCCCCTAAATTGCTATCCTTCGGGGACATGATGGCAGATTCCTGCTCCGGTGTCCATTTAACGCCCATTGTCGTCACCTCCTGTCATAGAACTATCGTTATTAGAACTTTCACCAATACTAGCGTTAGCCTGAGTTTGTCTAGATGAACCATTGAGAGCATCGCGCATTTTTTCAAGGGCATTCGCCTCATTTAAGACGCTTAAATAATTGTATTGATTGCGCTCGTTATCAAAGCGACACACGGTCTTGTAATCGCAATAGGAACAAGGAATGGCCTTATTCAACTGATATGGAGCAATGGGGAATTCACCCTTGCCGATGGAAGAGCCGGTATCAGCCATAATCGATTCCGTATAACGGCACATGATATCAAAATCACCGGAGGATTTAACAATTTTCATATCCCCAGAATGGATGGTCCCCTTCCCGGTAATACGAACGGGCACATAAGGGCCTTTGCTCTTATAGGTGAGCAAATTTTTATCCATCTTTTCCAACATGTCGATATCATCTGTAAAATACCCTTTATTATTAAGGGCCCCATTTGTATCCGCCAAGGCTTTGGCCTCTTCATAAGACACAGGCTCACCCGCTGGCGTTCGTGGATTTTTTACATATGTATACACCACAGCGGCCGGTGTCATCGGTTGATCATGGTATTTCTTATAAGCCGATTCTAATGCCAATAGATAGGTCATCAATTGTAATTTTAGGCCATAATAGATTTCTTGTGCATTAACCGATGTACTACCCGATTTATAGTCGATAACCATACCGTACGTATGACCATCACGATTATATTCATCAATACGGTCAATTTGCCCTACTAAACGTAAATAGCGATCATCTCCAAGGGATACCTTAATAGAGTCCCATCCATTGGGACGTCCAAAATCCTGTTCTAAATACATCGTATCAAAGGAGGACCGGCTAGACCAATCAACAAGGCGCGATACCGTTTTCTGTAATGTTCTTACAACGCGCTCTTCAATAGCCTTATCATAGGCTGTCTTTTCATCCTCATCATAACGGTTTTCTTCTAATATATCCGCTGCTACGCGAGCACATAATTCTTGTTGCGCCGTTTCGTCTAAATCACGCCATTGCTTATGCTCGGATAGTAATTGTGTTCCCAACCGCTCTAAATTGGCATGTAAAAAGGTACCAATTTCAGGGGCCCCAAAGGAACGAACCTTGCGAGGCTCTAATTTTAACCCATATTGAGCATAGAATTTAAACGGACATTGACGATATTTTTCAAGGCGCGTTACCGACCCAGACATATAACCCCGTTTGAGGAACAGACCATTTACTAACTCCGGTGCAATAACAGGTACATCATTATTATCTCGAATACCACGGCTCACGTCCTCTAAGCGTGGTCTGTAGGCCGCATCATAGCGAGCCCAGTTATAGAGGCCCCACCACAGTGGTGATACAGGTACGCCACTAAACAAAGCGCCCCACCGTTCAGATAATAGGGATAGACTTTGGTATGGACGCCATAAATATTCATCTTCTGTGCCGTCTTGAATGGTAAAAGGAACCTCTATAGGGGACGTACAGAAACCGAGGGATTGTAATCGTTTAATAACGAGGGAACTTTCAAGTCCTTCCCCTTCATCATTAGAGCCTGCATAGGATATGGTCAAATACTCTTCAGCCCGCGTCATCGCTAGATAGAGAAGAAAGTTTTCATTGAACGCCTTTGGCAAGGCCCCTTCCGCAAGGACGATGCCCGCTTCAGCCAATGCCTCCCGTTCTCTATCCTTGATTAAACCTTCATCGCCCATGTTTTGTGGGAATACGCCTTGATTAAGGCCCATCACATAGACCCGAGGCCACGATTGGCTGTACGCCCGTTCTATGGTGGTAATCACTACGTGATCGAGGGACGGCGGAATCATAGAATAATGGACATTGTCGAGGGCCTCTTCTAAGAGGGCTATCATTTCATCCAACGTCAATGTTTCCGTATCGGTGAGGACCATCATTTCATCGAGAAATCCGATAACCGCATTGTACATTTGCTCGTGACTGGCCTTGGATTCTAAATCGCCATCTCGCTCCGCCTCTAGTGACCATTCATAGAGTCGTTGAGGCACTTGTAATGCTTCGAGAACTGTGTAGATGTGTTTACACCATTCCGCTCCCGTATGCGCGTCGCTGGACGCGGCGAAATCAAACCAAGGTATCAAAATATCCATGATGGCCTGTCTCGATGCATTCACGCGCTCATGTCTCGGTGCATCCGGTTGTTCCTCGTCTGAAAGCCCCGTTACACGGCGCATATAGGACCAATTATCCCGTTCCCACTGTAGATGGTCGATACCGAATTCGAGTACATAGTTTTCCAATTCATCTACTGCTTCACGACTAAGAGGCGTCAAATCCGTTTTCAATAGACGGAACATGATGTCACGACTATAACTATGCTTAACGATACCGAGCAAATCCGTCATCAATTCCCCAAGCGGATGATTATTCATAGGACGTTGACGGTCTCCAAAGTGAGGTATCCCATAACGGGTAAATACCTTTTCCAACGTATCGCCATAGGTTTCGGATTCACGCAGCATAATACATATATCGCGGTAGCGTGCATTAGGATTGCTTTCAATATAAGAAAGGATATCACGAGCCACCCAATCCGCTTCGCGTTCTCGATTATAGGCGCTCACAAGCGGTATATGTTCATCCGTGGTATTGCGCTTACCATGAAAGAAATTTTCCTCTAAGGATTGCAACACGGGTGTCCCTTTATGCCCTGTAAAGTGTTGAAAGGACAATTTCTTTCCATATTCCTTATAAAGATTTTCTAAAATTTCAACAGAACGATTAAAGATGCCGTAATGCCCTGTATTAGCCAATATACGTTTAGGATCAGCCGGTAAATCAACGGTGATTACCGATTCTACAGCTAGGTCAAAAAGCATGTATAATAATTCAAAATGAACCGGTGTAAACCAGTGGAATCCATCGACAAAGACGTGGCAGTTTTCCATCAATGGCGACTGTGGCAATGCATGAACAAGGTCCATAATAGGGTCCCCATCAATTTGCCCATGAAGCTGCAATTCCTCTTCGTAGGCCGACATGCATAGTGCCAATTCCCGTAGTTTTTTCTGTAGCACCCCATTTGATACGCGGTCCGCACCAGATTCTAATTCATCAGGTCCAATGCGAAACGAGCGAAACTCGGAAAACAAACCTTGCAAGACCGATGAAAACTCCGGCCGTTTAGCCGCTTGTGACAATAGACCTAACTCATTCCCTTTTCGTTTCATCACAAGGCTTAGCAACATGGTTCTCCCCAACTGAGATATACTCTGTTGCTGAGCCTTTACATTGCCTATCGATTGATACACCTGATAGGCGAGCCGTCCAAAGCCAACAACGCGGACCGTCGTAAAGCCGCCTTGAGGCATGAATTCCGCAAGTTCCCGTTCCACGCGATAAGTTGCTGGCTCTGGAACGAGCAAAATAATAGGGTCACCAGGACACTCGGTGATGACCTGCCGAATGCGTTCATATACGGCACAGGTCTTTCCTGATCCAGCGCGACCATAATACATGGTAATACTCATACTACCTCCCACAACGATGTTATATTTAGTAATTCTGCTTATATTTCATCATCCCTGAGACAAAATATATAGCATGGATAACTTATATGACATATAAATATATATACTATTGTACACCATGCAATATCAAAATTGCATTTGACAAATTCTCATTTTTACATTATTCTGTTTACAAAAATTAAAAAAGTTAAATTTGTTTATATTTTATTTACATATTGATACTCATCGTGTATAATGAAGTCTAGATGAAGTGTTATTTGTAAAAATGTGAGATTAGGAGTCTTTATTATGAATACAAAACGAATTGCAACGGTTTTCGCCGTATTAGCAGCAACAACAGTATCTTTCTCGGCTTTTGCCGCATCCATGGACGCTAATGCACGCGCTTATGAACGCGCTGCAGCAGAACAAGCTCAATATCAATATACACCTGCAAACAGTGCACCTGTTCAACAAGCGAGCTATGTAGCAACGCCTCCACGTCCTAACTATTCCCCATTGCCAGCTGTTCCTTATACAGCAGGTGATATGAGCCAACAAATGCCTGTATCTAAAGATTTAGGCGACCCTATCTTCGTGGCTCCACAAACAACAGCTGTAGGCATGCAAATCATGGATCCAATTCCAAACCCTAACGCACCACAACAACAAGCTGTAGATGCACCTGCTACACTTACTTTCAGCAAAAGTGGCAGCGGTTATGTATCCACATACAGAAATAACCAATTGAACGCATTTGACGTATTGTTGAACGGTCGTTCTTATACATTCGATTTACCAGCATATACAAATGGTTACCAAGTAAAAACTGCTAGTACATACAACCGTGCTGGTAATGGCATCGCCAATGTATTTACAACAAATGTAATTACAGAAGCAATCGTAAATAACACATCCTTGCGTGTTACTGTTAACATGACACAACCTACATCCGTAGCAGCATCTAAATTACGCGCTATGCAACAATCTGGCCAAGTAACATTAGGTGAAGTATCCACATTGTTTGCTTATAATGAAAGCTATGATGGCGTAAAACAAGCTGCTAACTATGATGTATACAACAATAATGGTCGTTTCATTGTTGTAAAATCCGGTGCCGTAACAGTACCAAATGGTGCACAACATCCATACGCAACAGCTATGTTCGCAATCACTGATGATACGGTAGCAGCTGTAACTGTTTCCGGTAACAGTGGTGAAACTTATGAACTTGTGAAAGGCACTGCTTACGCTATCGCAGCTTCTGCACACGCTGCAGCTGACAAAACATCCAAACAAAAATAATAGACCTCCAGTGTACGACTTATGTCGATCACTACATATAATGAAAAGAGCACATCCTACGGGAACGTGCTCTTTTCTACTATAATCGTGTAAATGTTTCCAATGCCTTATAGGCCATCAAGCGATAACCTCGTTCGTTAGGATGAACCTCACCGGCAAATACGATTTGACCGATTTGATCCGCTTCATGAAGAACGGTATAAAAATCAATTGTTTTTAAATTATGTTCTCTGGCATAGTCTTGTAAACGACGGTTCACATCCACCACCACATGATTAAGGCCATCCATTTCACTATCGATTTGTGTTTCAAGACCGATGATAACATGCCCTTTTTCACTAGCCATTGTAACAGCCTTAATGAGCTTATTATATACATAGTCACTATCGCGGTTTTGCAAAATATCATTTGTGCCACACATGATGCATATATAACGATCATCTTCATAGGACTTATCGATACACCAGGATTCTAAATAATTAATTAAACCTTGTACTGATAATCCATCAATACCGTGATTTTCCATATGATATGCGGGTAGTGCGGCACTACAGAGTTCAACCCAACCGTGACCAGGTCTCACATCATATCCACGGGTTATGCTATCTCCAAAACATATTATTTTCATGAAATCCTCCCTGTACATTAATTCATCTACATTGTAAAATATATATGTATAAAGTACAATATGTTACTCATTTTCATGTATTTTTAAGTACATTATGGTACACTTTTTTCACATGGAGAGGAGAATTATAATGAAATATTTTTTAGCTCTCGTGGGAACCCTATTGTGTACCTCGCAATCGGGATTTGCCATATCACAATACGAAATAGAGCAAAAGCCCACTCAATATCAGCTAGCCTATTCTAGCGATACCGAGCGTATGTATGTCGACCTTAGTTCGATTCATACGAAACAGACTGCTGCTAATTATAAAACCGTACAGGCTAGACTGTTGAGCTTGTACACAAAAAATAATGTAATCGCAGACTACGATACAAATTTTACATTTTACAGTCAACAGCCTAATGCACCGGTGACGATGACGGCATGGAAAATATCAAAGCCTACATTTTATGCAGAAAATGGGTACCCCATCGATACATTACCGCAGCAACGGTTAGCAAAGGATTACGGTCAACATGTGGCGGCGCCAAATAGCCCATCACAACGCATTGGGGAATTTGTCTATAATACGTCTAAAGAGATGGAAAAGATTACCTATACATACGATAATCCATATATTCCACCACAAGTATTCCCACCTATAGTTGATCAACAAACAAGGACCGTATTATTCGGTCTCATGCCTCCTACAGATGCTGTTATTTCTACGCCAATGGATCGTGTTATACCCGCACCGCCTGCACCTCCGACTAATATGCAACCAAGCTTACAACCAGGTCATGTAGGCGGACCTAACCCAGATAGCTTAGGTGACCGTGGGCGCTTCTCACCAAATTTAAATGCACTTCAAATGGGTAAATTCCAACCATCTAATCAAAATATTGCTCTTCCAGATCGACAAGGACCTCCTGGTCCTCAAGGTTTTAGAGATACCAAGAATCGTGATGGCCGGAATCTTAACGATAATGGTCATGGACGCGGTCGTGCTGACATGTCACCTAATAGTCCTAATCACGATAATCATCACAACGATGGTAATCGTGACAACGGCGGTCGTAATGGCGGTGGTCGCGGGAATGGTGGCCATGGTGGTGGTCAAGGTCCTCATTAATTATTATTTACCAAAACATTTAGAAACACGAAAACCCTCATCGTTATCGATGAGGGTTTGTTTTATGGCTTTCACAAGCGAAATTTATTTTTTTAGTCTTACAAAGAACAAGGCAATAGCACCGATAACTGGTGCAATAGCAAGGGTCATCAATGCAGATTTATAGCTACCAGTTGCGGTTAGCATACTACCTAAAATCATAGGAGCCAACATAACACCGATTTGATTGAATAAGTTTACAAAACCTGCCGTAGTACCTCGCAAGTGAGGTTCTGCTGATTGTACAACGAGAGCATTCGTCAACGCACTGTGCATGAATGCGCCAATACCAAGAATTGGACCTGTAATAAAGAGCATATCTGGGTTTGTGGTGCTCGCAAAGAGTATTAAGGCCGGTCCAAATAAGAACATAACGAGTGCTGTTAAATGATTTTTCTTAATTGGCAAAATATCGGATAAAATACCGATGGTTGGCTTTGCAATAAGTGCAGCTAAGCCAAAAGCGGACATAACATGACCCGCATAGATGGCATTAACACCTAGTTGTTTTACCATGTACAAGTTTGACCATTGAGCCACCGCCCATGTAGCACCGGTAGCGAAGAAGCCGGCAAACGCAAGGCAACGAATATTGCGATTTTTTAACACGTGAATCAAGTTTTCTTTTATGGATGGCTTGTCCCCTACAGGAACCGCTTCGATATGAGCCTCCGCTTCACATTGGGCTAGGATTTCAGCACTTGGCTTACGAACTGTAAAGTAGCTAAGTATAAAAATAAGAACTGGCAACATAGCTGTTAAGAGGAATGCATTTTGCCAACCATAATTAGTTGCTACATAAGGGGCATATAAATTTACAGTCGCCACCCCAAGCGATGTACAAGACATGAAAATACCAACGGCTGCGCCACGTTGATTAGAACCAAAGTAATCCCCAATAGCACTCAAGCAAGAGGCCTGTACAGGACCGGATACGATACCTAATAAGAAACGCAACACCCATCCATAAGTATAATTATCAATGGTACTCATCAATGCGGTGATGACTGCCATGGCGAGTAAACTAACCAATATAGTATAACGATAACCGATTCTATCCGCTAAGATACCACCTGGTAATACCATGATGGCATACCCCATGTAAAAGGCGGATAAATAGGTTGTCCCCATTTGTGGTGTAAAATTCAATGCTTCATTGACAATCGGCATCAATGATGCCCAAGATAAGCGCATAACAAAGCTAATCAAAAACGTTAGCCATACGCTGACAAGAATTAAAATCTGAGTTCGCGAGAAACCAATTCTACTCATACGAGCTCCTTTCTATAGAAAAATAACATATAGAGCTATCATACTATAAATAGAAAGAATTTTTCAAATTCTTTCTATTTATCATCATACAACAGGGTAATATATATGATAGAGTATGGAGAATTCCCTCTTACTACGTTTCTTGACAAATAAATTTATATCACTTATCTTAAAATCATAAGTAGGATTATTAGCCTGACTACCTGTACCTTCATGTACAGCAGCAGCAATAATCCTACTTATGTTATTTATATACTAATATTTGAGGTTATAGGACAAAAAAGCAGTACTACTAACGTTAAGGCACAGAGTGGCAATAGCCAAGCGGCCAATCATACGTCTAGTAGTACTGCTTTTGATACTATAAGTATAAAATTGAATGGCGGAGAGGGTGGGATTCGAACCCACGGCCCCTTGCGGAGTCACTGGTTTTCAAGACCAGCTCCTTAAACCACTCGGACACCTCTCCATAATGGTATATTATAGCAGATTTGTATTGAAGTGTGCAACAATTGAATAGAGGTAACCTCAGATATCTCCCATGAAGAACTAATCATACTAGAGATAAAAAAGCTGGCCTAGGCCAGCTTTCAGTATATCTATTATAATCAGTATCTTAGAAAAGATCTTTTTTCCACATGCCAATAATGGCCACAATGGAACAGGCTACGGAGATACCCACAACCTCGAAGAAACCATTTTCATCGTTTTGGAATGGCAATGGCACGTTGGTCCCCCACAAGCTAAAGATAATGGTCGGTACGGCCAAGGTAATCGTCAAGGCTGCCAACATTTTCATAACCATATTAAGGTTGTTTGAAATGATGGATGTAAAGGCGTTCATCATGTTCATCAAGATATTAGAATACATTTCAACCATTTCTATGGCCTGTTTATTCTCGATGATAACGTCCTCTAATAAATCCTCATCTTCCTCATACATCTTGAGAAGATGTTTATAGGAACTGTGACCACGCAAGCGCAATAAACGTTCCATAACGGTACCATTGGTACGCAAGGCGGACGTGAAGTATGTCATGGATTTCTGTAATTCCAACAATTGGAAGAAGTCCTTGTTCTTTGTAGTATGACGCAATTGGACTTCAATATCGTCGGTACGACGGTTGATTTGTTGCAAGTAACGCAAGAACATGGTCGCCGTGCGATACAAAATTTGGAACAAGAAACGGGTCTTTTTATACGTATAGAACGTAGAAATCTGATTAGAAATAAACGGATAGAGCACTTCAGATTCTTCTAAACAGATGGTAATAAAGAAATCTGGCGTCAAAAAGATACCAAGTGGCACCGTATCGTACATATCATTGCCGCGAACAACAGGAATGTTGATAACAACAAAGATATAATTGTCCTCTAACTCCACGTGAGAACGTTCTTCCATATCGAGAGCGGTCTTTAATACGTCTGTAGGAATTTCCGTCAGGATATTGATAAGGGATAACTCATCGGGGTCTGGGTTCACCAAATTTACCCATGAACCTTTTGTGGCATCTGATACCGTGTAATCGGCTACTAATTCTTCTTCTATGTGCTTGTACACCGTGATCATGTTATCCCTCCTTCCGAGCGAAAATACTGTATCTCATCTTTAAAATTATATACTATTTAGGTGTACTATTCAATTCTCTTGTGAAAGTTTTACATAGAAAAACTGCTCCTCATTGCCTAATACAATGTAGGAGCAGTTTATTATCTATCAGTATTATTTTCTACTTAAGATGCGGACAGAGTTTAAGATACAAAGGATGGATACGCCTGTATCGCCAAATACAGCCCACCACATGGATGCATAGCCTAGGATGCCAAGCAACATGATAAGGATTTTAACAGCAATGGCGAATACAACGTTTTGCCAAGCCACGCGCAATGTTGATTTGGACAAATCAAGAATATGTGCAATAGCGGTCAAAGATGGACGCATGAACACAACGTCGGCCGCTTCGATAGCCGCATCAGCGCCGCTACCCATCGCACCACCTACGTCAGCACCAGCAAGAACTGGCGCATCATTGATGCCATCGCCTACGAACATGGTAGGACCATATTCAGAGCGAATATCTTGAACAACGGATAATTTATCTTGAGGCAATAGTTGAGCACGTACTGCGCTTACACCCGTTTCTTTGGCGATATAGTTAGCGCTTGCTTCAGCATCACCAGTAAGCATAACAGTTTTAATATCTTGACGATTAAGATCAGCAATCGCTTCAGCAGAATCTGGACGAGCTTCATCGGCGATGATAATACGGCCAAGGTATGTATTACCTTCGGCTACAAGAACTTCTGTACCGTATTCAGCAGGTTCTGTTGGATAGCCTTGTACATCATAGCGTTCCATAAGGCGACGGTTACCAACAAGTACTTGTTGACCATCTGCCATACCTACCATGCCTTCGCCAGCTAATTCCTGAACGAAATCGGAAGGTTCCACTGTAAGGCCTTGATCTTTTGCTTCAGAAACAATGCTTGTTGCTATTGGATGTGTAGATACAGCTTCGATAGCTGCCGCCATGGATAATAATTGACCAGAACTTACATGGGAGCCTACAGTTTCTACGTTGTGAACTTTGAACTCACCAGATGTAATAGTACCTGTTTTATCAAGAGCTACTGCTTTCACATTAGCCAATGCTTCGATAACACGACCACCTTTAAGCAAGATGCCATGTTTGGATGCGTTACCAATACCGGAGAAGAATGCAAGTGGCACGCTTAGCACCAATGCACATGGACAAGAAATAACAAGGAATGTTAAGGCTGTATAAATCCATCTATGCCATTCGCCAGTAATGAGGGATGGAATAATCGCAACAGCAAGGGCAAGGGCTACTACGATTGGAGTATATACACGAGCAAAGCGCGTAATGAATTTATCGATTTTAGGTTTCGATGCAGCTGCATTTTCAACAGCATCAAGAATTTTAGTAACCATGGATTCTTCTAGAACCTTATCGACGCGCATCGTAATACGTCCAGTTTCATTGATGCAGCCAGACATCAATTGTGTACCTGGTTCTGCGCGAACAGGTACTGGTTCGCCGGTTACAGGAGCCGTATTGACGCGAGTTTCACCTTCAAGAATCGTACCGTCTAGAGGAATCAAATCGCCAGGACGAACTTCAATAGTCCAGCCCACCTCAACCTTTTCAGGGGACATAACTACAATTTCGCCACCGCCGCATGTATCTATGACGCGCACCTCTTGAGGACGCATATCTACAGCATTCATGATTTCTGTACGGCTACGATCTGTTGCTTTTTCTTCAAAGAATTCACCGATACGGTAGAATAAAATAACACCAACCGCTTCAGGCAATGCATCGATAGCGATGGCACCTAATGTAGCGATGGACATCAAGAAGTTTTCATCAAATATTTCACCCTTTAAGATATTACGCGCTGCTGTACGCAATACAGGAAATGCAAGGAGTACATAAGCAACGTAGTAAATCGGAGTTTCAATAGATTCTGGCAATCCGATGGATGGAACAAAGGAAGTCAATGCATCATAGATCATAAATAATAGACCTACTACGATAACTGCAATTGTTACAGAGTCATTGTCCTGATTGTTTTCACGGCCATCATCCACAGCCGCTTTAGATTTACGTTCGTAATCAGCTACTGTTACGCCCTCTTCGATAGCATCACAGATATCTTGAATGTCACGCTTAAGAGCCTCACGGTCCTCCCAAGACCCAGTTAATTTTAATTGATGGGTAGCAAGTGTAAAGTTAGCTGTTTCTACCACATCCATTTTACGGATACGATCTTCGATTTTCGCTCCACAGTTCGGACAGTTTAAATTCTTTAGAAGTAATGTTTCTTCCATGATATCTCCTTTATCTATATTTGAAAGCACAGAAAGCTTTCATCCTATATGAATTAAAGCAACATATGAATGTTCGTTCATATATTATTTTAATAGAATCTATACTATATGTCAAGAAAAATTATCAAAATTAATAAGATGTAAAACAGCCCATACGTATCACCTATACGCATGGGCTAATTCTATATTCTTACATTATAGTATTTACTATTTTCATTCATAAAGATTGATTTCTTTTATATCTTTAAAGGTAATGACAATCCCCTCTATAGACATAGTATGAGCCGTCTTGTTTATCAGCTCTATAGCACCCACTAGTTCCGTATAACAATGACCGTTGTAATATAGGACTCGCACAAAATTCCCGTCTGTCAATGATTGGATTGTACGATTTAGTTCCTCTAGTTGGTCCTCAGATAACTCTACACGAACCTCCTTAGGCCGTGCTACGGCTGCCAGCAATGTTTCAAATCCCTTTAACGCCGCAAAAGGCATAAATTGTTTAGCCCGTTGCAAGCGCGACATCCGATGTTTCATGAATGTATACCTTCCCTCACGCAATACATCAATTCCTATTGTAAAATCTACTCTCCATTATGACCGCCTACCAATGTATTTCTAAACTGCATGGTCCCTTCTTCTTGCAAGCTAGATGCACGAAGGATAGCATTTTTACCAAAACGTCCTTTAATATTCAGCATGGTTTTCTGTATATGTTCCTCTTGCTCTGCTATATCCGTTAATGCATTACTAAACAGGTCCATTTCAGTCGGTACAGCGGCCTTATTAACTAAATCTTCAAAGCGAACGGCAATGCGTCGTATCAACTCATGAGGCCGTTTATTTTTATCAAACAAGGCTAGTACAGCTGGACATAACTCTTGAAATGAGTCCGTATAATGCGCTAAGGTCCTAGATCCACCAGTGGACTTTAGATCCTCTGCCGCATAGCCAATATGAACATGAATACATTTTGTAACCGCCTTAATCTGTAGCAGTTCAAGGACTAAGGACTCTACCATTTCACGCATGGGCAATCGCGCCTCATCAGCCGTATAATTGCGCAATAGAATTTGGCTTTGTGAAAGGGAATGTTTAGACGGTCTATAGGCGTGAATATCGGCAATGGTACAGCTTTCACGGCCCCACGCATGATCGATTAACAGCTCCGCGTTCACACCAAATTCCTTATACAATTTATGTTCCGGTACTTGGGTGATGCCATACAAATCAAAGGCGCCAAATTTACGCAAACGATTGGCGATACCGCTGCCGATTTGCCAAATATCTGTAATGGGCTGATGATGCCAAATTTGCTCTTTAAAAAGGCTTTCATCAAGATACCCGATAAAATCCGGCGCATGCTTCGCCAGTATATCAAGGGCAATTTTAGCGAGGAATAAGTTAGTCCCAATGCCAACAGTAGCGTAAATATGAGTAGCCTCGAGTACCGCATCAAGCAGGAGTTGAGCCAACTGACGAGACGTTTTCTTGTACAAATTCGTATATGGCGTGATGTCTATAAAATATTCATCAATAGAATACACATGAATATCCTCAGG
Organism: Veillonella sp. 27098_8_77; assembly: GCF_041431535.1. Classification (NCBI taxonomy): domain Bacteria; kingdom Bacillati; phylum Bacillota; class Negativicutes; order Veillonellales; family Veillonellaceae; genus Veillonella; species Veillonella sp. 27098_8_77. The sequence goes on along the minus strand of NZ_JAPVXW010000004.1, from coordinate 123,772 downwards.
GGATATGTAATTTAGTAGCGTCCCATAAATCTGCGCCGACGCCTGCATATATCGTTTCATATGAGGCTTTACCGTGATGTATTCAATATGTGAAGGAATCTGAAATAAGCGAGCCCGATTCTTAACGCCTAGTTTCTTAAGTGCTGGAGAGATGGCTAACGTAATCGCACCCTTGCCACGAGAATTATCGGCCACCACCAACGGTGTCGTAAATGGATCTACCCCCAAATCGGCACATTCTACAGATGCGTAAAAGCTCTTTAAATCAATGCACATATACATCCGATTTGTATCAGCTGAACCCATACGAACACCTCCTTAAAGCGCTAATTCACTAACTTTCACAAAAATTATTATCTCCGTAATTTCTATCATTAGTATAACAAAAATTTACAGTATTTTCAAACGTATGTTTGCCATTATGAAGATAATTTTAAACAAAAAAGGTATCTACTATTAGAGATAGTTTCTAATAATAGATACCTTTATATTCTTTGGTGTTACGTAAATATAACCCCAAGATCATTCATTTATTGTTCTGGTCCAACTTTGTCATCATCTACCGTATCGAGGAATCGTGTTAATTCGCCCTTAAATAAGAGACTTACCGTCCCCACAGCGCCATTACGATGTTTTCGAATAAGAACCTCTGCCTCATCCCCCATTTCAGAGTTTTCATCGTAATATTTATCGCGATACAAAAAAATAACGATGTCCGCATCTTGTTCAAGAGAACCAGATTCACGAAGGTCAGATAATACTGGACGCTTATCTGGGCGGCTTTCAACACTACGAGACAACTGAGACAAGGCAATAACAGGCACATTAAATTCACGGGCAATCAGTTTTAGATTACGGGAAATTTCAGATACCTCTTGTTGACGGTTCTCACTGCCCTTACCGGAGCTACGGCCCTGCATAAGCTGAATATAATCGACGATGACAAGATCAAGGCCATGTTCTACCTTGAGGCGGCGCAACTTAGCGCGCATATCCTGCACCGTAAGGCCTGGCGTATCATCGATGAATAGGTTAGCTTGGCTCATCTCATCTGCAGCAGCCATCACCTTCCCCCAATCATTCGGGTCCATGTCAGCCTTGCGCAACTTGTCTGATTCAATACCGGCCACGGAGGACAAAATACGGCCTACCAACTGTTCCTTAGACATTTCCAGTGAGAAGAACGCTACAGTCCGCTTAATCCCCATCGCTACATTTTGAGCAATATTCAAGGTGAAAGCCGTCTTCCCCATAGCAGGGCGCGCCGCAACGAGAATCAGGTCCGACCGTTGTAGGCCATTTAGCTTGAAATCTAAATCTCTAAATCCCGTTGGTACACCTGTAATAGAGCCCTTATGTTGTTGCAGTTTATTCAGTCTATCAATATTCGTAAGAACGATATCCCTAATTGGAGAAAATGTCGACTCTGATTGTGTTTGACCGCCCACATCAAGAACGAGTTGTTCCGCCTTGTTCATGATAACAGATGGTTCATCCTCGCCAGCATAGGTCATGCCTACAATCTTATTACCTGCATCAATGAGGCGGCGCATTTGTGCTTTTTCTGCAATAATACGCGCATGCTCTTCAATGTTATAGCCCGTTGCTTCGTTTGCAAGGGACGTAATATAAGCAATGCCACCTACGGTATCAAGTTTTTTGCGCCGTTCTAACTCTTCACTTAATGTAATAAAATCAATTGTTTTATTACTTTTTACGAGGCTCAAAATAGCATCATAAATGATACGGTGCGTATCACGATAAAAATCATCACGTTCTACGATACTGATCACCAGGTCAACAGATTCGCCCGATGATGAGCCATCCGTTAGCAATGCCCCTAATACGGCCTTTTCCGCATCCTCATTATGCGGTGGTATGCGTACGTCCATGTTCTTCTCCCCTTAACTCGATTATGACAATGTTCCCTGTGAAAGAATTCGTCAGGTTCTATGCACAAAAAGAATCACCACACTCTGTGAGCATGGTGATTCGAAGATTATTCAGCGACTACGTTAACCTTGATAGTGCTCGTAATTTCTGGATGTACACGAACCACTACATCATGAACACCTAATGTTTTCAACGGTTCTTTAATTTCGATTTTCTTTTTATCGATATCTACCTTATATTGAGCTTTAGCTGCATCAGAAATGTCCTTAGCAGTAACAGAACCAAATACACGGCCTTCTTCGCCCATGCGAACCTTAACAGTTACTTCTACCTTTGTAAGTTGAGCCGCTAAGATTTTAGCTTCATCATTTGCTACGGCTTTGTTATGTGCAATGGATTCTTGTTTTTGGCGCGCATTGTTTACATTTGTAGCTGTACCTTCGAGGCCAAGACCTTTTTTAATCAATACATTACGACCATATGCGTCGCTTACTTCAACGATTTCGCCTTTTTTGCCAACCTTTTTTACATCTTCTAACAATACTACTTTCATTGTTGTTCCTCCTCTTTTTCAGCAGAATGAAGAGCCTCTAGCGCTTTATCTAGAATAGCGGCCTTCGCTTCTTCTATCGTCATACCTTGTAATTGAGCACCAGCCACAGTTCTGTGACCGCCACCGCCCAAGGCTTCCATTACAACCTGTACATTCACCTTGCCCTTGGATCGAGCGCTAACGCCGATACCGCCGTCATTTAACGAGTAAAGTACAAAGGCGGCTTCAATATCTTCATTACTGATGAGCATGTCCGCACTCTGTGCAGCCAATGCCATCATATCCTTTAAACCTTCAGGTGCTACAGAGATAGCAATTCCTTCGGTACGACTAGCTTCAAATACCATTTTAGCACGCAATTGGATAGAATCGAAGGTTTCAATAAATAATTGTTTAACCCGTTCAATATCCGCCCCCGCTCGGCGCAAGAATGCTGCTGCTTCAAAGGTACGCGCCCCAGTTTGTTGAACAAAGTTCTTCGTATCTAGAACTATACCTGCATAAATACCTGTGGCTTCCGCTTTTGAAAGTTTTACAGGAACGCCCGCATATTGTACAAGTTCTGTTACAAGCTCACTTGTAGATGATGCAGCCGGTTCTAAATACGTAAGCAATGGATTTTCAATAAAATCAGCTGCCCGGCGATGATGATCGATAACAATACGCCGTTCAGAAGCTTCAAGAGCCTCTGGTGCCGCTACCATTTCAGGTCTATGTGTATCACATACGATAACAAGTGTATTCGCATCAACCCAAAGCTTTGCTTCAGGAGCCGTCAATTTATGGGATAACCAAAATTCGTCTTCATCAAGGACATTCACCATTTTAGTAATAGCACTGGATTCTTTTGAGAGCGCGAAACGCACCTCTTTACCAAGAGCACGTGCAATCGCTACGACGCCGATAACGCCACCTAAAGCATCATAATCCTCGCGTTGATGGCCCATAACAAGAATTTTATCGGAGTCATTCATGAGCTCATGAATGGCTTGACTCACTACGCGCGCACGAACGCGTGTATTCTTTTCTACGCCTGCCGTGTTACCACCGAAGAAGCGGGTGCTTTCACCATCCATAATACAAACCTGATCGCCACCGCGACCCAAGGCGATGTCGAGAGCTGCGCGGGCCCGTTCGGATACGTCCTTAACCGTTCCTGCATTTTCACCAATACCGATACTAATCGTAGCCGGCACTTGGCGTGGAGAAGGCAATTTACGAACCCGTTCAAGAACCTTAAACCCATCTTGTTCCATGGATTGCAAGGCGCCGCGCGACACGGCAAAGGTATACATATCGTCTTGGAAATTACGGATGAAGCCTTCGTGTTTATCGATTTCATCGACTACGATATTATTAATTTCAGCCCATAAATTCGTATATTCCCTATCGCTGAGGCCTTTTGTCAATTCTTCGATATTATCGATTTGAATCATGCCCCATACAGGTTGTTCCTCTTGAGCCCTGATACGGTCCTTTTCGATGTCCGTAATATCCTTGAAATACAAGGCCATCACAGCATGTTCCGTCAATTCATCATTTGGGTCTGCATCAGGTCTTGTATCGCGTGGGTCAATGAACTTGTACACCACTTGGAAATATCGGTCTCCATAGCGCTCCTTCAAGAACCCTGATTTGCCCCAAATCTTATCAATTCTAAATCCAGGAATTAAAGCGGACATTTTTTGTAATTTATTCCAGTCCACCGGAACCCAATCGGCAAATACGCTATTATTCCACACCAATGTACCTTGCTTATTGACAAGTACAATAGCGGTCGGTAAATTTTGCAACGCGAAATTAGCTGCTTGCGTTACATTTTTCATCATAGCACCAAATTGTTCGCGTGCTAAGCGACGCCGATTATGGATGGTATTGTAATTAATCAAGTATACAGCAACCACCACGATAGCCGATAATATAGCTAATAGCCAATTTAAATAAGCGATGATTAAGACTAATAGAACGATAACACCAATAATAGTCCATTCCATTACCGTCCATCTTCGTTGAAAGGATTTCATAGCAACCTCCTTTCTATTAATAACCTCGTTGATTAAAACGAGATCGTAAATCTAAAAACATATCCATAACACCAAATGTTACAAGAGATACAGGCATCATGACATATAAAAAAGCTATAATAATAATTTTTAATACCCTTGATACACCATAACCTTCTAAAATACCTAGCAAGCTAGCGATTCCATTAAGACCGCACGCAAAAGCACCGAATAAAGCAATGTTCATCCCAACAGTTGTGAGCATCTCATTATGGATACCAACAAAAGATGAACCATAGATAATAATGAGCCCTACAGCTAATACACCAGCAGTCCAAACAGGTATTTGCCAAGATGAAATGGCTGGTAATGGTTGTACAGGGTTATTGGTGCGTTTTGCAATATAGGCAGTAAACCATGCCAAGATATAGGATGTAACAGCAAATGCACAAAACGCATAGGTTACAATCATCCGTTTAATCTGTACCAGACTCGCTTGTATTTGCTGTATATACAGCTCTGTCTGTTCAGGTGGCAACGATTGTTGCTTTACGGTCTCTATAAATGCATTCTGTATTTCCTCTTCTATGCTTTGAAGTGATGTCTGTAGATCAACGGACATCACCGACATCGATGCTAAGAGCGTAATAATAGTAGTTACCGCTAATGCCAATGTAGGTACCAGAATTAATTTTAAAGGAGACCAACGGTTACGGAAACCGAGTCCAACAAAAATACTAGGTACTGCATACATCAAGATAGTTCCTACAGCGGTCAAGGGTCCCAACAAAATGGAAACAATAACAAAAGCCACTACAGCCGCCGAACAACTATATCGAATCCCCCACCGAATACCAACAATAGCAATCGCCGCAGGAGCGACGATGGTAGCTAGCAATGATAAGATGGGGAGGCTAGCACCTATAACAGTTAATACAACTACGATGGCTGCTAAAAATGCCGTCTCCACCATAGCTCTTGTATTTGTTTGTTTCATAATACTCCATCCAATACTAAAAGGATACCAGTTATCTTTTAATTATAGCAGTTTAAAGAAGTAACTTCAAATACCCTATATAGTAGACAATTACAGCAACTACGCTACTTATGGTGTCTCAAAATAATAAAGATATCCCCCTCAAGACTGTTCGCCATGTAATCGTGGCATTCTGCTTGAGAGGGATATGTTATTTAGTGTACATCTTGGATGATTGGTAAAATCATAGGTCTACGACGTGTTTTGTCGTAGAAGAATTTACCCAATGCATCGCGAACATTTTGTTTAATTGTAGTCCAATCCTTAATACGTTGTGCTTCGCAATCATCTAATACTTGATGAACACGACGTTCTGCTTCTAGCATAAGTTCTTCTGCATCGCGAACGTATACGAAGCCACGAGATACGAGATCAGGACCTGCAATGATTGTACCGGAAGCAGTATCCATAGCCATAACAACGATAACCATGCCTTCTTGTGCCAATTGTTGGCGATCGCGAATAACGATATTACCAACATCGCCAACGCCTAAGCCGTCAACAAAGATAGCGCCAGCTTGCACCCGACCACCTTTACGACCACCGTTTTTATCGAACTCAAAGATTTGACCATTGTCGCCGATAAGGACCTTCTTAGGATCTACGCCCATAGCTACACCAAGTTCACCATGGCGGCGCAACATACGATACTCACCATGAACAGGGATGAAGTATTCTGGACGCACAAGGTTGAGCATTGTTTTAAGCTCTTCTTGGCTCGCATGACCAGATACGTGGATACCACGGTCTTTGCCATATACTACATGACAGCCTAGACGAAGTAAGTTATCAATAGTTCTACCAACAGCACCTTCATTGCCTGGAATTGGCGTAGCAGAGATGATAACCGTATCATTTGGTGCCAATTCTACAGTACGGTGATTGCTTGTAGCCATACGGGACAAGCCCGCCATTGGTTCACCTTGAGAACCTGTTGTTAAGATCATGATTTGATCATCTGTGTAATTATGCATTACATCTACATCGATAATCGTATTTGGCGGAATATTTAAATAACCACGTTCTTGTGCGATTTCTGTAACATTCACCATGCTGCGGCCCATAACAACAACCTTACGCTTGAACATCACAGCTGCATCGATAGCTTGTTGAATACGGGATACGTTAGATGCAAATGTAGCCAATACAACACGGCCTTTTGCAGCTCCTACAGCTTGCTTAATAGCTGGTCCAACGGAGCTTTCAGAACCAGTAAAGCCAGGTTTTTCAACATTCGTAGAGTCGGACATCAAGGCTAATACGCCCTTGTTACCAAGTTCTGCGAATTTATGAATATCCATCAATTTGCCATCAACTGGTGTTTGGTCGATTTTAAAGTCCCCTGTATGAAGTACAGTACCGATAGGTGTATCGAAGTACACCGCAACGGAGTCAGGAATAGAGTGATTAGTTTGGATAAAGCCAACCTTCACTTGACCGATTTGAACTTCATCGCCGGCTGCAATGGTACGAAGGCATTTTGGGGATACCTTATGTTCTTTGAACTTACCTTCAATTAAACCACAAACTAGATTTGTAGCATACACAGGACAGTTAATTTCCTTCATAAGGTACGCCAAGGAACCAATATGGTCTTCGTGGCCATGAGTAATAACGACTGCTTTCACGCGATCCTTATTCTCAATGATATAGCTCATATCAGGAATAACGATATCTACACCAAGCATATCTTCGCTAGGGAACGCAAGACCCGCATCAAGGACGATAATTTCATCCTCGTATTGGAAGATGGTCATATTTTTACCGATTTCACCAAGGCCACCAAGAGGGATAATTTGGAATTTCCCCTTGTTGGATCCTGCTGGCTGGCGACCGATTAAATCAGATTGCACCTCTTGATTGCGGTCGTGATTACGTGCCATCGGACGGTTATTAGTACGCGTGCGACGGTTATTGGTAGTTTCATTGCGACTTGCATCGTTTGTATTGCGTGTACGCGTATTACGTGTATTTCTTGTATTACGAGTATTCTCGCCATTTCGTTCGGTACGATGTGTATTATCCCCACTACGGGTTGTGCGAGTTTGACGAGTTTGGCGCGTTTTACGTTCTGCACCTTGTTGTTCAGCTTGCTCGCCAGTTGAACGTTGACGACGTGTATTCGTTCTTGTATGTGTCGTACGTCGTTGGCGACCTTCGCCATTTTGATTAGCTTCGCTTGTATGACGACGTTCACCACTACGACGACCTTCTGTATTGCGGTGTTCTCCCGCAGGTCGACGCGTATTGATGCGACGGCGAGTTGTTTTTTGCTCACCTTGAGCAGATGGCGCCGTCTCTACTGCAGTCACTTGTGCAGTATGTTGATTATCTGTTGTGTTCACAGTTCCTCCTAAAATTTTGTTCATTAATTTGTTTAACATATATTTTCACCTATCATTAAAATTTGATCTTTACAGAGGAACGGACAAACGAAAAAGGCGCTATCTAGCAGCGTCTCTCAAATGGGCGCAAAAATAGCGCAACTCAATTGTTACCGTCCAAGTCCTTTTGTCCATTCGCCTCGTGCAAATGAGTATAGTGTACCATTAAACGCGTCAGCCGCGACGTTACGTTCTCATCGTTACCGTTTAATGTTCATTATAATCCGATCGTTCTGATGAAAGCCTCGCTTTCATACGTTAGTATTATTGTAACATAAAAACAGCGTTAACAAAAGAGGTCCCTTATGTTAACGCTATTTCATTAAACTTGTACGGATTTATCTGATTATCATACAGAATCTAGCCGTGTTTATATATCATATTTATTTATCATCATCAGGCAAATGTTTGTAAAAGGCTTCAATATGCCAAGCACCATTTTCTTCAATAAGAGAAATATATCGCTTCATCGGTTTAGCCTCTACCATGCCTTCACTAGCCTTTGTCGTTTGTAAATCTGCTTCAAATACAATACGCTTTAAACTGCCTGAACGACTCAGCCGTGCCACATCTAAGGTAACCATATCCACTTTTGCACCTTGTTGCATAGATATGAGCCATTTTTGTTTTTCTACCGGATTGGCCCTAACTCGGTTCATCACATACGTGAAAGCCTTATCATAGTCCTTATTATTTACCGCATCAAAATAGCCTTGTACTGATGCACGAGCGGCAGCTTCACTACCTTCGCCAACAATGGCATTTGTAAACCACCCTGAAGGGAACACTTCATTTTCTGGTCCCATATTTCGTAAAGAAAATCCAACTACGCATAATATAGTTACAAGAACAACAATTAAAACTCTCGTTGTTAACGAACTACTCGTAGGGGATACTTTCATAATAGAAGCTAGCCTTGCATCTATGACGATATGCTTCAATGCACTACCATATTGATTATCCTGCTGTTGACCTTTTTGGCATAATAACAACAGTAAAATCAATGGTCCGACAAATGGAATGAGGAATAGTAACAAGCTCATGCTACCTCGCCCCGTATCATGAAGCCGACGCACACACAACGCCCCTAACGGAAGTAAGGAAACTAAACATAGTATAGCCGTCAAGACCCCACCTAAACCGATTAAATACGGTCCTGTTTGAAATATAACTGTCAAAACATAGAAAAAGGCAAGTAAACCAACCATAGCAATGTGCCACAGTAAAAGGAATTGAAAAAACTCCCTACGCGAAGCACGACCATCCGTATCCAGGAACTTATTCATCACATAGAGATATGTATCCTTATAACTCATCTGATAATGAGCCATAGGATAGATGACATCACCTTCAGGGGCAATACGTTCCACCTCAACAGACGTTGTATACTGACCACAGGTAGGACAAAACATAGCTGCCTCATCACAATATTGATGGCAAGCATCACAATAACGTTTCATAAATTTCTCTCCAAAACTCTCAACTCAAATTATTTTAAGTATGTATCTACAGCCTCAGCAAACCCTTGCCGATATAGATTAGCTCCGCCGTTTGCAGGATGGCGCAAACCAATAGCAGATAGGCCGAATTTTCCCATCGTATCTGCAGACTTTTGTCCTACCGCTAGCATAAGAGGTTCATCTCCACCCATTTCACGATGTAATTCTAATAATCGTTTTGTATACTCCCATCCTTGCTCTTGCTCAGCCTCTGTAGGTGTACGGTTCGTCAATGGATTTCCATCCTTATGTGGGTGGAAAGGAAATATATTCCATAACAATGTATCATACGGATCGATGCCCTTTTCTAGAATAGCACTCCATACCACCGTATCAGTAGGTTCGTTAAAACCATCCTTCTGCTGTGTTCCTTTTAACAATGTGCTCGCCGGTGAGCTAGTACGGTCTAATCGAATAGGGGTTACATCCTTCGCACGAATTGTTTTGTGCTTATCTAATAGCATTCTTTCACAAGTAATGGCAATACCACTGAAACGCCCACCTTGGTAGCCTACTGCCTCAGCCACTACAAATACCTTAGCACGACCTAAGCGTGGCAACAAATAGGCTACCAAATTATCTTGACGCACTCGAGCCGCATCAAAACCGTCTGTGACAATCTCTAAATCCGGATTCACCTCGCCCCACGGATTATGTACAAGATCACCAGAATACTGGGCGAGCCAATCCACAAAATTGCGCACCGTCTCTACATGCTCCGCATCAAAGGATGCTATGTATTCATCAAACGACATGCTCTTATCTAGCTCAAACAAAGACATACAGCCTCCAATTTAAATTTTATAGGTAATAAATAATATATATCTACTATACATGATAATTACACGAATTGCATAAGAAATTAAAGAAACCACCCAAGCATAGAAATTCTTGGGTGCTTCTTTTGCAACATATACAACTAAATATAGAACTCGATTTTGTCTTCTTTTGCCAATTGGAATTGTTCAAAGATATGGTTCCGAATATTAACAAAGGATGCCGATGTGCGGCCGGTTCTGTCGATGATATTTACAGGGATGATGGTTTGTACACGTCCTGGGTTAGCCGCTAGGACAACAACGCGGTCTGCTAAGACTACGGCTTCTTCAATATCGTGGGTAACGAATACAACTGTCTTGCCTTCTTCGCGGCAGATGCGAGAGATTTCGTCTTGTAAATTGATACGTGTTAATGCATCGAGGGCGCCCAGCGGTTCGTCCATGAAGATAATATCCGGATCTACAGCTAGTGCACGGGCGATGGATACACGTTGTTGCATGCCCCCAGATAGTTCTGCAGGGTAGCGATTACGGGCATGGTCTAGGCCTACCATTTTAACGTATTTGTCGATAATAGCTGGTCGCTCCTCTTTAGGCACCTTTTTACTTTCAAGACCTAATTCAATATTGCTTTCTACCGTACGCCATGGCAACAAGCCATAGTTCTGAAATACCGTTACATATCTAAGTTGAGGGGCTTTTACCTCTTCACCGTCAATCGTAATAGAACCGGACGTAACAAGCTCAAAGCCCGCCATTGCATTTAAGAGTGTACTTTTACCAGAACCAGAAGGGCCTAAGAGACAAATAAACTCGCCCTTTTCAATATCTAAATTAATATCTTCAAGGATGGTGAGTGGTTCCCCATCCTTCATAAACTCCTTATGTGCATTGCGCACTGAAATGTAACCCATGAGGCCACCTCCTATTTCTCAATACCCCAACGTTTGTAAATCCATTTTTCGATGAGGGATACGCCCCAATCGAGTAAAAGCCCAACAAAACCAATGGTCAAGATTGCTACCATCAAGAGATCATTGCGCAAATTATTTCTCATATCGATGATGAGAAAGCCAAGACCTGTTTGCGAGCCTACCATTTCACCTGTTACAAGGAAGATCCACGCCGTACCAAGAGCGATGTGAAGACCGGACGCAATGCCAGGAAATACAGCAGGCAACACGATTTTAAATAATAGTTCTGGCTGTTTAATACCAAAATTACGGGCTACCTTGATATATACAGGATCGATATTTTGGATAGCGGATACTGTGGATAATAGTACGGGGAAGAAGGCTGCAATAAAAATGATAACGATGGCTGGTGCTTGACCAATACCGAAGAATAGAACGATAAATGGCAACCACGCCACAGGAGAAATTGGTCGAATGACTTGAACGATAGGGTTGATGTAGTTCCAAATCCCCTTGTACCAGCCTAAGATAAGACCTAGAAATACGCCCGCTACAACAGAAATGATATAGCCGATAAAGAAACGCACCAAACTGTCTGCAATATCTTTAAAAAGAACACCGTCTCCAATAAGCTCTCCAAAGCCGAGTAATACCTTATATGGTGTTGGTAATAGAGCCTCGTTAAAGCCGCCTAGACGAACGATTAGTTCCCAAATCAGCCACGCTGCAATAAATGCCCCTGGCACATATGTATATTTCTTCATGGTCCCCTCCTATGGTAACAATGATTGATCTACAAACTCTGAATAGCTCGGCACCTTCTTGATTAAATCAATATGTGTCATGTGATGCACGAGCGCATTGTAACGGTCCTCTGTAAGGGCTAAATCTCCAAACCCAATCACCTTGAGGGAACGTTCAATAACCGGATCCTTAAACTTCATGTACTTTAAGGAAATCTCCTTTTGTGCCTCTGGATGCTCATCTAGATATTTACCGGCATCGAGATAGGCCTTTGTGAAAGCTTTCGCTAAATCGTGGTGTTCATCAACAAATTGACCATTAAACACGAGAGCACAACAAATATTATCGTGCCAGAGGTGATCAGGGTCTTCAAAGATCTTGCCTTTTCCCATTTCCAATGCAAGAGAGCCAAATGGTTCAGCCACACTATAGCCTGCAATTTGGCCTACCGCTAAAGCAGATGGCATTTCAGGAGGACTCATTTCTACGACTTGTACATCTTTTTCACTAAGACCGGCCCGTTCCAGCATGAGGTCCACGAGGATTTTTTGAGTAGATTGTTTATGAGGGATAGCAAAGGATTTACCTTTTAAATCTTGAACAGAATTAATATCATTGTTGACGATGATAATATTACCTTCTGTATGGCCCAGTGCAGCAGCACGAACATCAATACCTTATTCACGAGCCTTTACACCGAGCTCAACGAGAACGGCTGCTGCATCTACCTTACCTGTATTCAATGCATCCATAAGCTCTGGCCATGATCCATACTTAACAAGCTCTACATGAACCGGACCATCTGGCGTTTCCAGTTCTTTCGTAGCAAATACCGGTAATGCATGCGTAATTGGTAAATAGGCTACGCGTACAGTCTTTAATTCTTGAGCCGTCTTTGGTTTATGGTGTTCATGATAGCCATATGCTATACCGCCAATAACCAAGAGGACCACCCCGATGATTAGATACCAAGTTTTCTTCATAACTTCCCCTCTTTCTACCTCATAACAAGGGGCGATTTTGACACATGCTATTTCCGCACTTTTCTAAAACCTAGATGAAATAAGGTTTCAGAACACCTCGTTCTAAAAAATTATATAACCTACTATATCAATATGTTTTTATTCTGTCAATAATGCATACAGGTATAATGGGTTTTGTTTTAGAAATAGTAAGTACTTTAATAGAGGCATACATATATCCAATAATTTGCTCAATCATATACACGCAAAAAAGCATCAACCGCATTGAGCAGTTGATGCTACTTTCACAAATACTATTAACAATATATTATTCTTCAATATAAGCTTGTCGTTTATTTAAAATATAGATTTCTGAGCTGCCAGCCTCGCTATATTCGCCAACATACGGAGCAATGCTAGACTGTTTAAAATGGCTAATTTCGCCCTTCGGAACGATGACCATAATCTGTTTACCTTCAGCCAAACGCTTAATAAATTCGTCCTCGGTCACCTGTTTCATAAGATATTTCTTATCCCATTCAGCGCTACGTTGTTTCAATTTATCTTTATCATCCCAACGGCTACTATCCCCCTTGATACGAATGACCTCATGACCTGTATAGTATACGATAGATGTGCTATATCCATTGTAGTAATACACATTACCATTGTATTCTTCTACAACAGGTATAAGATTAACCGCACTACGTTGTTTTACTAAAGGAACTAGGCCCTCAAGCACAACAATGGAGGAGATGAGCATGGTGCCAATTACAATCGTGCTCAACATACGATAGCGTTGGCGAGTCCACCAGAACCAGAATAAGCCCAACAAGGACACGCCAGCAAATACATAGAGCAAACCATAATAGCCCCAAGGCGCGAAGAATGATGCCACTACAAACGCTACCCACAGTAAGAGAGTCGGCCCCACAACAATCCACGGCACATAACGTGGCCGTCCTGGTCGAAGAGCTTTCATAGCCCCCAATGTGCCAAGAATGCTAAATGGTATGAGACTAATAAATGTGTAGAGCGGATATTTTGTGGCCATTAGGGAATAGAACAGAACGGTACCTACGCCCCAGCATAGAGAATATATATACCACTTATGATGCTGTTTAAAGCCTGTTATAATGCCATAAATAACGGCCCCAGTCCACGGTAACGATGCGCCAAGGAAAATAGCGATATAGTACCACCACACATTGTCCTCTGGATGCTCGGACTGTGTAGCGCGTGTCACATTATTAAGGCCTAAAAATCCATCTACAAAAGCTTGTCCATGTGCACTGTACATATAGAGGTACCACGGCATGGCAACGACAAAAAATGCTATAATGCCCTTCCAGTCAAAGAGACGGAATAGCATTCGTTTAGACCGGCAAAGCGCCACATAGATGAGCAAAATTAGACCCGGCAAAACAAGCGCCACAGGCCCTTTTGTTAAAACGCCAAACCCGGAGAATGCATAAGCTACAATCATAGCCGATCTAGAATCTTCTTGCAATCCCTTGTACGCATACATCATTACCATCAAGGTTGTAAATAACAATACCATATCAGTAATAACGCCATGGGCAACAGCCCAGAACATGAGCGATGTACCAAGAATAGAAGAACCTACAAGACCGATAAGCCAACGTCTACTAAAAGCCCGTAACGCTTGGAACATCGCCGCCACGGACAAAGCGCCAAATACGGCACTAGGCAATCGAACCACCCAGTCGGCGAATCCAAACACTTTAAAGGCCAATGCAATAAGCCAGTAAATCATAATAGGCTTATCATACCAATACGTCCCATAAATCTGAGGCGATAACCAATCGCCAGATAATACCATTTCCTTGGCAGTTAACGCATAATTCGATTCTACCGGATCCGTTACGGGCAGCATATTATTTGCCATCATAAAGAATACCAGCCAAACAACAAACAACACAGGCGTCAAACGAGACAATTTCATCGTAATCTCCTTATGATTTACGGCGATTCTTATAGAATTTAAATCCAAGCACGACAGCTACAATAGCAAAGATGACCATCACGACTAACAAAAATTCATGATTATACTGAATAAGATCCTTCCAGTTTTCACCAAGCACCTTACCTAAGTAAACGAGCAAAATCGTCCATGGAATCGTGCCAAGAGCTGTCCAGATGATAAAGTGCCACATTGGATAGCGCGCCATACCAGCCGGGAAGGAAATAAAGGTACGAACACCAGGCAAAAGACGACCGAAGAATACAGCAGCACCGCCGTATTTATTAAACATCTTTTCAGCTAGCTCAAATTTATGTTCATTAAAGAATATATATTTACCATATTTCAATAATAAAGGACGACCACCGTGCTCACCCATCCAGTAAGATAAAATGGACCCTACGATACCCGCCAAGGTACCCACAACCATAGTAGTATGGAGTTCAAATATGCCTTGCGCAATCAAATACCCTGCAAATCCAAGCACAATTTCACTAGGGATTGGTACATTCGCATTTTCCAATACCATTGTGATGAACATAGCCGCATAGCCATACGTTTCCATGAACGAAATAATATATTCCACTTGTTATACCTCTTCATCCACCCCTACAAGAGGATTGTGATTTTTTAATGTAACTTTGGTGAAAGTTTCACCCTGTATACAACCTATTTTACCATAATAAAATGACCCTCACCATACGGGAGGGTCATTTGCGGTATCCTTAGTATTTTGTTTTCGCAAGAATCAACTAGTCATACACAGTTATTCTGTTTTAAGTCCTTGTATAAAATCAAAGGATTTTACAGCTGCTTCTGTATCTACAAAGTGGAACGGTTCCAATAAACGACAGAATTTAAATAGGTAGTCACGCTTTTGTAAAACTGCTTTCACATGCAAAACAGTTTCTCGCGCGCAACGGGCTGAGCTATAGCCATTCATAGCCGCATATAGATAGGTATTAGGTAAATCACCTTCACGGATAAAGCTGTGGATGAAGATAAGTAAATCCCATCCAGCAGGCGTGAATTCTGGCCAACGACGTGCATTTTCCCAATCGAGGAGCATTACACTATCCGCGTCTGGATCATATACAATATCACGCAACGCGGGGCGACCATGAGCGATGCCATAATCATGGAGTGTACCGAGAGCTTTACCAAAAGCATAAAAAATGTGGATTGCCATATCTTCTAAGGACTGATCCTCTGGATGTTCCTGTGGTAAATGGCCATAGTAGGTCAAGTTCTTGCCATAATTCGGCGTCACGAAATAGTTTTCTCGAAATCCCACGATTTCTGGTGCCAATGGTAGCTGAGTGCGCACAAAGTTCATCATATAAAACTCATGGTCAAAGGATGCACGAGGGGATGGTTTGATCCATGATGACCGGTTATTACCTACAGCGCGTTTTACAAAATACTCATTGCCTTGAAAGGTAACTTGGAATACGCGTCCCAATTCTTCGTCATTCAATTTATGGTCTATATATTCTAATAAGGCTTCGTTCATGAGACCTCCTAATGTCATCAATGCTTACCTATTTATTATATAATAAACACCATATATGTATCAAATAAAGACCCCCTAGCCAAGGCCAGGGGGTCTTTACGGTAATTATGATAATAGGTTTAATTTAGGTTTTTATAAGCCAACTGAGGCAATCTAAATTAAAACGAATTAACCTACAAATTTTGTCACTGCTGCAGTATCAGTTAAGTGACGTTTAGGCATGCCCATTTCTTCAGGAGTGATGCCAAGAGCAAGACCTACTAATTGGGACATGTGCAAGATTGGCATATCTTTGCCACCGCCAACAACTTCTTTTGCTTCTTTTTGGAACATATCAAGTTGCATTTGGCAAAGTGGGCAAGGAGTTACTACGCAATCTGCGCCTTCTGTAGCTGCATCTTTGTTGATGGAGCCAGTCATTTGCATTACGGAATCATGTGCAGGGTATACAGCATGGAAACCGCAGCAATCAAGTTTACGGGAGAAGTCGATTGGTGTAGCACCGATAGCGGAGATCAAATCTGCTAAGGATGTAGGCATTTGATAATCTTCGAAGCCCATTTCAGTTTGAGGACGAAGAATATGGCAGCCATAGTATTCAGCTACACGTAAACCTGTTAAAGGTTTAACAACTTTTTCTTTCAATTTGTCCAAACCGTAATCGCGGATCAATACCCATAAGAAATGAGTGATATCAGTTGTACCGCGGTATTGTTTACCGATTTGAGCTAATTTTTTGTTCACTTCTTCTTTTTCTTTTTCGTTATTGTCTAATTCGTTTTTAGCTTCACGAAGCATTAAAGTACAAGTGTTACATACAGTTAAAAGGTTCAAACCTTTTTCTTCTGCCAATGCAATGTTACGTGCGTTTGTAGCTAATGTAATTTCTGGAGCGATATCTTGAACGTGGGACGCGCCACAGCAAGTCCAACCGTCAAGTTCTTCTAATTCGATGCCGAGTTTTTTAGCTACTGCAACAGTTGCCATGTAATCTTCTTTGGCAGCGCTTTCAAGAACGCAACCTGGGAAAAATGCGTATTTCATTATTTGCTTACCTCCTCAGCTGCTTTCATAAGTCTGCGAACACCATCAATACCATTAACTGGTTTTTGAGGTACTACAAGTTCGAAAGGATTAATTTTGCTGTGTTTCCACAAACGTAATGCATAGAATGCTTGTTTAGCGGAATCTACAACACCGTCAGATTTCAAGCTCATAGAAACTTCTTTCAAGCGACCAGTTTTGTAAAGGTCTTCTTTGAAAGCAACTGCATGGCGAACGCCTTTGTTGTTTGTAAGGCCAGCTTTTGTAGCTTCTTTACGCATGTTGGAAATATCTTGAGCAGGTTTTAAGTGTTTAGGACAACGAGAGATACAGTTCATGCAGTGAACGCATTTCCAAAGACCATTGTCATAAGCAGGTTGAATGTGAGCCATAGGTGCATCATCACGGCTATCCAATACGAAACGGTTAGCTTTAGTGAATACATAAGGTTCCAAGAAATCGTCTTGACGTGCAGTCAATTTGTTACATTCAGATGCGCAGCAACCGCAAAGGATACATTCTGTACCAGCAACGAATTTTTTGAAATCAGCTGGAGTTTGACGAACGATTTTGTCGCCTTCGTTAAATTCTGCTTTAAGGAAAATCCAAGGAGCAACTGTTTTCAAACGATCAACTTTAGATTCCCAGTCAACAACTAAGTCACGGATTACGCGGAAGTTACCGATAGGTGCAATTGTTAATTCATCTGTACCGTAACGTTCTGTTAATTCGTCAATTTTAGATTCACAACCAAGCATTGCTTCGCCATTTACGCGAATGGAGCAAGCGCCACAAACTGCGGAACGGCAAGCTGCCAAGAATGTTAATGTTGGATCTTGAGTATCTTTAATTTTTTGAAGGCCCCAAAGAATTGTACGGTCAGGTTCGTAATCGAATTTGAAAGTTTGTACAAACGCGCGACCTTGTTGGTAACGGTGGATATGATAGGTGATTTGTCTCATCTTAGTACTTCCTTTCTTGTGGTTCGTATTTAGTGAACACTACGTCGCGTTCAGTTAATTCGTATTGACCGTCTGCGCCTAATTTGATCAAAGAATGTTTTAAGTATCTTTCATCATTACGTTTTGGATGGTCTTCACGAATATGAGCGCCACGGGATTCACGACGGTGTAAAGCGCCCATTGCAATAGCTTTTGCTACTGTTAACATAGAACCGATTTCACAGTAGTTTACGAATGCCATGTTGTAAGTACGTTCAGGGTCACCTACATAACAAGTTTTGTAATCTTCGATCAATTGATCGATTTCTTTCAATGCTTCAGTAATACCTTCTTCATTACGGAAGATACCTACTTTATTCCACATTGCATCAGCCAATGCATCGCGGATTTCTACAACTGGGCGACCGCCTTCACGAGTTGTTACTTCAGTGAATTTTTCTTCCCAGTGTTTAGCAGCTGCAGCTAATTCTGCATCTACGTTAGGTTGTTCATGTGTTTCAGCATAGTCAGCTGCACCAGCACCGGATACTTTACCGAATACCACGCCGTCAGCCAAGGAGTTACCACCTAAGCGGTTAGCACCATGGATGGAGATACAAGAAGCTTCGCCAGAAGCGAACAAACCAGGCAATTCACATGCACAAGTTTTGTAGTCCACTACGTCGATACCACCCATTGTATAGTGACATGTAGGACGAATAGGTACTGGTTGAGTCAATGGATCGCAATGTTCGAAGCACATAGCCAAGTCACGGATACCATGAAGTTTTTCGATGATAACTTCAGGTCCTAAGTGACGAAGATCAGCTACTACGTATGCGTTAAGACCAGAACCAAAACCACGACCTGCAGCGATTTCATCTTCGATTGCTTTCGCTACAACGTCACGGGATGCTAATTCCATTTTGTTAGGCGCATATTTTTTCATGAAACGTTCGCCTTCAGAGTTAAGAAGGTAACCACCTTCACCACGAACCGCTTCAGACATCAAGATACCAGTACGACCAAGACCAGTTGGATGGAATTGGATCATTTCCATATCTTTCAAGCCGTTACCAGCACGGAAAGCTGCTGCCATACCATCGCCTGTGGAAAGGAATGGGTTTGTAGTACGAGTCCAGAAAATACGACCTGCACCACCAGTGGACAAGATGATAGCTTTCGCTTTAATTTGTTCTACGCGACCTTCTTTCATGTTCCAAACTACAGCGCCACCAACATGACCATCTGCAGATTTAACAAGATCTAAAAGGTACCATTCTTGTAAGAAGTGTACGCCTTCTTTCAAGCATTGTTCGTAAGTTGTGTGCAAAATAACGTGACCAGTTTTATCCGCAGAGTAGCAAGTACGTGGATAAGATTGACCACCGAAGTTACGTTGAGCAATTTTGTTTTCTTGAGTACGAGAGAATGGAGCACCCATGTGGTCCATTTCAAGTACGCCTTCTGGACAACGAGAGCAGAAGAATTCGATCGCATCTTGGTCGCCAAGATAGTCAGAACCTTTTACTGTGTCGAAAGTATGTGTTTCGATTGTGTCTTCAGGTGCAACGTTGTTCAAACATGCATTGACACCGCCTTGCGCCATCGCTGTTGCAGAGCGGGTTGGGAAAATTTTAGTAATAAGAGCTACATTTAAGCCTTTGCGACGACCAACTTCAAGAGCCGCGCGTTGACCAGCGCCACCGCTACCTACTACTAGAACATCAAACTGTTCCATAATGACCTCCTCATAACTACCTATAAAAAGAAAATTTCTTAGACTATCTAGATTCAAAAACCTTATAAAAATTTTTGATAACCTAATCATTTTTCCTTAAAGAAAAGCCTCACACTTGTGCGATTTTTCTTATAGCTTTACTTATAATTATAGTGAGCATTGCCCCGTATGTCTAAACCTTATTATGCATAATTAATTTCGATGATTTTAATTGATACTCTATATCATTTCGCATTTTTGTAGATGAATCTTGAATATTCCGATTACATTAAATGGAAATTCTATTTATTTTTATGTATATCATTTATATTGGTTCGGTTCCGAATTTTTTACTTTATAGCTATCCATATGAGGCCAATAAATACTATGTTTTACCGACTATACCACCCCAATAAGGTCATTTATTGTTATCAAAATTTTTAAATTCCTACTAAAAATACACGGATTTTAAATAGCTTATGTATATTAAAACCTCTCGATTTTAGTATACTTTTCACTTTTGATAATTATTATCATAAGTTTTTATTGTGATTTTCCTTACATCTTTTAAAATCGGTAAAATCACCCTTATCTATGCATATACGGCAATCTTCGATATACTTCATTTTATGAAATCTAATTATACTAGGCAAAACTTATATAGTAGTGCTTACATACACTATATATATGAATATATAGGGGTTTCACCATTTATTACATTCATTTTTCACTCATTCCATTTGTATAAGGTATGATAATAGATAAATTAGTTATATAATATAGCTTAAATATGTTAATATTAATTTAATTACTAATGTGTTGCAGCTTTCACAAAAATGGAAACTGATTAGTAATTAAGTTGTATTAAGAGAGAGTTATATAATTTAATCATACATAAGGAGAACAAACATATGAAGATTTTACTTGTAGAAGACGAAGAAATGCTGAATGGTATTACGGCCAAATATTTACGTGCTGAAAATATGACTGTCGATACATGTTTCAACGGTCAACAAGCTATCGATTATGTAAACACATCTAGCTATGATGTTATCGTTATGGATATCATGATGCCTGTATTGGATGGCATTAGCGCATTGGCTCAAATGCGTAACGAAGGTAATACAACACCTGTTTTATTATTAACAGCGAAGGATTCCTTACAAGATAAGGTTACAGGTCTCAACACGGGCGCTGACGATTATCTCGTAAAACCATTTGATTTAGAGGAACTAACGGCTCGTATTTATGCGTTAGCTCGTCGTAATGCACGTCATGCACAAAACGATATCAAGGTTGGCCCATTGACAATCAACGTTCCTCAACGTACGGTAAAACGCGATGGCGAAGCGATTACGTTGACAGCTAAAGAATTTGATTTATTGTATTATTTAGCAAGTAATGAAAACATCGTATTATCTCGTCAACAAATTCTCGATCATGTTTGGGAATACGATTATGAAAGCTACTCTAATCTAATTGATGTATATATTAAAGATCTACGTAAAAAGATTGACACGGATGAAAATGTGAAATTGATTCAAACCGTTCGTGGAGTAGGATATGTCCTCAAAACAGAAAACTAAGGAACAAGGTCACGACCTTAATTCTATGTCAGGTGCTATCAAGCACTTATGGAATCGCATTCCACTGACCTTTAAAATCATGTTGTGGTACACCTTATTCTTGGCTACCCTTCTGATTTCTATGTCCATTTTCTACTATAACTACATTGGAACGGCTCACAACGCAGAGGTTCGCGATCGATTGCAGCAACAAACGCTCATGATGTCTACGGATATTCGCAAGTTTAAGCCTTATGAAGATGGCACATTCTATTTAGTCTACACACAAGATGGTCTCATCACAAAAGGATATTTACCAGATGGATTCCCAAATCAGTCCAGTCTATCACTGGGCCAGATTGGTGAGGTAGAGGCCAATGGTACAACATTCTACTATTACGATGTACCTATCAACGCGCCTAACTACCGCGGATTCTTACGGGCTATTACAAGTCAAAAGATTACCGATAGAAACAGCAATACCATTTATGCACTGTTGCTTGTTACCATCGTAGCCTTACTCGTTTCGTCTATCGGCGGTTATCTATTCATAAAACAAGGATTGAAGCCACTACGCAAACTGACACATACGGCTAAGGTTATCGGTAAAAATAATGACTTGAGTCGCCGTATTGAATTGCCAGAAATTGCAAAGGATGAGGTTTATGAATTAACGACCACCTTTAACCGCATGTTATCCGGTCTCGAAGATTCATCCAATCGGGAAAAGCAGTTCAGTTCTGACGTATCTCATGAATTGCGTACCCCTATTGCCGTTATCCAAGCTGAAAGCGAATACGCCATCAAATATGCGCGCACGCCTGAGGAAATGCAAGAAGGCTTAAAGCATATTCTAGAGCAAGCTAAATTCATGTCTTCTCTCGTATCGCAACTATTGGATGTGGCACGGTTAGAAAATAACTACGAAATGAACGTAGCCCCTGTGGATGTAAGTACTATGTTAATAAATATGGTACATGATTACACCCGCTTGTGTGCAGAAAAGCAAATCACCATCAACTTGGATATCGATGATGATTTAGTTATTACGGGCCACGAAGTGTCCTTGCGTCGCGCTGTGACCAATCTTATCGATAACGCCATCAAATTTACAAAATCGACGATTAATGTTACGGCTAAGCGCAATAACTTGTACTTGATCATCGAGGTTACCGATAATGGTATTGGCATCGAACAAGATAATCTTTCACAGATTTTCAATCGCATGTATCAAACGGAGCAATCTCGTAATAAAAAATCTAATCACGGTATAGGTCTAGGCCTATACTTTGTAGATAAGGTTGTTCATTTGCATCACGGTACCATCACGGCTAAGAGTCAACCAGGTGTATTTACCACCTTTTCTATCACATTGCCGTTATCGGATACATTGATAGAATAATTGAATCATATATACAAAACACCCTCCTACATGATGTTTCTCGATGTGAGAACACATGTAGGAGGGTATTTTACGTATAAATGATTCTAATATAATCCATAGAAGATATTAACTTAGTAGCGCCCATAATGGCATATAAGCATATTCAAGGAATAGCCATGCTACAAAACCGGCCACAGCGCCTACAATGGCACCATTGATACGAATCCAGCTGAGGTCATCCTCTACCTTGGACTCGATAAAGTAGATAAATTTATCGGTACTTAGGCCTCCAAGCACTTGGCGTATAATGGTTTCAATAAGGTCATAGCCCTGTTCCAATACATATCGAGCGATATCATGTAAGGTATTTTCAATACGATTACGCAAGTCTTCAGATTGACCATATACATTCCATAGTTCAATGGCGATATTTACAAGAACTTGAGCTGGCGTTTCGCCATTTTCATCACCTTCAACGAGTAACTCCTCAACGTATGGGCATAAATGATTTTCAATGATAGATTCCCAATCTTGCTCTCGTATCCAACGTTCCCAAGCCTCATCAAGAGCATCGCAGACCACATGATTTTCCTCTATGTGACGAATCGGATCTACCCACTGACGGAGCCATGCGGTTCGCTCTGGGCTATTAGGGCGTTTCCAGTTCTCCAACATGGCATACGCCTCTGTAACAATGGCCTCTGCCATTTCCCGATAATTGACAACATCGGTAGCTTCGGACAAGGAAATCAAGAAATCCGAAAGGAAGCCCTTTCGTTTTTTCTTATGCGCTTCCTCTGCAACGACGGCCGTAAGCCAGGTGACCATGGCAGGGTGATTGATACGCTCTTGAATCACATTCAAGACCTGTACAACCATGCCTTCATAGCGATTGTGTTCACATAAATCTAGTAATACGTGCTTTAACACAGGTACGAGGGAATGTTTTTCTAGCAATGCACGAATGCGTTTAGCCCCCCATTGTGACCATTCTTCAGTAGTTTGAGATTTCCACAACAGATGTAACCCCTGATGAATAACGAGACGTGCCGCCCGTTGCCCCTCAGGTGATAGTAAGAATTTTTCAAATAATGGTACGAATTGTACCTTTTCCAATAGCACCTGACAGCGATCACGAGTAAGCATCTTCGTTTCTACAAGCTTAATCACACCATTGATAAGGCGTTCCTTATTGCGTGGAATCAAGGCCGTATGATAGGGAAATCCTAAAGGCTTACGGAATAATGCGGTCACCGCAAACCAGTCCGCCACACTACCGATGAGGGCAGATTGTACCGCCCAATAGAGCGGCTGATACCAACTTTCACCATCATAGAAAAACTGACCGATAAACACGAAGCAATATAGGATGGCCATAAGCCCCAAAATTCGGTTAGCACGCTGTTTTAAGGTAAGCGATTTGAAATAGCGAATCATCCAATCACCCCCTTAATGATAAGGGTTATGCCGTAAAATAGACCGCCGAGGACAGCCCCCACAAGGGAGCCATTGATACGGACCATTTGCAAATCATAATACATTTTGCCCCGTACAATTTGGGTTATCTCATCCGGTGAGTAGCGAGATAGTTCTTCGCCCACTACACGGTCGATGAGAGGGTTTAGTTTTTGTAACCACGGAATACTGCGCAACAAGAAGAACCGTTCGAACGGCGCCTGCTTATCCGGATTGAGAAGAATTTCGCTACCCAATATATTCAATCGTTCCATCACGATATCCATGAGGCGTACCCAATCGAGCGTATCCCCATCGATGAGCTTGCCTTCCCATTCTTCAAGGACCATTTTAACCCATTGATCCTTATGTTCTTCGATGAAAGCCTGCCATTCTTCATTAGTTTCCAAATTATTGAAAAACTTAATGGCCTGCCCCCATATATAGCGTCCCAATGGCGAGTCAATATCTTCATTATCCTTTAAAAACTGAACTGCTTTTTTCTGTACCGTATCAACTAATCGTTCAGGTGAAAGCCCATCCCCACCAAAGGCAATGGCTAGTTCACGCATAAATGAATCCTTAGTATAGGTTTTCATAATATCTAGCATGACACGATACAAATATGGATACACCTGATTTGACGCGATAACACGCTGACAAGTTCGATTAAAATAGAGCCAAAACACACTAGCCGTATGGCGTTCCAGCATGCAACGACCGAATAGAATAACGAGAGGTGTGGCTTTCCAATTGGATACCCCTTTATAAACAGCCTTATTAATCTCCTTACGCATCGGCTCAATATCCATATGGGATAGCACCTGACTCCCCACACCATAGAGGATGTCTTTCATCTGTTGTTGGCCAGCATCACTCATGCCATACTCGATGATGCGCACCATAACGCGTTCCCGTTTAATAGCATAGTACATCTGTGGCACTCGAAGCAGTTCTTCGCTAAGCATGGTGCGACCAATCTGTATGAGCCGTTCTTTACTGCGCGGCAAGATAGCCGTTTTGAAAGGAATACCTAATGGCTTTGTAAAGAGTGCGGTCACTGCATACCAATCCGCTAGACCACCAATCATAGCGGCTCCTGAAACGTGCATGATAAACGCCCAAAGTGCATCGTGCCTATGTGGGTATGAAATTAAAAATATGATAGCCATGACAATCAACAGCGTGGTTGCCACTGGTTTTGTTTTCATCATCACTTGATCCTAACTTACTCAATTACGTATATAGACTCTCCCCATATAACGTAGTGACCTAGAGGGTCACTTAAAATATGCATTCATCGCCTTCCTTTTGAGGTTCCCAAATCGGTACATCATCAAAAAGGGCTTTAAAATACACAGATGGCGTCCATAGAGGGCCATTTAAATGCATAGGAATAAATGCCTTTTTCACCTGTACGCGACGCAAAAATTCAATGGCGCCCCATTCCATAGCATCTTCTAAGCGATTATCTACAGGGAACATCGCCACATCTACAGAGAGACCTTCTAGTTCCTTAAATTCACGCCAAGCCATGCGCTTTGCATCTGCATTATTTTCCGGCGTATCACCAAGCCAATGCCACCAATTAAGGTCGCCGGCGTGGAAAATGGAATCTGAGTCAATGTTAGCAGTATTGGTCTTTACATAGAAAGAACCGCCTTCATCGGTACTGCCATACATATGAATCCCTACATCATCAAGTGTCGCATCTTGGCCAGGACGCATAGTAATGCATTTTCTTACCTTGCCCTCTAATGGCACATCTTGATGACAAATATAACGTGTTTGTGGACCATCGAATTCCGTAATAGATGGATTGAAATGATCCGCATGAACATGACTTATAAAAAACCACAACTCACGGCCACGCTTTGCCAATTGCCAAACAATATTGTTTGGATCCTTATAATAATCAAACACATAGCAACGCTTGCCATCATCTACTAGGAAGCCACTGTGTGCGAGAAATGTTACATCTAACATCGTTATCAATACCTCTACACTACTGAGAATTTATATCATTCGTATTCTTTATTATACCATATTTTTCTATATACGTTTGTGTAAAGGAAGGCCCTATTTCCAAAAAGCCTCCACCGGCCGGGTCTGTCCCTACGGGACAGGGCCAAAGTCGTTTTTTGAAAACAGGGCCTTCCTACACTTAGCACATTAGAAAATTTGGGTATAATAAAAAATACGAATTCTGTTTGTAGACAAAAGTCGATTTTTAGGGAGCAGGTTCGTCTACATAAAGCCCTAGTCGAATTTGAGTATAATAAAGAATACGAATTGATTTTTTAGAAAGAATAAGAAATGCCGCTGGCATTTCTTAGATGCGGCCAGCGGCTTTCATGTAGTCGATATATTGGTTACCCCATTGTTCGAGGGATGCGAGAACGGTTTTAAATCCCGCACCTACTTCGGTAAGGCTATATTCTACCTTTGGAGGAATGGTGCCGTATACTTCACGATGTACTAAACCGTCATCTTCCATTTGGCGCAATGCTCTAGTAAGTGTGGCTTGCGTAATTGGATGTAATCGGCGCTCCAATTCACGGAATCGCACAGGACCTTCAGATAATTCGTGCATGATCAACAAAGACCATTTACCTGCTAATAACTTTTGACTCGTTGCAAATGGGCAGCGTCCCACCAAATCATGAATATTTACGAGTTGCTCTGCCATTGTTATTCTCCTTTTCTATGTATATAACGTTATTCAAATCATATCACAAATTTATAGTATGGCAAGCATTTTATAGTATCTTTTTTAAGGGTACAAAACTTTTTGAAAATTTTTAGTCCAGTAAATATCACAATTCTATCATTTTTGATAGTACATATCCTGAATAATTCTACTATTCAAAATAATGGCACCTCTATATAATGAGGTCATCAGCAGAACACAAATACACGCCTCATCGCTATAGGTGGTGCAGGCAGTCTCTATGTAGACGAAATCAACAACCACAAGTTTAGTCGTCAACGCTTTACAGCAGTACAAAACTAACTTAAACTCTCTACAATAGATTTAAAGCCATAAAAGAGCCTCTATGGACATTCCTTTACCAATAAGGAATCCATAGAGGCTCTTGTTTATATATTAAGTTTATACCTAAATAAGTTGATTTACATCATAATTAAATTTGGCCGTTGTTTCAGCAGCAGTTTTTTGCCATTCTGTTGGCAATGTACCATCTTTATTATAGAAATAACCAGAGTCGAGGTATCGAATGATGATATAGTTAGAATCCTTTTGGTCAAAGCCATTACCACGACTGAAGTCGATACCATGGCCTGTATTGCGTGTTACGATGGCTTCTAATAATGGCAACGTAATGGCATTCAAGGTGATTTTCATATCACATTTGTCGAAAATCTTTTTGAAGAAGGAACTAGGTTTTTCTTCTTTATAGACTAACAATTTACTAATTGTACCATTAGATGCACATACTACGCGGCGAATTTCATTAATAGGGATATCAATCTTACCATTTGAGATAACACCATTTTTAATGGTGATTTCTCGTTTCCCCATGTAGGAGTAATCAAGTGGCAATTGAAGGGTATCTAAATTTGCAGGGAAGTCCGCTGTCAATTTATGGCGAGCAAAGGCAGCAATGATTGCTTTTGTTTCGCGGATATTGTGACCAGCATTAGATCCTTTACGGTCAGTATCTAAATCTTGACCTTCTATGCTTTTCCAATTATGGTCTCTGAACCTAATCGTATAATTACTGTTTGAATTCAAATATCTTGTAAGATATAGCTCATTTACGTCCTCAAAATTAATATCAGTTATAACAGTACCATTTGCAGCTTTACAGAGCACACCATTGTAACTAATCGTTAATGTACGACCTTTCTCTTCAAATGTAACAGAATTTGTATCGAATACAGAAATCATAATTCTCTCCTTCTATACTTTCACAAGTATAATGATTACTATACACAAAATATATTGTTAGTTTTATTATATACTAACCACAATTGAAACACAAAAAAGCTGGCTCATAGAGCCAGCTTTCAGCATATCAAAACATATACAACATATGTTTATATATGAAATTATGCAGCTATTAGATGCTTTCAACAGCAGCGATAGCAGCAACGTCTACAACGTCTTGAGCGGAGCAGCCACGGGAAAGGTCATGAACTGGTTTAGCCAAACCTTGAATCAATGGGCCAAGAGCGTCAGCGCCGGAGAAGCGTTGTACCAATTTGTAACCAATGTTAGCAGCTTGAAGATCAGGGAAAATCAAGATGTTAGCTTTACCAGCTACGTTGGAGCCAGGAGCTTTCTTTTCTGCTACGGAAGGAACGATGGAAGCGTCCAATTGTAATTCGCCATCGAATTTGAAGTCAACGTTGCGTTCTTTCAAGATGTTAACAGCTTCAACCACTTTGTCTACTTCTGGAGTGGAAGCGGAACCTTTTGTGGAGAAGGATAACATGGATACGCGAGGGTCAGCCATGCCAACAACTTTGCGAGCTTTTTCTACAGTGGATTCTGCGATATCAGCCAATTGTTCGCTAGTTGGGTTAGGCAATACGCCGCAGTCGGAGAATACGAGCATACCGTCGTCGCCATATTCTTTTTTGCTTGTGAACATGAACATGGAAGAGGATACAGTTTTAAGGCCTGGTTTTGTACCAACAACTTGTAATGCAGCACGCAATACGTTTGCAGTTGGGCAACCGGAACCAGCAACCATACCATCTACAGCGCCAAGACGAACGAGCATAGCGCCGAAGAATAAGCAGTCACCTTTCATAGTTGCGTCAGCTTTTTCAGGAGTCATACCTTTTTTAGCGCGCAATTCTACGAATGTATCAACCATTTCTTGGTAACGATCGTAGTTAGCTGGATCGATGATTTCAGCACCTTCTACAGATACGCCAACAGCTTTAGCAGCTTCTGCGATTTCAGCTGGGTTACCAACGAGTACAGGTGTTACGAAACCTTCTTTCAAAATGATTTCAGTTGCTTTCAATACGCGTTCATCTTTGTATTCTGGCAACACGATTTTTTTACCTAATGGTTTTACTTGGTCTTTTAATTTTTGAATTAAATCCACGATTTTTGCCTCCTTAACATTGGCTTATGCCATATCAATACTATTATTATAGCAAATTCAACCTACAGGTAAAAGTAAAATTTATTTCTGAGTCTATTATTCTAATTTTTATCCTATAATATTAATAATTGTGAAAGTTGGAATTCATTCCAAACTTCCTGTCTTTTTACAATTAATTTGGATTTCATTCCAACTTTTACAAAATTTTATGACTAATTAGGATTCTATTCCAACATCTAATAGATTATGCTACAGAATTCTCATTCTAATCGTTGAATAATAGATATATAAAACGATACAATAATAGAAATAGAACACTAGATTATAACTTTATTCCCCTTTAAGGAGGACTCATGGCCAATACAGAAACAACAATCAATGCAGTTATCAATCCTCAAATCAACGATGCTCCCATCGATATAGAGAAAACCATCAAAGCTTTAGAGCGCAATAAATTTGTAGTCCATTATTTTGAAACAGGCGCTGATGCGGTGGACTATTTACAGTCTCGCATTCAACATAAACAGGTGGCTATCGGTGATTCACGCACCTTATTGGAGCTCAAGGTTCATGATGCTTTATCCGAGGTCAATGATGACATAACAGACATTCAGCGTCCCCTTCCGGGGGAAAGCTTCCGCGACACCGCATTACGTACCATGGGACGCGATGTATTTTTAACCTCTGTTAACGCCTTGGCGCAAACAGGTGAAATGGTCAATATCGATGGTACCGGCAACCGAGTAGCAGCATCCCTATTCGGATCGCAAGAGGTGTTCTTTGTGCTAGGTCGCAATAAAATTACACCGGACTTGGCCTCTGCCATCTACCGGGCGCGCAATGTGGCTGCCCCTCTGAACAGTAAGAAAAATAAGAAAAGTTCACTAAACCCTTGTGCCAAATTAGAGGAAAAATGCTACGACTGTGGTTCACCGGACAGAATTTGCAATGCCTTAACCATTTACTATAAGAAAATGCGTAACATGCAAATTATGGAGGTTATTATCATCAATGAGGATTTAGGATTTTAATGAAATTCTATATGTCGATGTTCTATGCCGTGAAAGTCGATAAAACCTAAGTCAGGACCTCCAAAAAATGTATCTAAAGGCATATTATCAAAGCCATTGACTATCCTACACAGCGTAGATATACGAGGGTCTATATTCCCCTTTTCCAGTCCGCTAATATAGGACTGTAACAAGCCCGTCCGCTTAGCTAACTCTTGTTGAGTTATGTGATAGTGGCGGCGCCATAATAGAATGAGAACGCCTAAGTGCTGGATAGCCTTTTCTGACTGTGCTTCACTGCATACGATATCATACGTCATAGAAACCTCACTTTCTACTATCCATAATAGCAACTCTTTGCCTCCACAATACGGCAACCACCTATGAGGGGCCATACCAACTTGAATTGTGATGACATATAATAGAAAATCCCTTGCGATACATTCATATTGCAAGGGATTTTTATACATATTATGTTATAAAATTATACCTGTACACACATACATGTATATTCTTGTACATAAAACTCTTATTTATTCTCTTCTGCAGTAGCCATAGCACGTTTGATTTCCATGTATTTAACCATGCCATCAACGGCTTTTTTAGCTTCGCGCATCGCAAGTACTACAGTAGCTGGTTTATGCACTACGTCACCACCGGCGAATACACCTTCACGGCTTGTCATGCCGTATGGTTCTTCGGATGTGATGATATAGCCTTTTTCGTCTACGCGAAGGTTGTTACCTTCCCCAACGAGGCGTGCATTAGGTTTATGACCAGCAGCGATGATGATCTTATCGACAGGCATCACTTGGTATTTACCTGTGCCGTGGATACCGGCACCATCGTCATTAAGGGCCATTACTTCGTATTTAAAGCCTTCTACCTTGTCTTTACCTTCTACACCAACTGGAGATGCGAACCATTGGAATTGAACACCTTCGGCACGGGCTTCTTCGTATTCAGATAACAAGGCTGGCATTTGTTCTTGGCTACGACGGTATGCAACAGTGACAGATTCACAGCCTAGACGTACGCATGTACGAGCCGCATCCATCGCTACGTTACCACCGCCGATGATAACAACGCGGTCCCCTTTCTTCACAGGAATCGCTTTTTCTTCAAGCTCACCATTTTCTACCAATTGTACATTTGTTAACAAGTACATTGCTTGGAATACGCCTGTAATTTGATCGTTTTCCATACGTACTTCTTGAGGAATATGTGTACCCGTACCGATGAAGATGGTATCAAAGCCTTCTGCAAATAGATCATCCAAGGATTTATCTTGGCCGATGAATGTATTACATACGAATTTAACGCCTAAGCCTTCAAGACGGGCGATTTCACGACGTACAACGGACTTGGACAAACGGAACTCAGGAATACCGAATAAGAGTACGCCGCCTGGTTCGGATTGACCTTCAAATACAGTGACATCATAGCCGAG
The DNA here is from genome assembly GCF_041431535.1 of Veillonella sp. 27098_8_77. NCBI lineage: Bacteria > Bacillati > Bacillota > Negativicutes > Veillonellales > Veillonellaceae > Veillonella > Veillonella sp. 27098_8_77. The sequence continues at coordinate 91,858 of NZ_JAPVXW010000004.1, read as the reverse complement.
TTTTGCTACGTCGCCTGCAACGGACAAGCCTGCAGGGCCGGAACCGACAACGGCTACTTTACCGAGATCTTGTTTAATTTTCTTAGGTTTGCGCAATCCATTGATGCTTTCAAAATCGGCAGCAAAACGTTCCAATTTACCGATGTTGATAGGCGGTTTCTTAGCCTTATTCATGATGCAGTTGCCTTCGCATTGATTTTCGCGTGGGCACACGCGACCACAGATAGCTGGCAAGTTTGTACGTTCCGCCAAGATATCGTTGGCTAAGCCAAAGTTACCGCGCGCGATGGCTTGGATAAAACGAGGAATTTCGTTTTCAATCGGACAGCCCATGCGGCACAAAGGTTTTGGACAATTTAGACAACGTTTCGCCTCAGCGAGCGCCTCCTCCATCGTGTAATCCGCATCAAAATGTAATGGTTTTAATTCGTTACTCATGGCACATGCCTCCTAACAAGGATCCAGTACTATACTTATACAGCGTTGCATGCACCTAAGCTGTCCGATGAGCCCTCTCACATAGGGACGCCGCCACATGCTGCTAACATTTATCTTTTGTAACCATTCGATAGACGTGTGGTCACTGGTCAGACACACACTATTCTATAGTACATTTTAAATTGTGAAAGCGAGCTCCGTCAAGAAGCTGAGCTACAATATGCTTATTTTATATACATTTATTGCTATAATACATACATAAGGCAACATAAATGAGGTATTCCTATGAACACTACAGAATTTACTGAAACATACTACATAGACCGCCGCGGTTCTCATTCCCGCAAATGGGACGGCGAATATTTAAAATTTAGTCGCACCGACCTACTACCACTCTGGGTGGCAGATATGGACTTTATAACACCACCATGCATACAAGAGGCCATTTGTAACTATGTAACAAACAATCCTCTAGGTTATACCATGACAAATCCAAATTATATAGAAGCTGTCATACATTGGCACAAACGCCGTCACAACTGCACTATTGAACAAGACTGGATCACTAGCGCCCCCAATGTTATTACCGGTATCATGTGGTGTATTGGGGCTTTCACCAAACCAAACGATGCCATTACAGTCCTTACGCCCGTGTACGGAGCCTTCGATGCCCGTGCCAATGATGCAAACAGACACATCGTTGCAGTGCCATTACATCGCACGACGAGCAATAGATATACTGTCGATTATGATACATTCGAGTCCGCCATTAGGCAAAACGATGTGAAGGTGTTCATCCATTGCAATCCGCATAATCCTGTGGGCCATGTATGGACCGAGGAGGAGATGGACCGGTTATTTGACATTTGTGAGCGTCACAAGGTGCTCATCATAAGCGATGAAATCCATCAAGACCTCATTACCGGTCCCATACCATTTACATCTGCACTGTCCGTATCCAACGGTCATTATGCAGGCCATATGATAACCCTATCCTCTGTGTCAAAATCGTTTAACATGGCCAGTCTACATCAGGCTGAAGTGATGATTCCAAGCGAGACATTACGCACACAATATAACGCCTATAAGGCGCAAGTGTACCACACGGATGCAGATGTCATGGCAGAAACGGCTATCACTGCGGCATATACCCATCTAGAGGCGGAAGCGTGGCTAGACGATGTATGCGCTGTCATCCGCGAAAACTACGAATATCTATGCGACGAACTACTCTTAGTCCTACCAAAGCTCCGCATTAGCCCTATGGACGGTACTTATTTGGCGTGGATTGATTTTGGCGCCTATGTAAAACCTGAAGATATGCACGACCTATTTGAAAATCAATGCCGTATCGCGCCAAGCTTTGGCGAATGGTTTGGCGGTGAAAGCTACGCCACCTTTGTACGAGTTAACTTAGCCACGAGCCTAGCTAATATCAAAACAGCTACGCACAGCATCATCGACCATATCCGTTCTTAGTCCTACGTATAAAGAGGCTGCTCTAGCATCAGTTCTAGAGCAGCCTTTTGTCATATTTTCGTATATAGATTTTCTTATTTAGATCTTGCGAAATGGTCCTTTGCAAATTGCATATCTTGTACGAGTTCCAATGTGCCAAGGTATTTCTTATTTTTGTCGCGCACAGCCATGTAGTTTACATAGAATGGACGACCTTGTTTTTCAAGCCATACAGCCACATTATCGCGATCCCCTTTACGGAAGGAATCGATGATACCGCGCACGATAGGTTCTACCTTAGGTGGATGACAGGAGAATACATCGCGACCGATTGCCGTAGTAGGGCGTTTAAAGACCTTTTCGCCGTCGTTAAAATAACGGTTAATGTCTTCATGGTCAACGAAAGTTACTTCCATAGGCATTGTGTTAAGCATAGCATCGAGTTGATCTACAGTTAACGTACCACCAATTAAACCGATGGTATTGTCATCACCACTTGATTTTCTAGTTTGTGTAGCTAATGCCGCATCAGCCTCTGGCCAAGCAATGCGTTTTACACCAAAGATTTCCTCATATTGTGCAGTATCCTTATAGATTTGGTACCAATCTTGAGTTGTAAAGTTTTCCGCACAGATAGGGAACAAGATATTTTGTTCTTTGTAGATCATTTCTTGAGCACGTGTAAGAAGCTCATCAAAACGTCTATACCAATCATCTACACTTTGACTAGATTTTGCCAAATCACCCAATTGGTCTCGAATATCGCCATCAACAGTCCACATAACCATGGATGGGCCACCGATAGCATAATCCACCTTTAATTTTGGATATAACAAATCGCCTTTTTTAGCATAGTGAACGGATAATTGACGCACTCTATTTACATCATCAACGGTTGCCGTTTTATCGGCCACTTTAGGACGAAGCTCTTCAATCAAATCATTAAGCGCCTTATTTTCTTCCGTCATTTGGTTGAGCGGATGGCCTATCGTTTCTACAAGCGTTGTTACCGTTTGTTTCTTATCTTGAGCTTCTAAAGCAGCCTCAACCTTCGCATGCTCTTCTTCCATTTGTTCATGAATGGTAGAACCGTGGAACAAAGCGGAATGAAGGTCGCATAATTGTTGTACCTCTTCTAGAGGTGTACCTTCGCGCATAAGGCCTTGTTCAGCTTTCATGATTTCACTGGCTTCTACATGTTTAAATTGGCTGGCAAAATCTTTGCGCACATCGCCAAGGGCTTCCCCTGTACCTAAGCGTTTTAAGAAGCCTTTTAATTGCTCTACCCGTTCGCTATCGGGTACAGTATCCTCTGCGTTAGCTTCTGTATTTTCACTAGCCTTAGGTTCCTCATCTTGAGTGGCTGGTGCCTCAACAGGAACATCCTTAGCAGATGCTACATCATCACCGTGTAGGTTGGGCATATCACCTTCTAATGTAAAACCAGCTTTCATAAAGGCCCCTACAATATCCATCATAGAGATGCCCTTCATCTTAGCCCCTTTAGGGATAGTCATAATTTTGCCAACGGAGTGGAACATCACCTTATTGGTAATTTCTGTGAAGCCCAATCCTTTCATAATATCTATAACCTCTGGATATTCTTGTACCAAATCATATACGGATTTTGATAAATCTAATTTCTTTTCCATTTTGATCCCCTCGTGTCAAAAATATTGTTTATTGCTTATGTTAGTAGCCTCTATACGTTTTCGTATATAAGGTAATTTACATTCCGAAAGGTCATCTTTAATAACCTATAATTCTATGATAAACGATATCGATTAGAAAATCTGTATCCATGGCTATACTTTTGAAAGTTATTCAAAAAAATAACGAATAGATGACAAATCAATCCATAAATTGGACATAGATGTATCATCTATTCGTTAACAATCATCTTATTGATGATGAGGTTGCAATGCTTTTTCGTAGTTTTCAGCGACTGCATCCCAGTTGATAACACGGAAGAATTCCTTAATATAATCTGGGCGACGATTTTGGTAATGCAAGTAATATGCATGTTCCCATACATCTAAACAAAGAATGGCAGTTTTACCTTCCAAAAGAGGATTATCTTGGTTAGCCGTAGAGGTTACTTCTAGTTTGCCGTCCTTGTTGACCACTAGCCAAGCCCAGCCAGAGCCAAATCGTGTTGCCGCCGCTTGGGAGAAGCTTTCAACAAAAGCATCATATCCGCCTAAATCAGCATCGATAGCATCCTTCAAAGGGCCTTGCAATTTAGATGTATCAGGTTTTGTCATGATATCCCAAAACATGGTGTGGTTTTTATGACCCCCACCATTGTTGATAACCGCTTGACGGATATCCTCTGGCACATTGGCAATATCGCCGAGAATACAATCTACGCAACCATAGGCAAGATCCGGGTATTTAGCGATGGCTACATTCAAATTATTAACATACGCTTGGTGATGCTTATCATGATGCAGTTTCATCGTCTCTGCATCGATAACAGGTTCTAGATAATCATAAGCATATGGTAATGGTGCGAGTTCGAAAGGTTTCATAATAGTCCTCCTTTTAATTAGGGCACGAACGATATCTTAACTAGTATCGTTCTTGTGAAAGCGATTCGATGCACCTGCATCGGTATTTCATTGATATGAATTATCATTCTTTGCATATTGTACTATCTATATAGATAAACGTCAATATATGACCAACATTTATTACAGAATATCAATATATTCGCTATTCAAAGCCTTATTCATGCTACGAACAGCACAGAATTTACCACACATACTACAAGTTTCACTATGCCCCTCCTCTGGAGCTCGGCTTTCACGAATATTGCGAGCACGTTGAGGATCAAGTGCACACGCATATTGCGCCTCCCAATCTAGTACGCGTCTAGCATCAGCCATCGCATCATCCTTATCACGGGCACCTGGTATGCCACGTGCTATATCCGCTGCATGGGCTGCTATTTTGAAAGCCATAATACCTTCTTTCACATCGTCTGCATTAGGCAATGCCAAATGCTCTGCCGGCGTTACATAACAAAGAAAGGACGCCCCATGCATGCCCGCCACAGCACCACCAATGGCAGCTGTTATATGATCATAGCCAGGTGCAATATCTGTCACCAATGGGCCTAACACATAAAACGGAGCTCCGCCACATAGCGTTTCCTCAATTTCCATATTCGCTTGAATTTGGTTAAGTGGCACATGACCTGGGCCTTCAATAATCACTTGCACACCTTTAGCTCGAGCGCGTTTAGTCAATTCACCAAGTCGTACCAGTTCTTCAATTTGACATACATCCGTAGCATCTGCTAAACAGCCTGGTCGACAAGCATCACCCAAAGAAATAGTTACATCATACTCACGGCAAATATCTAAAATATCATCAAAATGTTCATAGAATGGGTTTTCCTTGCCCGTCATGCTCATCCATGCAAAGATAAGACTACCACCACGGCTAACGATGTTGAGTCTACGTTTATGCTTTTTAATTTGCTCAATAGTTTGACGCGTAATACCACAATGTAAGGTTACAAAGTCCACCCCATCCTCTGCATGGAGACGGATAGTATCTAAGAAATCCTCAGCAGTAAGTTCTGCCAAATCCCGTTGATGATGTATAACGCTGTCATATACTGGTACAGTACCAATCATGGCTTTACATTCGCTAGTTAATTTTCGTCTAAAAATACGTGTATCACCATGAGTAGATAAATCCATAATCGATTCAGCACCAAGTTGAATCGCCCAATTTACCTTTTCTATTTCACTATCATAATCGGTAACGTCTCTGGATGTGCCAAGATTCACATTTATTTTCGTGCGCAATGCTTTACCGATGCCCTCTGGATCGATACAAGTATGATTCTTATTACAGGGAATAACAACTTGTCCTAAAGCAACTAGCGCTCGCAATTGCTCTACATCCATGCGTTCCTTTTCTGCTACAATTTTCATCGCATCCGTAACAAAGCCTTTTTGTGCGGCTTCCAATTGAGTGTAAAACATAATATGTCCTCCTATTGAATAAAACCTTTTAGCTTTGTACACAAGAAAAAGGGTATCGATATAATATGATCGATACCCTTGAATGGTTTTGCGTGCTTCCTACGCGGGCATGATCCCGATCAGGTCAAAGGTCAGGTGCTAACAGCCCTTTCTCAGCCTATCTCATAGGCTCCCTTGCATACTCTGCTATGTAATTGTGTATAGCATATCACTATTTAACTAATATTTCAATCTATACCTCTATTACAAATCATTAGCTACTTCAATCTGACATTGACGCATAGTTAATAATGCTGCTTCATGGCTTTCCTCAGTAACTCCTGCACAGCAATTAGGATCTACATGAATAGGAACCTCTGGCAAGCCAGCTTTCAACAATATGGCATTCGACACAACGCACACATCTGTGCAAACACCGACTAAGGTTATGCTTTCAATAGGCTCTGCTGTATTCATCCCTTGTAAACGCGTAACTAATTCAGAGGATCCAAAATTAGGTTTATCAATGATAAAGTACGGATGGATGGTATTGCGCTTTTCTGCGGCCGTGATGAGGCTCTCCATAATTTGCCAACCAATCGTGTCTTTCACACAATGCACAACCGGTAAATGCCGACCTTCTTGGCTTTCAAGATAATTAGTATCGTGAGTATCCCGTGTAAAAATAATAGGACCATCAAAGGATGCGATTTTTTGACGTACATTATCCACAATGGCCTGCGCCTGCGGAGAACCAAGAGATCCATCCACAAAATCATGTTGCATATCAATTACGACTAAAACGTTCATGTTCTATCCCTCCACAACGACATGGTGCACCCGATTCGGCGTGTTATGCGCAATGCGACCCGCTGCAGCAGCCGCCACGGCACCAACTAAATCATCAAGAAATGTATTACAGTGACTATCAACCTTGCTATCAAGATTTTTAATAATACCCGGTTTTACCTTATCAACATAGCCATAGTTCGTAAATCCAATGGATCCGTATAAATTCACAATGGATAACGCGAGAATTTCATCAATACCAAACAATGCCTCATCTCGAGTCATGATACTTTGTAGTGGATCAGATAATTTCTTCTGCTCTGCCAATCTATCCAATTCTATGCCCGTAATGATGGCATTTTGTGTTTCTCGTTTTTCAAGTACGGCCTGTACACTCTCTATGCACTCGTCCATCGTCAAATCAGGAATATACGGCTGTTGAATCATCATCACAATATCTGCAATATCCTGAACGGTAATGCCTCGCTCATTTAATAAATTATACGTACACGCCTTTAATTCCTCCTGAGATATCATAATTGCTCCTCAAAATTATACAAATTTACGTAACACATTATACCTTGATTATAGCACGAAAAAATCCCCACCGACGTTCTATCGGTAGGGATTCCATGATTAGATTTTCTTAACCATTTCAGATTTTAATGCCATTGCACCAAAGCCATCGATTTTGCAATCGATATCGTGGCCATCGCTCGCATCAGAAATGAGGCGAATGTTTTTAACACGCGTACCTTGTTTCAATACGCCAGCGCCTTTTACTTTGAGGTCTTTTACAACAACAACGGTATCGCCATCAGCTAATTCATTGCCGTTAGCATCGCGGATGATACCGGCTTCTGCTGCAGCCGCAGCATCGGCAGCTGTCCATTCATGACCACACATAGGGCAGATGTACATATGACCATCTTCGTATGTGTATTCGTCGCCACATTTAGGGCAGTTAGGTAAATTTGCCATTTAGATCTCCTTTTTTACTACATAATGAAAGTATTATATCATATAAACAGACCTATTCTCTAATTCAGTTTAGTGCTTGTGCATCCTAAAGTTGTACGAAATTAATCTGTATTTCCCAATATTCAAATTACGCTATATACTAATAACGAAAGAGCCATTAACGTGAGTTAGGTTCATCTCCGTCTTTTGAGGGAGGTGGCATTATGACTGTATACGAAGCATTATCATTAATGATTTTATTCGCTACCCTCGTAGTGTTAATTCTTAAAAAGTAACTAGTAAATAGTTACAAAATAAGATAAACCTAACGTTTAAGACTAAGTACTGCAATACTTAGACACGTTAGGTTTATCAAATTTCTAACTTTTTGATGAGCCTAACGCCTAGAACACGTTAACTGGCTCTTTTGTACTTATAGTATAAGATGAATTCTAAAGACTGTCAATTTACATTTCTTATTTGAATTGACTATATATATTAACCCCTTTATAATGTAATAAAGAGATAGCCAACGAGTGGTTCCGTTAGGCTCATCCCAAAACATTATAAAACATGTAGAAATGGCCTTTCGTTTTCAGCTACCAGTTGGTAACGAAGGGCTATTTGTCGTTATTACGACAAATCAGCACTATCAATGCTCCAAAGGAAATAACGACTGTTAAAATCCCAAGAATAATCATAATGATTTCATAGGCACTCATAGGCTTCACCCCCTTCATAGAAAAAGGGTGTCCCAACCTCGTTGACTATCTTAATTACATTATATATCAAATATATGTTTTACTTAACAAATAAAAATAGAATTAGTTAATAAAAATAACCCTAATGCGACTAAGTGCTGCGATACTTAGATACATTAGGGTTATCAAATTTATTGCTAGAAACTGTCAATTTACTAGCTTAAGCGTCTCCGTAATATAGCATAGAGAATCATGCTAATAATAACACTCATAACGGCTTGAATGGTGTTAGTCAAAACACCGGCAATAGCTACGCCTGGATCAAATACAAAATATTCGGCGATGAAGTAGCCTGCTACGATAATAATACCACCTACGATAGTTGCTACCAAGGCAGAGGTAGTTGTCTTATTGTTATAGACAGTACCGACAAGATAGCCTTCAATACCTTTCACCACAAAGGTGATTGGTACAAAGACTGCGTAGCCGAGGAACAAATCAGCTAACGCTGGTCCAATAGCACCAATATAGGCGCCATATTTTCGACCTAATAATAAAGCGGATGTCATGATAACGACATCTCCAACATTGAAATAGCCGCGTATGCCAGGTACTGGGATTTTCGTATACATTGTAAGCAATGTAGCGAGGGCAATCAATACGGCTGTGAGTACTAACGCGGATGTAGTACTGCGGGTTTGAACGTGTTGCATAGCGTCCTCCTTATAAAAATATAGACATGTGATTAAAACCATCACATGTCTATACTATATACTTTTATAGTAACACCTGCAAATACAAGGAATTAATTCTCATATAATTCCGGTCGTTCTAAAACTGTACCATATTTTAATTTTGGTAGTTTAACGAATTCAGGATACAATTGCTTAACCTCTTTACAAGATCTTAATGTAAGATGTTCTAGATTGTTAAGTTCTAAAATGGGAGAGTAATCTTTATCTATCACCTTTGCCGTTAAAAAGCTAAAAAAGCGCAATTGTTTCATATGGCGTAAAAATCCTAATGATTGAACCTTAAGAATTTTAGGAGCTGCAAAATCCCCTTCTAAGGCGAGACTTTCAAGATGTTTCAGATTCGCTAATGGCATATAATCATCAATTTTTTGAAAGTTCTCAATCGACAGAGCCACTAAATTTTCTAATTTTGAAATAGGCTCTAAACTCGATACACTTCTACCGGATCCAATGTGTAAATATTCTAGTTCTTGTAAGTTCTCTAATTTTGAAATATCTGGATAAACGCCCCATTTTATATGTAACCTTTTAAGTCTACGCTGAGCGCACACCGCATCAAATAACTCCTGTGGCATTCTTGTACAAAACATGAGCTCTGTAAAGGTATCTGGATGTTCAATAAAAAAACTACACCACTCCTGTAAAATACGTTTCTTATCTTTAGCAGAATAGTTTTCATCTAGCTGTGTGCAATTGATTATCAACTTCTCTTCACCATCATATTCAGAGACCTCTACCACAGATTTAGGCCGTGCGTCATCCTTATGATAGTAGTCAAATCCGTATTTAATTTGCTTTCCCGTTAACACTGCCATCTTGGATTCCTCATATTTAACAGTTACATAATTAGTTTAGCTATAACTAGAGACATAGCCAACAGATTTTAAGAGCCTTAACAAATCGATACAAGCACATGCCCTTTAGCTTCGAGCACTTGTTTATAAAAGCGTTTCATTTGTTCAAAATCATGAAGAAGTTCGTCTTTGATTTCTTCCTCTTCCTCATCGTAATCCCAAATATCTGGATATAGCTCGGCCTCTTTGCACGCTGCCATATCAAAAGATTCCAGAGCATTTTCAATATCAAACTGCTCTAAGGCCGCCACGATATTGGCTAAATGATTGTGTTCTGTATATGCTACATAGTCTGATATATCCTCAACAGCCGTTACGCCTAGTACCGCTTGGCTAAGAGGATTTTTATCATCCTTATGGTCAGTTCCTACGCCAGTTAGCACAAAGTGGAGTACATCCCACATCTTGTCGATATCAAGCAATAATTCATCATCGTCATTCCACTCTTCAACGTTTTCAAGAATTTCCTCTTCTTCTGAGCCCATAGCTTTAAGCTCTTTTAAATTCGCATCGCTTAAACAGCTATAAGTTGCAATTAGTCCCATAATTAAATCCTTTCATAAACTCTTCTAAACATTAGAAAAATAAATTTTCCGATTCTGTAACGCTTCCATCATCTTCATGGAAATAGCAGGTATATACCGGTTCACGATGCGCCGCATCATAGAATTTCTGTAAAATAGGTGAAAGCTTCATGTCTATGGGCATATGCAAAGCTTTCACAATGGGTTCCCAAAGTTCCATTGGCGAGTAAGAGATAATATCTAACTGCTTATTCTGACCATATTCTTCAAGTGTTGCCCCATCAGAATATTTACTTGAGTCACAGTAATCATGCCAACAAATACTAAAAACGATCAAATGAAACAAATCATCCATACTTTCAGCTAAACGGCCCGCGGCACCTTCGCTACTCCAATACCCTATGGATCCGTCCTCCAATAGATGATATTCACCGCCAGCACCATCTACAGCAAATGCCATGCCCGGCAAAGAGAATGTGCAGCGACCTTCAGCAGTATCACGTTCCTCCAACGCATCTAGCAAGCGAAAATCAAATAGTGTATCAAAATCTTTAGCTAACTTGGTATCATTTCGCAATATATCTAAACAACTCATCTTACACGCTCCTATTAGCAGAAATTAATTCTAGCAAGTTAGCCTCTCCTTCATCAGATATATCTAATAGTGGAATAGCTAACAAAAGTACTTGTTGGGAGTAATAATAAAAGCTAAAGAATAAATCATCAGGGAATACGTCATCTTCCTCATATCTAAGAACGTCTTCGTCTTCATCATATTCTTCAGACCAAAGGTATTCTTCGTTGAGCATATCCTCAAAGTTCAGCAATGGATCTACATGCTCTAGCATAAGACCATCTCGAATGCACTCAGCAATCACAGTAAACAACTCGACCAATTGTTCTGCTAAATACTGAGCTACTTCATTCTGAGTTCTCTCTTCTAAGGCTTTCTTAAAAATACGAAGCAAGAAAATCATAGCAAATGGTGTGGCATGCCACAATGTCGATTGATGCTCAATATTGAGTCCTATCGCCTCACCATCCACATCAACAGTTTCAATGCTTTCCATATTCCACAACACATCAAGCGCCTCAGGGAAATCTGTGGCACGTCCGTAGGTGGTCGTTAACCGATGCCACGGTATATCGTTGACTTTCACATTTTCTATGTATTTTTTCGTCACAGTATCCATTAAATTTACACCTTTATAGTAACGCATTCTCCCGAAGATTATTTCTCAATAACCTCTTTCACCAGTTCATAGGTGTCTATAAGACGTAGTTTTCCTATCCTAGGGTTGTCTGTAATCTCCTCATAAATATCTTCTAGCGTGCCTGCTGGTGCTAGTTTCCATAGTTTACACGGATATAGTTCAACGGCCCCAATGACTTTCAAATCATCTAGCAACATACCTAAGTCTTTATGATTGAACCAACAGTCTGTATCGATACCGAAATTTGTATTATCTTTCCGGCATGCGATTTTGCTGTTTAGAAACTCCTCCATTGTTGGTTTTTCTTCTTGTAAAAGCCGAGTACAGGCTAAATGATACTCGATTTTCCGCGGTGATTGATCTACGTCAGAGACGAATATAGCACCATACTCGGTTTCAAACTTAACAGCTAATACGTCGCCCACATTAAAATAAGGTTCTTTCTTTGTTTTAGATTTACGAACCTTAAGTGGCTTCGGATTTTCACTTTGTAGCTGCATGGCTAACTTATCCAATACCTTTTGACGCTGTTTAGGGGCCTTACCATCAATTTCTAACCAAAACTCATGAGGGCCCTGAGCGATTATGTCTAAGGCTTTCTCTTTGACGTCATCCGGTAGATGCCCTATCTTCCACAACGAATAGGCCACCGCAGTCCAATAAATCTCTGTATAAAACTCGTCAGTACAAAAGCTTTGTTCCTCATTTAAAATCTCAGAAATTATGGTATCGACACTGACACCATCCTTGTAGCGCTCAACAATGGCATTATAAATATCATGACCATCATCACTATCTATGATTTTTACACCGTCAATTGCCATAAACGTCTCCTTTAGAACAACAGCTCTTATTCCATCTCGCCGTGAGTCGCTATAAATTCGTCTTTAATCTTTTGGATTTCTTTTTTTACGACCATGTATTGTTTCAAGTCAATTTGTCCGTTCTCTTTTTGCTCAGCCAAGGCTTTTTCTTTGTTTATGATTTTAATCCAATCTAACTGTACACTAAAGTCAGTATTTACACCGTCACTATTTTCTCGTAAGGCCAATAGTGCAAATACTTCGTTCATATCAAGATTGAACATGTTACTATCAAGATTGATAGGCTCGAAATAATAACGAACTGTATCTACCCCAAATTCGTCGCTTAATTTAGCCCATTCCGACCCTGAAAGCACGGTAAATCCGAGTGTATCGTTTCCAAGGCTTTCAGTAAACCAACGCACCTCATAATCAGGTTTAACAAATTCGTTGAAGTATTTGATAGTTACATCCCTATCTTTCTCATCACCGTAAGGAATTTGCAGTTCTTTATCGCCCTTTTGTAACACAATATCGTCGCCATAGGGCTTGCCATTACTAACGGTTTGAATATCGATAGGCTCATCCATCATATCATTGAAATAATTCACCACATCTTCGTCATACTCGCGCCAGTCAATCCAAATGATAGCTTCGGAATCAAATAAATCAGTTAGATCCATATCATTGGCAAAAAAACTTTTTAATTCTTTATACAGATTTTCCATCTTCTCTCTCCATTAAAATATTATCCTGCAATATCCGCATCAACAGGATTCCCATCCGCATCAACATGGGCTATGATGCAGTGTCCCCAGAAGATATCATCATCGTCATAATAGACCTCTATGGATCCATCGTTACGAAACGCCAATTCGCCCATCGTAATACGCTTAGCAAATACGTCTGATGTAATCGGATCTTGATCGTCATTGTCGAGCCAATCATTAGCGAGGTCTAGCAATGTTTCACTAATATATGCACTAATTCGTTGTTCAAATTCTTTGAAATTATCGATTGTATTGAAAGCAGCCAATGCTACGGTGCAGCTTTCATCAGAGCCCTCATCCACATCAAGGGTGAATGCATAATCATCAATTCTCAATCCATAGTATTGATACTCTCGATTTAACAAGAAGTCACCCCTGTCGGTATGAAGGTATTTAGGGGTTTTCAAATACGCCGACAACGCCTCTAATTCGCTATGTTTGGCATGTTCCTCTAATACCTCAAGCACATAATAGCGATTATTCCAAGAAGGACGCATATAGCCCAAATCCTCTAAGGGTTTTGCTTTCTTAACTAATAATTTATAGACCTCATGAGGCTCAAAACTATAACCCCAACCATCGTCAAAGCCTTCAATAATCCACGTCAAAATGCCTTCGCTACGATCAAGCACGCCAGTTCGAGTATCTAGGATAGCATCGGTGGACACTAATGGTCTATGGTACTTCTCTAAATAAGGACTAGCCCCCTTCGCATCTCTGCGCGGTAATGCATAGATCTCAAATACTTCCGGCTCAAACTCTGCTTCATATTCTGGTACACGTACAATACTCATATGACTCTCTCCTACATTATAATCACGGTACTCATCATAATTTCTGTTATATCATGAGCGTTCAGCTACATCGATTCTATGTAATAATTCTTTCGCTAGTTCTTGGGCTGTTTTGAATTCCTCATGTGAAAGCACCATAAGTACAAAGCTATCTGTTCCTATGTCCATATCTACTAACTTATGCGTTTTCCATGTGGCATTAATATGTGCACACCAGTCCATAATACATTGGTCTTCATCTAATCCTGCTGTATCAATAGTTAGATTTTCGCTAGTATCTAAAGACTTGTTACGTATTAACTTCTGCACATGATAAAGAAAATCCTCTAATTCAATTTTTAAAGATAGCTCTACAGCACGACCTTTAGACTGTAGTTTCTCATAGAGGTTCCACCAGCTATCTTCTAAGTCTTCCATGGAGTTTAACTTTGCCTTAGTCATAAACGATTTAGCTTGTTTAGCATCGCCTAGCAATAGCGTTGCCAGCTCTGTAAATGTCGATTTCATCTGCTCTATATCTAGATACGCTACTTCTACACACAAACTACAATCAGGTACTCTGCGTTTTTTCACAAAAGCCCGCATCATCTTCACTGCGTCAGGATAACTTACATCAGCCATACGATAGGTCTTGCCATCTATATCTAAGAATAAATCTACTGCATCCTGCGTTTTACCTACACGTGCTTTCATGGCAGTACATCCATCGATGGCATGAGGTGGGTACAATTCTATATACATGAAAAATCCATCATGCATGGCCTGTAAAGTATTATCTATTCCGACTATATTAAAACCGTTTCGATTATGATCTGGGCACCTCAAACGCCATTCTTCGTATTCATCAAAAAATTTTTCTTGAATCCAATTGTAAAAGCTCATATAGACTCTCCACTATGTATACTGATTTTTATAAGAAACTTTATTTATCTAAATTATATCATGATAGAGGAGATATTATCATAATCAAGAACCCTCACATTTACTAAACTATAGTTACAAAAAGAGATACGCATCTCTACGTATCTCTGTTATATATACTTATTAAGTTTCTACTAATAAGATAAAAATTTAGTAATAGTATGAGGAACGCCCATATCCTGGTTTAACTTCATAATACCAACGAAGATCCTTCATAACATACTCAAACACTTGGCTTTTAGGTGTAACAGGTTCAAATCTGCCCGCTTGTTGGGTTTTTATATAATATCGCCACATATCAGTCTTATATTTTGAATATTGAGTTGTTGAAACGCCAATTAACTGACCATTACGAACTCTTTTTGTTGATACAGAGAACCACCTTCCTGTTTTATTAGTTCCATATTTTATAGTATCATCCATAACATAAATATCTATACCATTACTATTTTGTGCTACCCAGACATCAGTAGCTTGAGAGTTAGGTGAACCGTGCAAGAACAATCCAATTAGCAACACTAACAATATCGGAATTTTGCTTACAACCTTCATGCTATTACCTCCCATATAATATAAAAGTCTCAATAATTTCTACACAAATTCTCTTACCTTAGCATATACAATATTGAAAATTAATAAACAATCAACTACTATAACCATATAACATTTTTTAACATATTTTCTAACATAATAATAAGGGAGAAATATGTCTATTCAAAGTATAACTCGAAAATTAAATTTCATATCTCAAAATACACACGAGAAGTTCAGAAGACTTGATGACTGGTTAAATACATATCTCGATTATATTCCATTAGAAAATAAAGGTGCTGAAAAAAGCTTTCCCAACATTAAGCGCGGACAAATTCTTTATGTCAATTTTGGATATAATGTTTTAAGTGAATTTAGATATAAACATTATTGTGTAGCACTTCATAACAGTCCAAGGCTCAATCCTAAAATAACAGTAGTTCCTATAACTTCAAAACCTCATCCTCACCAATTAGCAATCAATTACGAACTTGCAGATAATTTAGAAACTATCATTAGAGATCAAGAACGTTCCAAATTTTGGAGCCCCTTTAGAAGAATTTATCCTGAATTACAAGCTAGAGGGTTTGCAGCAATTTCACCAGCTATCGGATCTTATGATACAGTATTTACTAATTGTACCGCGTTCATTAATCAAGCTATGAAATGTCTATCAGAAGATGATACTAAATTAAGAAATACTCTAAAAGAAATCCTAATATCACTAAAAAATTTCGATAGCTTCTATAAAACTGCTCCCAAGTTATTACTTTCTAGCTATTTAAAAGTAGAAGATATCACAACTATAAGTAAGGCTCGTATTATTTATCCTAAAACTAAAGCACACCCCTTATACCAATTAAAGTTATCAACCCCCACACTAAATTACCTTGATCAAGAAATTATCTCTAAATTCACAAAGTCAAATTGACTTGCAATAAATCCACACATATAATAAGGATATAGACAAGGGCTTGCCCCTTAGAATCAACTTTTTTAAAGAGTAGCTCGCCTACAAAAGTAGCTGTTATTAGGTCATTCTAATAACAGCTACTTTATTTTTAGGGTTATAGGCTTATAGGACAAAACGTGTCGGTACTTTAATCCCAATTATTGATTATCTATTTTGTGAGGATATGGTGGAGAAATCAAATGCAATTTAGATAGCCTATCTTTATAACCCTCTCCATTCTTCGTTATACCATAACTATCCCTAAACCATTCTTTCCCTTGGAAATCTCTAAAGAATACTCCTATTACTAAAAATTTAGACATACCTAAACCTTTATGTTTCATAGTAAAATGTTCACAATATTGCCCTCGTATTTCCCTAATATAACACACCTTGGATATACATTGCCCATTAAATAAGTCCATATTATTTAAGCCTTGAAGAACAACAACATCATATACTTTAAAATCGGATTTATTATAAATCACAACCGAACTTTCTGTCGCCTTAGAGGCTATATATTCATGACTAGGTTCTATTTTGACTGCCTCACCAAGTGATTTATAATACTGCTCTTTCATCCAAAACTTTTCATTATTTATCCGAGATTTCCAGCTATTATATAAGCCAAATATCGAAATAACAAGACTGAGCAAAGCTATAAGAAGTGACCAATTAAGTTCGTACACATATACCTCCACACTATATTTTGATTAATTTACTCTTGTTGTAAAGAGACAATCATTTTATTAATAGTATCCGTTATTTCTTCGAGCGGAACTACAAACCACTCTTTAGCTTCTACATACTTCCCATTACCTAACTTTACAGTAGTAATAAGACGTTGATTTGCAAATACTTTATGGAGATAATTCTCAACACTAGAGGCAGATAAATTTTGAATTTCATAAGTTGCAACAAGTTCTATTGGTGCATAGAAATATGTTGATTCATTTTCTGTATTATTAAATCGATTCTTAAGATTTTTGGTATATCCAATTTTATATAGATTATTGATATTACGTAAATCTTGATGGTCACCAGCATATTTAACTACATACACATATCCAGTAGTTGTAAATAAACTCTCATCTACATCATCCAAATCGGTAACAATCTTACCGTATCTAGTTTTATCATACAAAGAAGACACTAAACTTAAGAGTTTAATATCATTTTCCTGTTGATTTTCATAAATAGTATGAACTTTAAATTCTCGTTCATCAGTCTCATTGTATGTTTGACCTGTCTTTGGGTCATAAATACGTTCAACATAAAGGAGAATACCTTTATCAATATAAAATGCATTAGAACGTATTCTATTTCCAGAATAATCTATCACCCTTCTTCTCCCATCAGCAATCTCTTGCTGCGTTTTTCTAAACATTTCGCGGAATTTTTCAAAGCCTTTATTCATGCGTTTACGTTGGCTTAATCCATCAGCCATATGAACAGTATTTTTATAACGTCCCATATCAGTTAAAGAAGCCAAAAGCTGCTCATCTTCATCTAGCAAATCATCATCAAGAATCTCATCTAGACTTAATTCACTGGGTTCAGGCCTAAGAAGATTAAGGTAATCATACTCCTGTAAAGTTTCCATCCGATTAAGATCTTGACGTAACGCCTCTAGCCATTTAGCTAATTTTCGTTCTGTAATATTCGTCCTCGAAATAGTTGGTTCGCCACCATTAGCTTTAATCCAATTGTTTAATTCTTCAAATTTAATAATATCTGGATTTAAATTAACGGTTCCTTTCTTTTTCTCAACATCCTTAGCTAATCCTTCAAAATCCGGATCATTAAAGATATCATCTATACTAAAGTCACCCATTATCTCGCTCCCGTTTTAACTCAACCAATTTAACAAGTGCATAGTACAGTTTAGTTTCATATTCATCATCTGGATTTTTTTCTGGACTTCGATTATGACTCTGTTTGAATTGCTTAATTTGTGGATATAAAATTTTTAGATCTTCTTCAGTAAAATCATATTTCTTAGCATCATAAACTTTTAAGAATAGTCGTAATGTCTTAGCATCTACATTACGAGATAAGATTTCATAAGCACTTTGAAATGGATTAATACTATCAATCAGCTCAATATTTAAATCATTGACATTAATAAATTTATTGGCCATTTTAATAAGGCTTCTATTTTCCTTATCGCGTTCTGCATGTGTTAAAACAAAATCTGCCATTACATGCTGACGCACTTCTTCTATTTCCTGATTACTCAAATCTGGATATACAGTCGCAATAACACGTGGTATTAATGCAAAATTAATATTTCGTGTATCTTCATTTGCCGCAATAGCTTCTCTAATTTTATCTTCTTGAAGTATAGTAGCCTTAAGCTCCGTTAAATCTTGTTCAATTATTTCCTTAGTTCTAGGAGTTGATGGTTCCGCGATTCCCTTCACATAAATATCTTTTTCTTTGCTTACTTGTTCAGTCGATGTTCTTGGTTTAAAGCGATAATTAGGTGCCAGTACATTTTCCATTAATAAACTTGCAGAAATTGCTTTCATTGTATTATTAATGGCCCATGTAACTTCATCATCCTTAGCATCGGGTGCAGCTAATAGATTTGTAAACTGTGCAGTAGTTTTATTACTACTATCACGTGTAACACGACCAATAATTTGTACTACCTCTGTCAAAGAATTTCGATAACCAATTGTAAGGGCATATTCTGCGAAAGGCCAATCAAAGCCTTCTTTAGCCATACCTAAAGCAATTATAATATCTAAATCATCTAATTCTGACATATTAGCTAAATAACTGCTAACACGATCACGACCTTCTTCATTTACTAAATCAGCAACTTTCAATAACTTACCTGACTCAGTTTTTATAGTAATAATTCCAGATGTACTATCTTGCCCTTGAATCGTCCCTAAAACATCAAGGATTGCATCAACCTCACCATATTTATCTTTTGTAGACTCACCAGAGTTTACGCTAGGGATATGGATAATTGTCTTTTTATCAATAAATTCTGGTAATACTTCATGAATTGCATCCGTATATGTTCCTTGATAGAACTTATAATTCATACTAAAACTTTTTAGATATTTATAACCCTCTAATTGTTCATAATATGTATATGTTACTCTATCAAACTCTAATTCATCTTCTGGTGAAAGAATTGGTTTACTATCCCCTCGGAAATAAGAACCGGTCATAGCAAATACATGAGCACTAGAATTCTTAATAATCCCGCGTAAAGCTTCACCAAGAACGGAGTTAGTATCATCAGATACATGATGGAATTCATCAATAGCCACCAATGTATCATCAAAGTCTGCATCTGAAAGGTCTTCTACAGCAAAACGAAATGTTGCATGTGTTACGATTATCACATTATCTGAAGCATCTGTAGAATGCATAAACTTAACAAAACGCTCAACCTTACTTCGATCACTCCCAATAGTGGTTAAATTATTCTCAGGTTTAACATACCAATCAAAAGGAAAGCCATTATCAGATAGTTTAACACTAGCAAAAGATCGACCTATAGATCGCTCAGGTACTGCAATTATCGCCTTTTTTATACCTTGATTGTGTAGTTTATCTAGTGCAACAAACATTAAAGCTCTAGATTTACCAGAGGCAGGTGGTGCCTTAACTAATAATTTTTTACTATTACGTTTCTTATATACACGAGCCTGCATCTCACGCATACCAAGAGAATCAGTATTTACACTACTACCTCTTTGCCCATATGTTATCTCAAAAACTTTATCACTCATTAGACTCCACCTTATCCTTATACATGTTTAACAAAAGACTTAACCGTTCTTGATCATCCACAAAAGCTTTTGTTTGATACAACTTATCCACTAATAAATCTAATCTTTGATGAATTTCTAATAATTCTTCTGGCATTTTCTTAGAATCATATAATTCGGCTAATGTTTTCCCTGACATTTCTCTATAATCCAACATTTCAAAGATACAATCTTCAATTTCTGCCTTTGCTTGTTCCGAAATCTTAGGCACAGGAAATGTATTATATACAAGCCCTGCAGAATATCTATAGTCAGTTTTTAGTTTTCCCCCTATAGAACGCATCCAAATCATATGCATACGAGATTCTAATAATCCTAATAAATATATCGATGCATTATATATAGTATATGCAGAATTAGAGACAATAGTATCTAATCCTGCAACACCCATCGGTATATAATTCCTATTTTCAGAAGAGGTAGCAGGAACAACAATTTGCAGAAAATCCTTACAGTTCGACTCTAAAAATAATTCATAGGCATCCTCCCATTCTCCTTTTTGAACAAATGCATAAGGTGTTAAAGCAGCCATTCTTGTAGATGCTGCATCACTATTTTCCCTAAACGAAATTACAGCTTTAACTCTCATATCAACCCATGGATTATCTTTTACTTGGCTATAATCAAATGAATTTAACCATAGAACATATCTATTTTTACCATTAATAAGTTCATAACTACCTATATACTTCTTAATATATTTTTTTAAATTTGGATACTCTGAAATAATCTTTTGATAATCTTCATAAGAATCAATAATTAATTGACCATTATCACGAGGCATGCTCCCCATTACCATCTTTGGAAAACCATTTATAGGTTGATTGATACTTTCAACAATAATATTACTACCATCTGTTAAATATGCATTAATATATCTTACTTTCTCCTTATGTCCTTGATTGTCAAAAATATATCTATCAACAATATCTTTTTCTTTACCGGCTAAACCTACAATTGATACTGTAACTCCAGCATTATTACTCGCACTATTAGACCACTTAATATCCTTATATGTAAAAATTATGTCAAGACTATCCAATAAAACACCCCAGATAAAAGCGACCTGCTCACCTTGGAAAATTGAGTTAGTTGTTACAAAAGCACATTTCACATTATCGCTAGTAAGTAATGGTTCTACCTTAAAAAACCATCCTGCAATATAGTCCATTTTTTTCCAGCGATATGAATTACCAATACATTCTTGTAAATCTTTTTTTTGCGCTTTAGACTGTAGTTTACTACCTATATATGGTGGATTTCCCACAACATATACTTCCGAATCAGAATCAAGCTCTATAATATTTTCCCAATCAAAATGTAGAGAGTTACCAACATGTATTTGACCGGCATCACGTAATGGTAGAAGTGATGATTTGAAATTAAATACTTGCCGCTCCATCTCAACATTCATCTGATGTTCTGCAATCCATAAAGACAATCTTGCCACCTCATGTGCAAAATCATCAATTTCAATACCATAAAAATTATTTAATGAAATCTTACTTTCATTAAACCAACTCCCTTGATCTAATTCAGTAGAAGATAATTCATCTAACTTGGAAAGAATTTCTATTTCTATATGCCGTAATTCTTTATATGCAATAATCAGAAAGTTCCCTGACCCACACGCTGGATCAAAAACTTTTATTTTCGATAATCGGTCTAATAAAGCTTCTAATTCTTTAATAAATCTTCTCCGATAAGCCCCCTTAGACTTATCAGTAATATTTTTAACTTCATTTTCATCGATACGATTAAATATATCTTGTTTTACTTTATTTAAATCATCGATAAACAGTGGACATAAAACACGGCGAATATTTTCTACACTTGTATAATGCATCCCTGTAACTGAACGTTTTTCTCCATTAGCTACGGTCTGAATCATAGCTCCTAATATATCTGGATTTATTTCATTCCAATTAAGTAGCTCACCAGCCTCAATAATAAGTTCACGAGTCGTTTTGTCAAATACCAAATCAACGTGAAGCTCGGAAAAAAGCTTACCATTTACATAAGGAAACTCTCTTAACCATTCAGGTTCAGCATCGCGATTTTCATGATCTAATGATGCATAAACTTCTGAAATAACCTGATTTAAATTAGAGCCCTCTACATTAGTACGTGTTTTAATAGCATTAGTAAAGATACCTTTTGGCATAATATCGGTATCTTCCGCAAACAAAAGAAATAACAAACGAATCAAAAATAGATTAAACGCATGCTCCTGCGTTGTTTGATCTTTAAAACTATTAATTTCTCTTAACTCATGATATAACTCTTTAAATCTTGATGCAGCCTTAATATCTGCAGGATTTTCACGACTATAATCTACTTTTTCAATACCATTCCAAGGTAAGAAAAAATCTGCATGTAATGGCAATTCAGCTATTAACGTAATCAATGAATCACCTGTCTTCGTGTCAATGGCTGCTAATTCGTTAAAGTTTGTAGCGATTACAATACGCGGCTTATTTCTTTCTTCTGATACTTCTTTTACCATATCAGTAACACGAGCCATAGGCGATGATATTTCAGAAACTACTTCGTACATTACCTTATTTTTTATTGCTGTTTTACCTGCATTTCTTGCTCGTGTAATTGAAGCAGTTGGAAAGTCGTAATTCGATATAAGGTCATAAAAGAAATTTTCCTTATTTATTCCATCTTTTAGATATTTCTTAATATTATTCTCTATAGTAATAATATCTGCCATAATAAAACCCCTATAAAACACTACACACCCTAAGATACTAACTATAAAAAAAGAAGTTACTGAACAAAGTAACTTCCTTCTTTATATATAGCCAAATCAGAAAGTTGGCTTTTCTGTGGTCTATTAAGTTTTTAGCAATTATAAAACATAAATATCCCCAATTTTGGTGCGCCTAGAGGGAATCGAACCCCCAACCTACAGTTTAGGAAACTGGCGCTCTGTCCGGTTGAGCTATAGACGCATGTATAATTTATTATATCGTTTTTAAATCTATCTATGCAAGAACTATGCTATAATACAGCTGTTGATAGTATTAGAGAGTTCTTATAAAAAGAGGTATATGTAATGAAACTATGTAAACGATCGATTATCACCAGTTCACTATTAGCTATATTGGCTATATCATCTGCGTATGGAGCTGCACCGGTACAGCCAACTAAAAGTACAGATGCTGCAGTGGTTGAGATGGATTATTCTAATATTCCAGAGTTAAAAAAATCTATTGAAAGCGCAACACCTGCTATGGTACAATCTACGCTTGATGCTTCTAAGGGAAAACCTACTAACGGTAAGCCAATTTATTCGACAGTCACTATGTCTGGTAACCGTGTTGTATCCGTAAAAACTTACAAAACTAAAGAAGAACAAGAAAAGGCCATGTTAAAAGAACATAAACGCTTAGACAAGGTCACTGCAGAACGTCAGGCTAAAAGAAAAGACGAAACACGCACAGATATGCTAAAAGGTTTAACACCAATACCGTCCTATCCACCTGTAAGTGAAACACGCGTATTACAAAGCGAAATGTTCTCTAGACCATTCGGCAGACAACTCGATTTACGTTTAGTAGAGGCTTATACACAAGATTATGACAAGGCTAAACCTGGCGACATTTATGTCTATGCAGATTATGTGGACTACACATCTAAACAACTATTAGGTGAAAAAGATGGCACTACTGCTATTTCGGCTATGATTTTACGTACAATTATGAGAAAGGACGAAAACAAAGCTTTCAGCATCGATGTAAATGCATACTTCATAAATCCAACAACACATACCATTTCCATAAGTCGTTCTGAAGATGTAAAAGGCATCGATATTAAGAAAGAGGAAAGAGCTGAAGCTGTATTTAAACTACCATCACACCAACTACAAGCCGGCGATCCACAGTATGAAATCGGTAAGCTTATGTATCAAGACCTAACAAATAAAAAATTTGATGAGTAACAATTAGCCCAAACAGCTATAAAAAATGCCGTATCACATTTCTATTTTAAAATATGATACGGCATTTCTAGTTAAACTGTATAAACGCAAGGTTCATCATACCCTGATAATAATTTATCATGCGTTATAAGAATCATTTCTGATGCTTTAGCTTGACTAATTAATAGTCTATCAAAGGGATCATGATGTGGTTTCGCACCTAATAATAAGCTTAATGTATGAAGAGCCATAATATGTGAAAAATCAATATCAAGACATTTAAAATCCGCCTCTACACATAATTCATGTAATAGTTCTGCGCCATAAGGCATTTGTACTGGATTTTTTATATGTTTTATTTCCACTTCCCACATACTGGCCATACTAAAATAGATTGTATTTTGATAATCAGCAATAAGGTTTCTTGCAAATGTCGGCAACTTTTCACTATCGAGAAAAGTCCAAATTAACATATGAGTATCTAGTAATAAATTCATATTACATCTCCAAACATATCTTGTACGTCTTTATCCAATTGATCAAAATTTGGAGGATCTATTATCCTCCCTTTTCCTATTCCCAATCTCTTTACGGGTGTACTATTACCTTCTGACAAAGTTAATTTTGCAACGGTATTATCATCACGGACTATATACACAACACTTTCTTCTCCAGTTTTAAGTTTCTGTATAAGGCTATTTAACTCATGTTGAGCTTCATTTAAACTAACTTGGCACATCTTTCCACCTCCAATCTTTGGTAAACTTAGTACATTTGTAAGATTATTATACTATATCCTCAATAATCCGTTAATCTCATAATAGGCCCTGCATTATGCAAAACCTTTTCTTTTACTTCATTCACAGGATCTATTGTAGTAAACAGTTCAGGTTTCCAATCTACAGGTGTTAACGTATCGTTAAATGTTTCAATAACTTTTCCGTTAAACATGTTATTAACGGTGGTAAGTTGTTTTCCTCCAAATACTTTCACAAATGATGTATAGTCTTTACCTGCTATGTCCGCCACATTATTTTCAGCATAGATTTGCGATTGTTTTCCGACGCCTAGTGAGTAAGCATACTTGTATTCACTATTTGTAGTATCTGATGCAAAGTAATTGTTATACATATGAATCTGTCCAAACCGTACTCTTGGTGTACGTTGTACTACATTATGGAAATAATTATGATGTAACGTCACATGTAATTTGCCTTCATCTGCTACGTTTGAATCACTATTGCCAATTAACATGGTTTTATTATGATTCTCGAACTTAGAGTAAGATACGGTTATATAGTCCGCTTGGTTGGTAATATCCAGTAATCCATCCCTATGCTCGTATTTACGGCCAAAGTATGTTTCTACCGTTTCAGGCGCATCTTGGAACGAGCAATGATCAATCCAAATGTGAGTACCACCTTTTATGGAAAGACTGTCATACTGAGAATTCCAGTTCCCTTCTGGTCCATCCTTAGGGTCCCAAGCAGGAAAATAATCATATGGTGATTCAAATTGTATATTTCGTATGATAATATTATCTTCATCAAGGACTAAATCTACGCCCTTTAATTTCGCATTATCCATGCCAATGATACTTGTATTGGCCGGTACGTGAACCGTAATAGACTGACTTTGATTCTTTTGCGACGCCTTGCGCTTTTCTTCCTGCTCATCTTTCAAACTCTTAGGCGCTGTACTATGTGGCTTATGAGTTTCTATATATTGTTGAAAGTCATAACTATCGGCCATGTAATCTTTCATCGTCAGCGATTTACCAGTATCATCAGTGTCAAAATCTATGGTGCCATACACTAGTACAATCTTAGGTGCCGTATTTTTCCTATCCTTAAGAGCAGCTACAAATTCTTTTTTATTCGTCACTTTAAATACATTCTGCTCTGTAGCATTAGAGCCACCAGTAGTGCCATTACCTGCGGAGGCAAATCCGTCCTGTTTGGGTAACACTTCACGCATAAAGGAAGGACTTTCAGCAGAACCTTTGGAGAAAGACATTATAACGCCAATGATTAATGCAATGAGTAACCCTATAGGTATCAATATCTTTTTCATATATTTAGTTCCTTAATTTTGTTATGCCATAACATAGTATAGATTTATTATCTCACAACAACTATAACCACAATAAGAGAACCCCTTTATAGCATCACCACAGCCATAAAGGGGTATCATTGTCATTACGCTGGGCGGCTCCAATCGACTTGTACGTCGATGGCTTCCCACATGCGTGTAAGAGCTAGTTTAAAGTTATCCAAAGAGTCTAAAGGTTTTACTTGTACCCGTTCATATGTATCGAGACCTGTTGCATTCTCAATAGCACGTTCTTCGTTTAAGTATGCACGCACCTTGTCAACCCATTCTTGTTCCGGTAGATCCACCGTTACGGTTTTTGTATCAGTATCGTAAGATAAAAAACCA
Source organism: Veillonella sp. 27098_8_77 (assembly GCF_041431535.1). Taxonomy (NCBI): domain Bacteria; kingdom Bacillati; phylum Bacillota; class Negativicutes; order Veillonellales; family Veillonellaceae; genus Veillonella; species Veillonella sp. 27098_8_77. Next base: position 65,256 of record NZ_JAPVXW010000004.1, on the reverse strand, counting down.
TTGCTGTTTACGCCATAATGAATGGCCACACGAAATATACTCATATTTATACCTCTCTTGCAGATAGTTTCTTGCGTATACACATTTCTGTATAGCTACATTGTATCATGAATGTTTCTATTCATGAAAGATTTTTTATTCTTCATTCTCTAAATCAATTTCGGCCTTTAATTCCGACCGTTTTCGTCGTTCTCCCCCATCGCCGTGCGCGCGACGCCAAAGAGCGCCACTCATGATAGCCCCTTCGCCAAATTTAGAGGCTAACGAATCTAGCACTGTTGAAAGCTTCTCATCTTTCTCATCCGTTCCGATGGAGAATAAATCATCTTGTACAATGCCTTCTGTTGAAAGTCCACTGACCGTTACACCCAAAAGACGAATGGGCTTAATTGGCATATTGAGAACAGAGGTATCAAATTGAGGCAATGGTGCGGTGCGCATGAGCTTGTTCCACAACAATACAGATGTGTCATAGATAATACGTTCCTGGTCCGTAGCGGAGTCGAGCCGTTTTTGGCGAGATACGGTTTTAAAGTCGTTGTAACGCACCTTAATGGATACGGTATAGCCCATCAAACCATATTTACGCAATCGTTTGGCTACGCGATTGGCAAAGTAATGAAGTTCTAAGTCGATAACAGCTGGGTCCTCTATATCGCTTTCATAGGTCTCCTCATTACCAACAGACTGAATTTGGCGATCCGGTTCTACAGGCCGTTCATCAATGCCTCGTGCCAATTCCCAAATGCGGCGTGCCTGATTACCCACATAGGGTACTAATGGTTTCTCATCCGGCAAGGCCTGCACATCCTTAATCAAGGCAAAGCCACCATCTTTAAGGCGACGTTCCGTACTGGGACCTACGCCCCATATGCGTTTTATGGGCAAATTGGCGAGGCTTTCACATTCCTTACCATACGGAATAACCACAAGACCATCCGGCTTATCTAAGTCGGATGCCAGTTTAGCAAGGAATTTATTCGGAGCCAGGCCCGCCGAAATGATGAGCCCCGTTTCCTCAAACACGCGATCCTTAATGGCACGGCCCAAAGCCTTGGGGCCTGTAAATTTATGGGTAATACCCGTAACATCCAAGAAGGCTTCGTCCAGAGATAAGGGCTCAATGATAGGTGTAAATTCCTCCATCACCTTGTGGATGATATGAGAAATCTCCTTATAACGAGCCATATTTGGATACACGTAAATACCATGAGGACAAAGCTTTTTAGCCCTCGAAATGGGCATGGCTGAATGGACGCCAAACTTTCGAGCCTCATAGGATGCGGTGGCTACAACGCCACGCGAAGAAAGACCACCCACGATAACGGGGTGGCCTTTGTATTCAGGATGATCCAGTTGTTCTACGGATGCAAAGAAAGCATCCATATCAACATGCATAATCCAGCGTCTCATGATTACGCGTCTTTTTCGTGTTCATCAAGACGGCAGTATTTGATTTGTGCACAAATACATTCGTCTTTTGTTTTGTACAATTGCGGAATGATTTCCAAAATGTCACCAAATGTTTCTTCATTGATGGAATAACGAGTCCAAAGGCCATTACGTTGAGAATTTACAACGCCAGCATCAATTAAGATTTTCATATGGTAGCTTAATGTGGATTGAGACAAATTAAAGCTTGCCAAAATATCTGCTGCACACAACTCATTACAGGACAACATATCTATAATATGTAATCTTGTTTCATCACTGAGCGCTTTAAAAATCGTTGCTAAACGTTCATAAGAAACTTCAACCATAAGAAAACTCCTCAATATACATCAAAAATTATCAATCTACTTTTATACTATTATATACTATTTTTATATCTAAATCTATTTTTTTCTTTTTATTCTCATTAAAATATTTTAATTGACTAATCAAATTCATTTATGAGGCCAAAAATACGCATAAAAGCGGAGACTCTATATTGAGAATCTCCGCTTATTATTTTAGCGATATGTTACCCGATGTACCGAAATGCTAATTAAAATACGTTAACAAGGTCGATTGTTTGGTTACGATTAGGACCAACAGATACGATACCCAAAGGCACGCCTGTTACCTCTGCAATGCGTTCTACGTATTTGCGAGCATTTTCAGGCAATTCATCATAGGAACGGATGCCGGAAATGTCTGTTTCCCAACCTGGCAATGTTTCGTATACAGGTTCACATGCTTCAAGATCTTTCAAGCTAGCAGGGAAACCTTCAACGTTTTTACCGTTCAATTTGTAACCTACACAGATTTTCAATTCTTTGAAAGAATCAAGAATGTCCAAACGTGTAATAGCCAAATAATCAAGGCTGCTAAGACCTGCTGCGTATTTTACAACCATAAGGTCTAACCAACCAGTACGGCGAGGACGACCTGTTACAGTACCGAACTCATGACCAAGCGTACGAAGTTCTTCACCAATTTCATTAAGTTGTTCTGTAGGGAATGGACCTGCACCAACGCGTGTAGCGTAAGCTTTCACAACGCCGAAAATATTTTTCAAATAGTTAGGTCCTACACCAGCGCCTGTGGAAGCACCACCAGCGATTGGATGGGAAGATGTTACGAATGGATATGTACCATGGTCAAGGTCGAGCATAGTTGCTTGCGCACCTTCGAACAATACCTTTTTGTCCTCTTTAATCGCTTTCAACACAGCATTATTTGTGTCAGTTACGTAAGGTTTCAAAGCCTCTGCATATTTGATGTAATCCGCTAAGATTTCATCGTAGTTAACAGGTTCCGCATCGTATACCTTTGTAAGCATTTTATTTTTAAACTCAACATTGTACGCCAATTTTTGTTTGAAAGTTTCCATGTCGTACAAGTCGCAAATACGGATGCCGATACGGTTTACCTTATCAGCGTAGCAAGGGCCGATACCGTTTTTAGTAGTACCGATTTTAGCATCACCTTTGGATGCTTCTTCGGCCATATCAAGAGCAATATGGTAAGGCATGATGACATGAGCACGGTCAGAAATATGAAGGGATTTAGCAGATTTACCTTGTTTTTCAAGACCTTCGATTTCTTGTAACAACACCTTAGGGTCAATAACAACGCCTGTGCCAACTATATTTTGTTTATCATCGTACAAAATACCACTTGGCAATAAACGAAGCGCGAATGCTTTGTCATCTACCACAACAGTGTGACCTGCATTATTACCGCCTTGGCTGCGCACTACAACGTCTGCACGTTCCGCAATCCAGTCAACGATTTTACCTTTACCCTCGTCACCCCATTGAGTGCCGATTACCATACTTGTTGCCATATCTATGTCCTCCAATTGTGAAAGTCAAATTAATCCATAGTTATTATACAACATAATAGCAAAGCACGGAATGACTAAATAAAGATTACACGAATTCAATCTTTAACTTCTTGCCAAAGGCATGAGCAATCTTTCTTAATGTTTTCAACGAGGGATTTCCATTACCATTTTCTATTTTACTTATATCTGATTGCGTAATGCCTGTAATTTCAGATAATTGAGTCTGCGTCATATGAGCTTCAATACGTGCTTTAACTATATTTTCAATAATCTGATACTCATCTTCTAACTCATCCCATTCTTTTTTAAATTTAGGATTTTTTAATTGCTCAGCTAAATATTGATCTAATGTTTCCATATTATGTGTACCTTTCAATATAATCTTGTTTATACTTCAACGCCAATTCAATCGCGTTTCTAGGGGTCTTCATAGACTTTTTCACAAAGCCATTGGTCAAAACTATACGTTTACCAACAAAGAAAAAATATAAAATTCTAGAAATATTAGAGCCCTGCTTTGTCCTAAGTTCATAAATTCCAGACTCTAAAAATTTTGAAGTTGGTTCCCTTAATTTGTTACCACAGGTTTCAAGCAACTTTAAATCCCTAATCGTTTTAGCTCGTTGTTTTTCTGAAAGTTCGTTCAAAAACAGCTTGGCTGGTTGTTCTCCATTAGGTGTTTCATAAAAAATTACAGAAAATGATTCCATTTAATTCCTCCTATTTACTAGAAGAAATCTTTATCTTAATTATATGTTAAAACATATATTAGGTAAAGACATAATCAGCTAAACAACATTATATTTTCAACATAATCCACTACAAACCATAAGTCAATAGATAGGGGGTGACCAATGGTCACCCCCTATCTATTGACATTTCATCCTATTAAATTAATAAATTAAAATAAGCCTAGCATGTCCCCTACAAATTAGAACAGGCCTGTTCTAATTTTAAAGACGTATATTATGCGTCCCCAAGAATTAGCACAAGCCTGTACTATATAACAATTATTTTATTTTGGTTCCTTAAGCCAGAAGCTCATGAGTAATCCTACGGCACCAACAGGTATCAAGGTCATTAACGCTGTTTGTACATCGTAAATATCCGCTAAATGTCCAATATATGGCGCTACGAGACCACCTAGTGTAATACCAAGTCCCAATGTAATGCCTGATGCAAATCCTGCATTTTTAGCAAGGTATTTTTGTCCTAACACGGTAATAGGTCCATATTGCGAGAACACACCAAAGGCCATTGGTATCATGGCGCCAAAAAACCCCAAAATATTAGGTACAAAGATAAATACAAGAACAGATGGTAAGAATATGAGATTACCTAAGCGCACTGTTTTTAGAAAACCTAGTTTATCAGATAGGGCACCACCCATATAGGTGAGAACTGCGCCCATCGCAAAGTACATAGTAAGTGCCAAGCTAGATGCACCAGCTTCGCCATTGATAACCGTAATGTACAAAATCGGAATAAAAATAGATAATACGGAAAACAAAATAGATCGAGATGCGATGACAAAAAATAGCTTCGTGAAACTTACCCAATCATTTATGCCCTTATTTGTGGCTTTAATTTGGCTTTCACATTCACGCACATCACCGGCCTCAGTCGTGTGACCTGTGAAAGCATATAGATACAGCAACACGCCGAGCGCGGCAATAGCCGTAAACACCCAGAGGAATTGGCCGCCAAAGACATAAACGCCACCAGCAATAAGCGGCCCTAATGCAAATCCGGCGCTGCCACCAACTGCAAAGCGCCCCATAGCATTGCCAATCTCATGAGATTGTGTGCGATTCACAAGTAGAGCCGCCTCAGGATGAAATAGTGCAGCCCCAACCCCAGACATAAGCGCTAAGGCCAAAATCATTTCATAGCTTGTAGCCAGTGCAATGGCACTAATCGATACGAGCGTCACCGCAAAGCCAACCGGAATAAACCACGGCACACGCCACCGGTCAGCCACATATCCAAGCACAGGCTGCGCAATAGACGCCACAATGGTATTACAGAAAATAATCGCCGCCGACTGATAATAATTAAGATTAAAATTAGCAATAAAAAACGGTATCAACGCGGCAAGAGAACCTTGTCCGAAATCGTTAATGCAATGAAAGATAGGCGGTGCGTATTTTCTTATGGTGCTTTTCATGTATCCTCCAGATTTGGGTGGTGGTACCGGTAAAAACACTCCACCGGCCAGGTCTGCTTCGCCCTTTCGGGCTTCGCAGGGCCAAAGTCATGTTTTTACCGGTACCACCACCTCCCTTATGTACGTTAACTAATAAAAGCGCCATAAGAAAATACGGCACTTGCTGCAAATAAAAAGTTCGGCATAGAACTTATAGCGAAAAAGGACGGGTACCCTTCTCAAAACGACTTTGCCCTGTCCCCGAAGGGGACAGATTAAGGCGGTGGAGGCTTTGAGGAGGGTGCCCGTCCTGTACCGGTAGAATTATAGGCCGAAACGAGCCATTATTGTATCTACGTGTTTCAATAGTTTATATGGATCGAAGCATGCATCGATTTCTTCGTCGGTCATGTATTTTTTGATGTTTTCATCGGATTTTAGACCTGTAGCGAAGTCTTTGCCTTCGAGCCAGCGTTCCATAGCGTGTTTTTGTACCCAACGGTATGCTTCGTCACGTACGGCACCTTTGTCTACGAGGTGTGTCAAAATTGTTTGGCTGAATACAAGGCCACCTGTGAGGTTAAGGTTTTTAAGCATTGTTTCAGGATACACCAACAATTTATCGATAGTACGGATTGTTAGATGAAGCATGTAGTTCAACGCGATGGTTGCATCTGGTAAGATAACGCGTTCTACAGAGCTATGGGAGATGTCGCGTTCGTGCCACAAAGCTTGGTCTTCGTACGCAGATTGTGCGTAACCACGCAACAAACGAGCCATGCCGCAAATTCTTTCACATGTAATAGGATTGCGTTTATGAGGCATTGCGGAGGAACCCTTTTGTTTAGGGCTGAAGTATTCTTCGGCTTCGCGCACTTCGGTACGTTGCAAGTGACGGATTTCCAATGCGATTTTATCCAATGTACCGCCTACAATAGCGATGGTGGACAATAATTCAGCATGACGGTCACGTTGTACAACTTGTGTGGCAATTTTAACAGGTTCAAGACCTAGTTTTTCACATACATATTGTTCTACGAATGGATCGATATTGGAATATGTACCAACAGCGCCGGATAATTTTCCAACGGCAATGCTTTTACGAGCATGTTCCATGCGTTCGATATCGCGTTCTACCTCTGCCATCCAAAGGCAAAGTTTCAAACCGAATGTAGTAGGTTCGCCGTGAATACCGTGAGTACGACCAATCATAGGCGTATGTTTGAATTCTGCAGCGCGACGGCGCAATACAGCGTGTAATTGTTTCAAATCTTCGATCAAAATATCGCAAGATTGTTTCATCATATAGCCAAGTGCTGTATCCTTAACGTCTGTGGATGTCAAGCCAAGATGAATGTATTTAGCCGCTTCAGGGCCTACATATTCGCCCACAGCAGTCACAAAGGAAATGATGTCATGATTTGTTTCACGTTCGATTTCGTGAATTCTTTCAACATCAAAATTGCCCTTTTCCCGAATGATTTTTGCCGCTTCCTTCGGAATCACGCCAAGCTCAGCTTGCGCTTCAGATGCCAATGTTTCAACCAATAACATTGTGTCGAACTCGTTGCGTTCGCTCCAAATATGGCCCATTTCTTCTCGTGTATAACGTGGTATCATGATGTCTCCTTTGCATGGTGAAAGCTAGATTTTTTATATAATAATTGTACCATATGTGAAAGCTCGGTTCAATAAATCTTATGTATTTTTCCGAATAATATATATATTAGTATTTCTTAATGTTCGGTTTTTAGATAAAACAAAATTTATTGATATATCCATATCTCATAGGCACTTCGAAATAGCATCTCCAATTCACCATTTCTATTTTTTGTATAGATTGATTTGTGATTTATTATTATAATAGTAATGTATAAATAAATTATATATCGTATCAACATACTAATCTATATAGGAGTAATCATGGCAAAGAAACAACATAGAGATCGCGTACAACAACAAAAGGAACCCCAAACAGCGGGCACGTTGATGAAATTATTTTTTCTCATCAGTTTTGTCGTTTTAGGCTTATTCGTATTCAACGATATGCCCATTAACTGGATTTTAGGCGTATACATAATAGACATCTTAGTATCCCTTGTATACGTGGCTTTCAACAGAAACCGTATCACCACATCTGATGTAGTGCACACGAATGTGCGTCGCATCGTATCATTCTTAATCATGCTCATTACGATGTTCTTCTACGCTTTTGCGTTGTGGCGCGTTGATCAATATACTACGCAAATGCAGGTGACATTGTTCATCGGTGGCGTCATCATTTACTATGCGGTGTTCAACAGCACGAAAACGGCGTTAAAACGTAAGTAGTTGAACAACGGACACAAACAATAGCACGTAGTTGAGCAACAGACGCAAACAATAGCACGTAGTCGAACAAGAGATTACTCACCTAGCAAATCATAGGCATAACAAAAGAGGCATATCTTACATACGGTCTTGTATGTGAGGTATGCCTCTTTATTGTCCTAGTACGACAGGGATGGCTAGGGACACGACTTGTCCACGTTTGTTAACAATGCTACCGCTATTCTTGATGATACGGATGGCTTCATCTCGTACGTCAGGAGGAACGGAATCCTCTACGATACGAGGTGTATTAACGCCGACGATGACATTACCATTGGCGTCAAAGTTAACGCGCACAACGGCTTCGCCTTGCACGGATGATGCTTGGCCTTGTTCTTTCACTTGGCGCAAATATTCCGTAGGATTAATATCCGATTGTTCGAGCCACGCCCGTTGACCCGGCGTCAACAAATTGAGTGCATCCGCAAAAAACGATAGGTCTTTGTCTGTATTATCGAGACCATTGCCTTGAGCATTCGGATCCGTCGATACGTCATTGCCTACTAATTTCTTTTGTTGTTCCTGTTTTTGATGTGTCACTACACCAGTCTCACCGCCAGTGGCCTCAGATTCTATAGCCTTTGGAACAGCCCATTCACGTTTTGTAATCGGTGTTGGTTGTTCTGTGTCTATCTTTTTCTGGGGTTCCACAGTGTTTACAGGAGGTTTTGTTTCTTGTTTCTGAGCTACCGATGCAGGTGCGTCAGTAGGCGGTTTTGATTCCTCTGGTGGCGGCGTTACCGTCGGATGATCCTCGGCGTGTTCACTTTCACCAGCATCGGCCAAATCAAAGCTAATCTCAGCTGCCTCTTGGCCTGCACCAGTGCCACCCATGCCCTTTAGTGAAAGCCCCATGCCCGTTATCATGAGGATACTGATGCACAGGGATATCAAAAACGGTCGAAAATAATGCGATTCAAACATAGAATCACTTCCGATCCGTAGCGACACTAATATACTTAGCGCCATTTACTTTCAGCATATCGAGAAGGGCGATAACCTCGTTATAATACACATCCTTAGACGCGCGAATAACAAAAGCCTGACGTGGCGTGGTCCGCACGATATCCTGTACCTCTTGGGAGAGATTATCTGCAGAAATTTCGCGGTTATCGATATAGAGTTTATGCGATGTAGTAAGAGTAATGATGATCGGTTCAATGGATTTAGCCGTCGAAGTCGATGTGGATGGTAAATTTAACGGAATTTGTTGCTCCGTATTCATGTATAAGGTGCCGACCATGAAGAATACCAATAGGAAAAATACGATATCAATCATAGGGATAATCATAATAGTTGGTTCTTTTTTCACTCCTAATGTACGGCGTCTCATAGGTCATGTTCCTCGTTGTACGCATCGAGGATGCTGCCACATTCATGTTCTAAGGCTACGATAAAATCATTCACCTTCGCCGCACAATAACTATGAAAAGCGAGGGCAATAATAGCCACCGTAAGACCTGTTGCAGTTGCCACTAAGGCTTCGGATACACCACCTGTGATGATGGTCGGGGCCCCAATGTCGCCACCTACAACGGCAAAGGCGCGAATCATGCCGAGAACGGTACCGAGCAAGCCGAGCAACGGCGCCATCGTAACAATCATGCTAAGCCAGCTAAGGCCGCGTTTTAAACGTTCATCGGTATAGCCTACCAAGTCTTGCAAGCGGTTTTCTAAACCATTATAATTTTTTGCACTGCGCAAGGCCTTTGCAAAGAGAGTACCTAGATTTTGCGTATCTCGTTCCAATACGGTTGGCAACATAATCCAACCTGGATGATTATTTAGAACAGCCGTGAATTGGCGTATGTCCTTGCGAAACTTGCGGTATAGCAAAAAACGCTCAATGCCTATCATCAGCGTAACGACGAGAAAAATAACGAGTGGATACATGACGAACCCACCGGCTGCGAATAAATGTGTAATACTACTCATACTAACCTCCAAAAACCTACACCCATTTAGGCTCTTATCTTATAATTATAACACGTTTTTATACATCAAAACATATGAGGCATACCATAAAAAAGGGCTACATCAATAGACATGCTATTTGATGTAGCCCTTGTACGTACATGGCTAGATATTATTTATCAAGTTTATTAATATCCAAGCGATTCATACTACCAATGAAGCGATTGTAGGATTCAATCATATCATTGTAATGATCAGCTGATTGGTCACCTAAGAATGTACGAATTCTACCGATAGTTGTATTTAATTGAGACTTAGCAGTGTTATATTCTGGACTAGTAACGCTACTAGCCACATCCATAATGCCTTGTAACTCTTGGTTAGCTGCATTTACATCGATTTGTTTGCCTTCTTCAAAGCCATCTAATAGAGCCGTTAAGCGTAAATGAACTTCTTGAACTGCGGCAGCATTTTTCTTACCGGAATCTTTAAGTTCTTTCAACTGTTCTTGTTGGTTTTCCGTATTGTGTTTGTGAACTACTGCGTCTAACTGATTATATGCTGCATAGAATTGATCATATAGTTGAACGTATTTAGGTCCTAATTGTTGTTCCTTAGCATAATTATCTGCTTGATATGAATTAGTTTGGTAGTACGTATCCAATTCACTGGCTACTGGTACAATATCCTTTAATACAGCCAATACGTTGTCTAAAGGTTCCTTCATATCATCATATGGTACGCCAGCGTCTTTAGCAGCTTGCAACTTTTGTTGTAAGGTATCAAAGTGTGGTGCCATGAAGCTTGTTAAATGTTGCCCCTCTTTTAGTTTTTGAACGGACGGATTGATAGCATATCCAAAGCGTACGGACCAACTATTAAAATCGCCAATCGCTTCGATATAGTTATTGAATACTTTAACATCCTGTTGCGATGCCTTTTGAGCGCCTTGTTGCACCCCATTGGCAATCTTAGAGAAGCTACAGCCACTCATAAATAATGGGGATGTAAGAGCAGTTACACACAATACTGCTGTTGTCAGTTTTTTTACTAATGGATTCAAAATAAATCTCTCCTTTTAAAATAACCTATAGAGTATACATCTATAACTAAATTATATACTAAATATGATTTTTATGAAAGCTATATTTATGCATTTCATGAAACAAAAAAAGGCATAGTACCTATCAATTTCTATCGATTACAAATCGATAGCAGTATAGATACTATGCCTTTATGTATAGAGATTATTTTAAGGACTTATCAAAGACGCCAATAAGTTCTTCGACGGCTTGAGATTCACTCATTTCTCCATCTAAGACAGCCGCTTCGACTTCGCCCATACGACCTTGAATGACTACATTATTAAAGAATAGGTTATGCAAGTGTTCATCAATCATATCGCGTACCCAACGAAGGGATTGTTCTTGACGACGTTTGAGGAATACGCCATTTTCTTTGCCTTGTTCAGAAAATTCTTGGATTACATCCCACAATTCGTCGAGGCCATCCTTTGTAACGGCAGAACATGTGTAGGCTTGGGTTTTCCATTTTTCCGTAGCAGGGCGGATATAATGTAACATCCGATCATAATCACTACGGGCAATGAGCGCCCGTTTGAGGTTATCCCCATCCGCCTTGTTGACCACAATGGCATCGGCCAATTCCATAACGCCTTTTTTGATGCCTTGTAATTCATCGCCGGCACCGGTCAATACGATGAGCATAAAGAAGTCGACCATGGAACGAACGGTAACTTCACTTTGCCCTACCCCAACGGTTTCGACGAGAATAATATCGTATCCGGCAGCCTCGCAAAGCAGCATGGTTTCTCTACTTTTACGAGCCACACCGCCTAGTGTGCCACCAGCCGGCGATGGACGGATATACGCCTCTGGATGTTTCGTCAACGTTTCCATCCGCGTCTTATCGCCCAAAATACTACCCTTTGTAACTTGGCTAGTAGGGTCTACGGCAAGTACGGCTACCCTGTAACCTGCTTCAATGAGCATGTTCCCGAAAGCTTCGATAAATGTACTTTTACCAGCCCCAGGCACACCGGTAATACCGATGCGCAACGCCTTGCCTGTACGAGGCAATATGGCTTGTAACACTTGTTGAGCTAATTTAAAGTGTTCCTTATTATTACTTTCTACTAATGTGATAGCCCGTGAAAGTATAACGCGGTCACCCTGCTCGATACCGCGTACATAATCAGCGACAGATAATTTCTTACGCCGCTGTACGGGACGTACCGACGGAGCCAGATGAGCGGAACTAGATAAGAGGCCGTCATGCATTTCTTTGACGCCTTTCATTACGTGACACGCGAAGGTATCATCTTTTTTAGCATCTTCTGGCACCCAATCGGGACGGTATGTATCAACCATTGAATTCTTCGTCTTGAATGTGGTCAATCAATGTTTCTAGTAATTTCTTAGCCGCTACAGGCAAGACTGTACCAGGTCCAAAGATAGCCACTGCGCCATGTTCGCGTAGGAATTCATAGTCCTGAGCAGGGATTACGCCACCGATGGCAACCAAAATATCTCCGCGGCCACGTTTCTTGAGTTCTTCTACAAGTTGAGGTAACAATGTTTTGTGACCTGCTGCAAGAGAACTGAACCCGACGATGTGAACGTCATTATCCACAGCGTCTTGTGCGGTTTCTTCTGGAGTTTGGAACAAAGGTCCGATATCCACGTCAAAGCCCATATCCGCGAAGGATGTAGCGATAACTTTGGCACCGCGGTCATGACCGTCTTGACCCATTTTAGCAATCATGATACGTGGACGACGACCTTCGAGTTCTTCGAAATCATCCGCCATGCGACGTACTTCTTTGATTACATCGTCATCTTCAAATTCGCTAGAGTATACACCAGAAATAGAGCGAATAACCGCTTTATGACGGCCGCAAACTTTTTCAACAGCGAAGGAAATTTCGCCCAAGGATGCACGAGCACGAGCTGCTTCAAGTGCAAGAGCAAGCAAGTTGCCTTCCCCAGATTCTGTGGCATTTGTAATCGCTTCGAGGCAGGATTGAACCTTGTCTTCGTCACGGTTAGCACGCAATTGTTCTAAGCGGCGAATTTGCGCTTCCCGTACAGCCGTGTTATCTACGTCGAGGATATCCAATGGATCTTCTTTATCTAGACGATATTTATTGATACCAATAATAGCTTCACGGCCAGAGTCGATACGAGCTTGGCGACGAGCTGCCGCTTCTTCAATACGCATCTTAGGAAGACCAGTGTCAATCGCTTTCGCCATACCACCAAGGGATTCGATTTCTTGAATATGACCCCAAGCGCGACGAATCAATTCATCAGTCAATGCTTCTACATAGTAGGAACCGCCCCATGGATCAATAACCTTACATACCTTAGTTTCATCTTGAATGTAAAGTTGTGTATTACGCGCAATACGTGCAGAGAAGTCTGTAGGCAACGCGATGGCTTCATCAAGCGCATTCGTATGTAGGGATTGCGTATGACCCAACGCAGCACCCATCGCTTCCATACATGTACGGGCAACGTTGTTGAATGGATCTTGTTCTGTTAAAGACCAACCAGAAGTTTGGCTGTGTGTACGAAGTGCCATGGATTTTGAATTTTCAGAACCGAAGCTCTTAATAATCTTAGCCCACAACATACGTGCTGCACGCATTTTTGCCACTTCCATGAAGTAGTTTTTGCCGATTGCCCAGAAGAAAGACAAACGAGGAGCGAATTGGTCAACATGGAGGCCTGCATTTACACCGGTACGGATGTATTCAAGACCATCGGCCAATGTGTAACCTAATTCGATATCCGCCGTTGCACCCGCTTCTTGCATATGGTAGCCAGAAATGGAAATACTGTTGAACTTAGGCATGTACTGGGATGTATACGCAAAGATATCACCGATAATGCGCATGGACGTAGCTGGTGGGTAAATATAGGTATTACGTACCATGAACTCTTTCAAGATATCATTTTGGATTGTACCAGCCATAACCTTTTTATCAACGCCTTGTTCTTCACCAGCTAGGATGTAGAACGCCATAACAGGCAATACAGCGCCGTTCATTGTCATGGATACGGACATTTGGTCAAGAGGGATACCGGAGAATAGAATTTCCATATCGAGGATGGAGTCTACCGCAACGCCCGCTTTACCAACGTCGCCCACTACGCGAGGATGGTCGGAGTCATAACCACGGTGAGTAGCAAGGTCAAAGGCGATAGACAAACCTTTTTGACCGGCTGCCAAGTTACGACGATAGAACGCATTGGATTCTTCGGCTGTGGAGAAACCTGCGTATTGACGTACTGTCCAAGGACGAGTTACGTACATGGTAGAGTAAGGTCCACGCAAGAATGGAGGTATACCAGCCATATAGTCTAGGTGTGTCATTCCTTCATAATCCATCTCTGTATAGAGAGGTTTTAATTGGATTTGCTCCATTGTTGTGTTATATAATTCTTCAAAGTTCTTTCCCGTTTCTTTTTTAAGCTCAGCAAGCCATGCATCGCGAGATGTGGCAGTCTGAGATCCCAAGCCAAGAGAGGAGAAGTCTGGATTTTTAAACATGAGCTCACATCCCTTTCTTATCTTGTAACGCATGTAGAATTTCGTAGCAGTTTGCGCGAACAGAGATGAAATCATCTACACCGGCTTCACGGTATACAGGTTCTAATTCCTTAGAAGGTGCACCTGCTAAAATAACCGTTACGTGAGGCATAGTTTCTTTCAATTCCTTAGCGAGTGGTGGTACTAATTCAGGATATGTAGCATCTGTAGAACAGATAACTACTACATCAGCGCCACTTTCACGAGCTGCTTTGGCCGCATCAGCCGTTGTTTCATGACCGTCATTTTTAATAACTTCGAATGCCGCTACTTCAAAGAAGCCTGTGGAGAAATCTGCACGAGGTTTATGTTGAGGAATAGGGCCCATATTAGCCAAGAATACCTTCACATTATCCTTTGTGCGTTGTTTATAATTTTCCGTACGCATACGAAGGGCTTCAAATTGTTCCGTCCAACGATGAGCTGTGATAGGTTCGATTGTTTCAGACGAAATATCGCCCGCATCCAAGGCCTTACGGATTTGACGCATTGTCATTTTTTGCAATGCCCCAAGTTCGATGAGTCCAATCAATGCACCTGGTTCCGTTGTGCTTGCTTCGAGTGTAGATTGAGCTTTTACAACCGCGTCTGGATCTGCCGTTGCCAAGTATTCTTCGAGATGAGCTACCCGTTTTTGACGCAATGTTTCTTGATTTTCAGGTTTTGGATCAAGCAATTCTTCCGTCATGTTCGCGTACATGTTGTTACCAACGGCTACATCCTTACGGAATGCAAGGTTCTTAAAGCGTTCATTAAGAATCGTCTTAACTTGCGCTTGAGGATACCCTTCCTTCAATGCAGCAATGATACCGCCTTTAGATTCGATAGTTTGGAATTCATTCCAAATCTTTTCGCATAATTCAGCAGCCAATGTTTCTACATACCAGGAACCGCCTACAGGATCGACTGGTTGACGCAATTCGAATTCAGTTTGCAACATAACTTGGATGTTACGAGCAATGCGACGAGAGAATTCATCGGATTTGCGAATTGGTTGGTCGAATGGAGATACTTCAAGGCTATTGAGACCGCCTACAACGCCAGAGAATGCTTGTGTGGTGTTACGCAACAAGTTTACATATGGGTCGTATACAGTTTTTGTGAAAGCAGATGTTCTGCCGTGTACATGAACAGCGCGGTCAGCTTCTTCTGCGCCAAAAGCTTCCATGATGCATGCCCAAAGTACGCGCAATGCACGCAATTTAGCAATTTCCATGAAGAAGTTAGCACCCAAGGAGAATGTGAACATCATGCTCTTAGCGATGGTGTGAATATCGATGTTGCGTTGTGCTAATTGACGTACGTAGCAAACAGCTGTTGCCAATGCATAAGCAACCTCTTGCACATCGTTAGCACCGCCATTAGCGTATACATCGCCGGATACGAGCACCGTTTTAAGCTCAGGTGCTTGTTCCTTAGACCATACAACAGTATGTGCCATTTCATCAAAAGCAGTATCTAAAGACATATGTAATGCACCGTCTTTAGCCCACACGCCGATAGGATCTGCACCAACGAGACCTTTCAAATCGGATGTTTGCTTTTTAGAAGCTTTCACAGTAGCCGACAACATACCTAGCAAGATTGCTGCAGATGCGCCAGTTTCAATGTATAAAGGATTTTCCTTAAGATTAAATCGTTCAATTAATTGGCTGCAATCGTCCATTGTGGACAAGGATGTGCCACCTACGCCAACAGATGCGCCTACTTGCACGTCTTGATCATGGCGTGTTGCTTCATCAAGGCGAATGTTGTGAATGGTAGCGCCTTTCACAATTTCGTATAAACTTGCATGATTGGCATCCTTAGGTAAGGATTCGTCCACATATTGGGATACACCCCAAGAATCTTTAATATAGCCGCTTGCTTTTGTACCACGTAGGAACTCGCCTGCGCCAGGATAAACGCCCTTAGGAATCTTTTCCTGATGCAATGCAGGTGTGTAAATAGGTTGTAACGTAATACCTTCATAGGTTTTGGTGAACATTTTTTTATTGAAATCGCCACCTTTTAACGCCTTTTCAACCTCAGCCTGCCATCGTTCATACGTAGGTTTCTCAAACTCATCAAAGGATACAGGCGCCAGTAAATCGCGTTCAGCGTCCTTTGAAGTCTTTTTGTCAGACATATATGTGCCTCCTTTTCAACTTGAAACCATACAGGGGAACAGCGCACCGTACCAGTGAGTTGCTTGTATATGAGTTACATAGGCGCAAATATGTGCCCATCAACATATGATGCTTCTCCGATTAAACTAGTAAGCCTATGCCATATAAAACAGACTCTCTAATGTGGCAAATAAAAAACGTGCCACCCGAGAGTGACACGTTAGGTTACATATTGAATGGTACACTAAAAACACTGTAGCCAAAGCACTGTATCTAGCATACCTCAATCCCCTTCCTATCGCTCGTAGGTACATAACGGTGATTATCAAATAGGCAGTTCTCCTGGCTTGGGGTCAACACCTTGCTTTCGCCTTCCCAGATTGCTCCAGTGGCATTTTTGAAAGCAGGCTCATCCTCACAGTGGCGGGACCGCATCGGCTTGTACCGATTTCTCTATTAAGTCTTGCGACACCTATTCTCCATATTCGTTGTTCTATGTCCAATATAGTGTAAAATTATTCACAAAGTCAATGAACATAACCGGAAATCATAAGTGCTAAATTTTAAGTTATAATTAACTCATGCATGCAATAACAAAAACGCATAGATATGATTTCAAGTATTCCATATATAAGTCAACTCCACTACATAATCACCATGTTATAATAATTCTACGAGTGGGAGGTCGTATTATGAACGAAATAAACAAAAAAGGTCTCAGCACCACATTACTGTGCTGTTTAATATGGGGCTTGCTGCCCCTCTATTGGGCGCTTTTAAACCAAGTATCATCCTTTTCCGTATTATCGCACCGCATCATATGGTCCGGTTTTTGGATGTTCTTTCTCGTCATCGCTACGGGACGTGAACAACTGCGCATCGACATACAACATTTGCACACCCATCTTACGCAATTAGGACTACTATTACTGGCCGCTGTGCTGATCAGCGTCAACTGGTTTACCTACATTTGGGCCGTTACAAATCAGCACGTACTCGACACGAGCCTCGGCTATTACATCAACCCATTGCTCAATGTATTACTAGGCATCCTAATCTATAAAGAAACCTTGCTATGGCCACAGAAACTCAGCATCGCTATCGCCGTCTTAGGTGTGTCCATTATGACATTCCAAATGGGTACATTACCAATTGTATCCATCATTCTAGCCGTATCCTTTAGCCTCTATGGGGCCGTCAAAAAACGTCTCACCATCCATCCATTTTCGAGCATCGCCTTCGAGGCATGGCTCGTCACACCGGTAGCATTATGGTATTTAGTAGCTGTGGATACCACCTCGTGGGCCTTTATCGATAACCTAACGCCGACCGGTCTCCTCCTCATCGGCGCCGGCCTCACCACATCAATCCCGCTCATTCTCTTTTCATATGGTGCTCGTCTATTGCCCCTAAACATTCTCGGATTTTTACAATACCTGTCTCCTACCATGGGCTTCTTCTTAGCCATCTTCTACTTTGGTGAAAGCTTTGGTACAGCCCAACTCATAGCATTCGGCTGTATCTGGGTCGCACTCGTATTATTCTCATTATCTAATCGAATACCATCAGCTCGTAAGAGAAGCTAAAAGAAGGCTGTATCAAATGACATTTTCATTTGATACAGCCTTTTTGTATTCATATAACGTACTGGAAACTCAACGCTTATTAATCCAGCTCATTCATATCGGTCGTATTCATATTAGAAATATAATGGTTGTAAGCCTCAACCATACGATTATAATCCTTATCTTGTTTTGAAGCCATATAAGTTCGAATAGCGCCGATTGTAGAGTTTACGGAGCTCTTAACAGTATCATAATTAGAGCTAGTAATACCATTAGACAAATCACCAATTGCTTGTAACTCTTGATTAATCGCGTTCACATCCGGTTGGTTTTCACCATCTAGCTTTTCAAGAACAGCGGTAAGCCTCAAATGAACCTCTTGTGCAGCGGCTGCATTTTTCTTACCTGCATCACGCAATTGTTGTAATCGTTGTTGCAATCGATCGAGGTTAATTTTATGCATCAGATTATCAAAGTCCGCATAGATAGGCACAAATTGCTCATACAACTGTACATATTTTGGACCTAATTGCTGTTCCTTAGCATGGTTATCTGTGGTGTATCCTTTAGATTTATAATATGCATCCAATTCTTCGGCTACCGGTGTGATTTCATTCAATTTTGAAAGCAACTTATCTAGGGGCTCCTTCATTTCATCATAAGGAATACCCTCTTGCTTAGCCTCTTCTAATTCTTTTTGTAGCTGCTTAAAGTTCGGTGTATTAAATACAGTTAAATGCTTGCCTGCTTTTAAATCATTAATCGTCGGTGTATTCGCATAATCAAACATAACAGACATACGATTATATCGGCTTATGGCTTTCACATATTGATTAAATAGCTGTACCTGATTCTGTTCCGACCGCTGTGCAATCTCCTTGCGGCTCTGCTCAGTGCCCTGCCAGAGTTCTGACATGCTACAACCGCTCAAAAACAACGGTGATGTCAGCGTTACTGCACACAATACAGCCATTGCGAGCCTTTTGCCAAGTGGTTTCATGATGAATTCTCTCCTTTCATCAATATACAGCTTAGTTTATACATTCTAATTATATATCATTATGATTTATATAAATAGAACCAATGCACAAAAATCATATAACTATCATTTGTCAAGTGACCAATAGAGTCAGGGGTGACCAATAGTCACCCCTATTTTTATTTATATACTGTTAAACTACAGATAATAAGAAATAACTCCTAACAATTGTTTTATACGTGTACACGTGTTATTATGTAAAGGAGAGAATATGAAAGATAAAGATCTATTAAAATGACTGTTGAAAAGTGGTTGGAAGGATGTACGGCAGCGCGGTAGCCACCATCGTTTGAAAAAAGATGATTAAGTTGAAGTGATTGCCGTACACGGAAAAGATGTACCTACAGGTTTATTAAATGCCATTTTGAAGAGAACAGGACTAAAATAAGGAGGCCCTATGAAGTTTATATACCCGGCTATAATCCACGATGATTCTGATGGTTTCTGGGCTGAATTTCCAGATTTAGAATATACAAGCAGCACTGGTTCAACACTAACAGAACTTGTAACTAATGCACAAGAGGCTATGGAACTGTATATTTTAGGAGCTCTAGAAGATGGAGAAAACTTACCTACGCCTACATCTATCCGCAACTTACCTTGTACAGATACAACCTATCCTACATTAGTGCAAACGGATATTGACCTTGCTAAAAACAGCAAATCCATCAAAAAAACATTAACAATTCCCGCATGGCTTAACGACCGCGCCTTAGAAAAGGGAATCAATTTCTCACAATTATTACAAGAAGCATTAGTAGAAAAAACATTATAAATCAACGAGTTGTTTAAATCTTTCATTATTATGAAAGCGTTCAAAGTGATTTTGTTCAGCAGCAACCGCCTTTACAGAAGGATCTATTTTAATTGCTCTTTCAAGCCAATCAAGGGCCTTAGTATCATCTCCTTGGTCTGCATAAATGGTAGCAATACCATACACAGACCAGGTGTTGCTAGGGTCCTTTTCTAATACCTTTTCAAACCATTGTTTAGACTCATTTAATTGACCTTGTAGCTTATAAACCATGGCCATATTATAATAGTTAGCCACATTATTAGGGTCTAAATCATAGGCCTTTTTAGTATCAATCAAACCTTTAGCGGTATCGCCATTGAGTGCTGTGGCAAAACCGCGGATAGAATAAGCTTCAGCATTATTCGCATTTACATTAATAGCTATTGTCGATTCTTCTATCGCCTTATTATAATTGCCAGACGATAGGGCTTGTTTAGCGACAGTTACATGTTCATCTTGACCTTGAGTTGTTTTAGCCTGTTCATTAGCGGTTGTTGTAGGCTTAGTATCTTGCTGAGACTTAGTATCTGTACTACAACCTAATAAAGCAAATAAACAGATACATAATAGAATATATTTCATTAACTATCTCTTCCTTATCTATCTAATACATCATAAAGGTACTAAAATAATACATTAAAAAAGGACGAGCCGCAACTCGTCCTTTTTCGTTATATTGTCGGTAATTTCATACACTCTACCTATGAGTAATATAGCATAGAAATCTACAACTAGTAAACACTATCAATTATAGCTTTTACATATTAGTTTTTAGCCTTAGAGCAACGATCCAACAAGTATGCAACGCTTACAAATGGGATGCCGCCGCTTTCACCAAGACCAATTTCACATGTAGAACTGGAGCTTACGCCAAGTGTAGCACCATATTCGGCAACTTCACTAGCAAGGTCTTTTGTAGCACATTTATTAAGTTCTGGTGTGAAGAAACCTTTTTGACCGGCAAAGCCATCACATGCAAAGGATTTGATATTAAATACATGGTCAGAGCAGAGGCGTGCCAAGTCTTCGATGTATTGAGATTTGCCCAATACTTTGATTTTACATTGTTTATGAACAAGAACGCGTTCATCACATTTTGTAATATCAAGACGAGGTACTACGAATTTGCATAAGAATTCAGAAATATCATTGATTTCTAAATCTGGCATATGTTTGAATGCGTGGTTGAAGCATGCACTATGGTCGATAACGATTGGGTATTTACCATTTTGAGATGCTTTCATCAACGCATCGTGTAAATCTTTTACAGCACGTTCATGTACGTCATCGTAGTTTTCAAAGCTCAAGCCACAGCAGAGGTTTTCGATATGTTCAGGATAGATGATATCGATTTGAGCCTTATTGCAGAGGCTTTCAACAACTTGTTGCAAGCTGCGTTGATCATCATAACCTTGGTTTTGACGGAACGCACGGTTCGCACAAGTACTGAAGTATACAACCTTTTCAAAGTTAGTAGGTTTAATGCGGTTTTTCAATTTATAGCGGTTAGCCTTAGGTGTTGTTTTAGGTACATAAGGTGTTACGCCAGTTACGCCATGTAAACCTTCAGTGATTTTGGAAATTGCTTTTTGTGTGATAATAGCACCAGCAATGCCTTCAAGGCTTACGCCGGCACGGCACATTTCAAGAGTACTGGAGAAGTTATCGTAAATTTTCTTAGCCAAACCAGGTGCTGGTGGATCGATGCGACGCATGGATAATGCGATTTGTGCAGTATCGATGCTAAGTGGGCAAAGACCTTTACACATGGAGCATGCAGCACAAGTTTCAACGCCGAAATATTCATAACCTTTTTTAAGTTCGTTTGCTACAGCGAAATTGCCTTCATTTTCAAGGCGTTTAGTTTCGCGCAACAATGCGATACGTTGGCGTGGTGTCAATGTCAAATTACGGCTAGGGCAGTTCTTTTCACAGAAACCACATTCCATACAGATTGTGAAAGCATCATCAATAACGCATTGTGCTTTAAGGTTTTTCTTGTACACATCTGGGTCATCAGTAATCATAACATCAGGGTTCAAGATGCGAGTAGGGTCAAAGATTGCTTTGATGCGACGGTTGATTTCGTACGCTTTGCGGCCCCATTCCATTTCAATGAAAGGTGCCACCATGCGACCTGTACCATGTTCAGCTTTCAAAGAACCACCAAAACCAGATACGCGTTCGGACATTTCTTTTACCAAATCGCCGAAGTTCTTAGTATCTTTAGGATCGCTGAAATCAGGAGTAATGTTAAAGTGAACGTTACCGGACAACGCATGACCGAAGATTACGCCACCATCAACAAAATCGTATTTGTGGAATAATTCAGTAAGCATTTCGATGCCCTTAGTGAAGTCTTCGATTTGGAAGCAAACGTCTTCTGTGATAACAGTAGTACCTTTTCTACGTTGACCACCAACGATTGGCAAGATACCTTTACGGATTGCCCACCAGGAATCGTATTCCTTAGGATCTTGAGAATAAAGACTTGGAATAGCTGTTGGAATATCTTTCAATTGTTCTTTAATGAAAGCCAAGTTTTCATCAACAATTTCTTTGGAATAGCTTTCAGTTTGGAACAAAATAGCACTTGTACCTTCTGGAACTTCACGAACGAAGTCAGGTACATTATCTAGAGTTTGAACTGCTTTTAAGGATTGATAGTCCATCATTTCAGCAGCAACAACCTTTTCACGGCCCATATTAGCCAAGGCTACAACGGCAAGAGATGCGTCGTTCAATGTGCTGAAGAACATGAGACCGCAACCTTTGTGAGGTACATCTTCAACAGTGTTGTACACGATTTCAGATACGAAGCCCAATGTACCTTCGGAACCGATGAACAAGTGATTGATAATATCGATGATATCTTCAAAATCTACAAGGGAGTTCAAGCCGTAACCTGTAGTATTTTTGATTTTGTATTTATGATGAATCAAATGAGTCAACTCTTCATCAGCCAAGATTTCTTTGCGCAATTGCAAAATATCTTCAACCATTTGAGGTTTTTCTTTTAGGAATTGATCGATGCTCTTTTTATCGGATGTATCCAAAATAGAACCATCTAATAAGACAACGCGAATAGAGCGAATTGTTTTATAAGAGTTTTGTGCAGTACCACAGCACATACCGGAGGAGTTATTGTTCAAAATACCGCCTACCAATGCTGTTGCAAGCGTTGCAGGATCTGGACCGATTTTACGGTTATATGGTTTCAACAAATCATTTGCATCGGAACCGATAACACCACATTCACAACGCAATGCTTTGCCATCGTCGATAACTTCCATTTTTTTGAAGCCATCATTACATACGATAAGCACGTCTTCACTGGAACATTGACCAGATAAAGAAGAACCAGCTGCACGGAATGTAAATGGTGTGCCGCATTGTTGACACAAACGAATAAGACGACGTACTTCGGATTCGTTTTCTGCTTTTACCACTACTTTTGGTAAATAACTGTAACAAGATGCATCTACACCATACGCATAACGGCGCAGACGGTCTGTATAAACACGATCCTTACAAATCGCTTGCGCCTCTTTGGCAAAACGATCATAATCTTTAACTAATGTACTCACTTGAAAAGCCTCCAATCCTATCCTTAGGAAAATTTCTTTTATAACTAGTATACGCCGTTCTCATTTCGGTCGCTACCATTATGCATAAATTGTATATGAAATATAAATTCTATAGATACGCAATACAAAATACGACTTAGTTGAAAGTTGATTTCATTTACCAGAAAAACAAGTGCATTTCCTAGGAACACACATCAATAAAAATATATGATAACCACTTATGAAAGCCCCTATGGGTATCCCCTATCAATATGCGTATTCATGGGGATTAAGAGGTTTATAGCATGAATACAGATCTACACCAACATATGAATATTTATGTAAATTTTCCTAGTATCCTGTATATTACACATTAGGAATTATCAATATAAATTAGTTATGCGTTTTAGGAATAGATGCTAAAAAGTACAGACAAAAGGGCTGTAGCAAAAATGAGGTAATCTCATTTCTGTTACAGCCCTTTTATATATTTTTCTTATGTTTAGACTATATAGGTACTCTTATAAATTAGTACAGGCCTGTTCTATTTGTAAAAGCATCATATTTAAGTGCTCTTATAAATTACTACAGGCCTGTTCTAATTTTAAAAAGCAATGTATATGAATATCTATCCTACTTAAAACAATATCCCAGATCCAATAATTAATTTAATCGCCAATGCAAATACGCCGATGCTCATAAGTGCCAAGATGGCCTTAGCCCTGAGTCGTTTTGCTATTTGAGCGCCTGCTTGGGCCCCAAATATGGCGCCGATACTAGCAGGAATGGCAATATTAAATACGATGTGGTTCTCTACAAGATGGGTAATAACACCAACCGCCGTAGATACAGCCAAAATAGCATGGCTTGTAGCGGTTGCTAAATGTGTTGGAAAGCCCATAATATAGATAAGAGCCGGCACGTGCACGAGCCCGCCACCGATACCCAAAATACTAGAAATAAACCCAACAATAATACTAATGCCAATACCGACTGGTTTATTGTACGTCACCTGCTCCTTGGTTAATGATTCTTCCTTACGTTCTCCTTTTTTACCAAAGTTCTTAAAGCCAATTAGAAATGAGGCACAGAGCATAAAGCAACCAAAGGCAAATTTAAATCCCGGTCCAGAAAATTCATCAGACATTTGAGCCCCTATAATAGCCCCTGGAAATGTGGCTACACTAAAGATTAGAGCGGCACTAATATATACCTTTTTCTGTTTAAGATATGCCAATGATCCTGAAATAGCATTACACATAACAGAAAACAGCGATGTACCAACGATCATGGATGGGGACCACTCTGGGAACCAGTACATAAACAAAGGTACAAACACGATACCACCGCCAGCACCAATAATAGTCCCTAACATAGCCGTAAAAAATCCGACTACGATAAAAAATAGATAGAATAAAACGATATTATCAGTCATATGGATACCTCTACTCTACAATCACTGTAGATCCATTAGGAATAATAGTGATCGATGCATCCGGACCCATAGTTCCACGGGCGATGCTCAATGCTTCATCCAATGTAGACGCAGGCGTCATGTGCATATCACTGATAATTTGGTGATCACAATCTTGGGTCACAACGATGACCTTATAATGATTCAAAATACGCGCTAAAATTTGAATTTTCCATTGATATGGCTTCGTTTCATTGCGAGGTACACCATGAATATCATCGAGGATTTTTTGAGGGCTTTCCATGTTTTTGAAAGCCTCATATAATGCTTGACCACCATGACCTTCTTTACAGGAAGCAGCGATGATGATAACACCGCCATCCTTACAAGAGGCTTCGCCAGCAGTCATGCCCTTTACGGATTGATATAGGTTTTGGTCAGATGGATAGCCACCATTGC
Organism: Veillonella sp. 27098_8_77; assembly: GCF_041431535.1. Classification (NCBI taxonomy): domain Bacteria; kingdom Bacillati; phylum Bacillota; class Negativicutes; order Veillonellales; family Veillonellaceae; genus Veillonella; species Veillonella sp. 27098_8_77. The sequence continues at coordinate 39,994 of NZ_JAPVXW010000004.1, read as the reverse complement.
TAGTGATAACAATATCAGCAGGAATGGCTTTCACAGAAGACAAGGAACGAATAAACTCATATCCTTCCTTATGCGCATCCACACAATCACCTGCTACAGCCTTAATAATTTCCTTTTTACTATCGATGATAACATTTAGGATGAACTGCAAATTCGCTTTTCGTGCAGCGTACAACATATCCTTGTGAATCGGATTTTCATCGATTTTACCAGTCCGGGAATGCTCGCTTTCAATAAATTCGGCACAATGATTAGCCAACACCGTCACCTTGGATGCAACGCCAGGCAACACGGATTTGCGGCCGCCCGAGAAGCCCGCGAAGAAATGAGGATTAATAAGCCCTTCGGAGATGAGCAATTCCGTTTCCACCGCCAAGCGATTGATGACGCACTTACCGCCAGATGGCAATGTGCCGATTTCCACCATATTCGCAGCATCCTCAGAATCATGATTGATGAGTTTTTCATTATTCACGATATCCTCGCCAAACCGATGCACCATCTCTTCATGCGTCATGGCCCTGTGAAAGCCAGTAGCAATCAAAATCGTAATATCGATCGTCGGATTCACCGCGCGAATGCGACGGAGCAAAATCGGCAACGTCACCTTACTAGGCATAGGGCGCGTATGGTCACTCGTAATGATAACCATATTACGTTTGCCCTCAACCAATGATTCAAGAGACGGACTATTAATAGGGTGATCAAGCGCCTCCTCAACAAGCTCAGCTGGACTCTTCTCCGCCTTATACGCCGCCGCATTAGACACAAGAACCCCTTGCACGAACCGTTCATCAATAGACACATCTACACTTTTATAATCATAAGGAAAAGAATACGTCTTCATATCGGCACCTCCTGTTGTATATACATTAAGTATAACAGAAATACTCAGGAGCAGCTAAATCTTATTCTCAATCCAATTAAACTTAAATACTTAGGAATGCGAGAACCCTCTAAAGAAATCTCCACCGGCCGGGTCTGCCTACGCCCTTCGGGCTCCGCAGGGCCAAAGTCGATTCCTTCAGAGGGCTCTCACATCTTCTAATTCAGTTCAGCCTAGATTGAAAAAAAGATTTATCTACACTATAACAAAAAAGAGTTTAACTATATCATTTTAACTATGGATAATAAAAATCAGTAACCTCAAATTAAACAATTCATTTTCTTTCCTCTATTTCCTGTGGCAATGCAGCCAAATCTTATTTCCAATCTATAGCTGAAGATGTGAAAAAAGGTGAGCCACCTCAAAAAAACGACTTCGGGTCCTTTTCTCTACTACCTGTGGCAATGCAGCTAAATCGTATTTCCAATCTATATGGGTCTAAATGATAAAGGGCTGAGGCCCTACTAAAAAACGACTTTGGCCCTGCGAAGGCCGCAGGCCGAAGTCAGACCCGGCCGGTGGAGTTTTTTAATAGGGCCTCAGCCCTATACATCTTTTAAACTAATTAGATTGGAAATAAGATTTCGCTGCTTTTAATCGTCCTCGTTCACACGATACTTGTAGTTCATCACCCGGTTGTAGTTTTACATCGTTTAAAGGCACGATGTATGTTCCATTCCGGCGAATGCTGACGATTAAGGTGCCGTCTGGTAAGTTGAGGTCTTGTAGTTGTGTATCCACATAGGATGCCACTACAGGCACCTTGGTTTGGAAGAAGGTTTGTACATTTTCCAAATTGCTTTGTCCGCTCATAGCTTGTAATAAGGAATCATAAATAGGTGGTTCTTTCAGCATTTCTGCCACTAAGTATGCTACGATAGTCACGATACCAATAGCATAGATATTGGAAAAGCTATCCGTCATTTCAAGTACGAGTAAAATCGCCAAAATTGGGGTACGCATAGCGGCCGCTAGCATGCCCCCCATGGCACAGATAACGAATTGTGGAACGAAATCGGGAGATATTAACCCTACCGATGAAAACAGGCTTTCACAAAAAGCACCGGCTGATGCACCGATAACAAGCATCGGTAGAAAGATGCCGCCCTGTGCGCCGCTGCCATAACAAAACGTGGTGAGCAAGATTTTACCCAGCACAATGCCGCCGAGGAGCAATACGCCATGAGACTGAAAGGCTAGCTGCCCTACTAGATCATTGCCACCGCCCAATAAAAGCTGGGAATCAAAGCCGATAACGGCCACAGTCACAAAAGTAATCACAAGTTTTAAGAAACGAGAGCATTTCATCCACTCGAAGAAGCGTTTAAAGGCAAATATCATGCGACAAAATAATACGCCGCAAAGACCCATCAAAACGCCGACGCCAAGAAGAACAGGAAAATAGTTGAGAGGCATCCCTGAGGTCACGGAGAATCCGAGGGCCGGCGTGAGGCCAAAGATGGTTACCGTAATGTAATTCGATATGAGCGTAGCCACGAAGGTGGGAATGACGAGGTACGGATAAAAGCTTTTATGCACCTCTTCAAAGACGAACATAGCCCCTGACACAGGCGCACTAAAGGCAGCAGTTAAGCCCGCACCGGCACCAGCCGATGTAAGAATTCGCTGTTCACGAAGGCCCGAGTTCATCCAGTACGATACGATTTTACCGGCAGAGCCGCCGATTTGCACGGCTGGCCCTTCACGGCCCACGGAAAATCCTGCAAAGCCGGTTAGTACGCCGCCAATCATCTTGGAAATGAGCGTACGATACGGCTTCATGTCGAACATGCCAAGCATTTCCCCTTCAATTTGAGGGATACCGGAACCGCCAGATAATGGAGCCCACGTTAAGAGTCGATCAACGATAAAGGCGAATACGACCATCGCAATAAGCCAACCAATAGCCCATTCCAAGGAAATATTCCCCATTAGATGCCATCGGATATGTTCGGACTCAAGGATTAAATAGCGATAGGCTGCACCGAAGAACCCTGCAATAATACCCACCAAAGCCCCTTTAGCAATGAGTTCAGATAATAACACGCGATTCATCGACATATCCGCCAAGGTAGAGCTGCGTTTATTCATTTTCCAAAGTTTCATGCATTCTCCTCCTCGTGGAAAACATATCGAACATCAGTCTAATCTATGTAGAATTCTCCAAATAAAACGAAATCCTCTAAATGGACGGCAACAACGATTTCTCTGTCATCCGTTCTAAACGAAGTTTCTCCGCTACATACGTATCAGTATATTTATAACTAGTATACTTGCCGTTTCCTACTTTTTCAAGAATACCCTTATTGAATAACTTCATAATCAGCCGATATGCCTGCGGTTTAGAAATACCTAGTGCATTGGCCACGTCTGTACGCGTCACTTGATCAGCAGCATTGAGCAACGAATGGAAGGCTTTAATATATGGATTTCCATAAGTCGGTGTAACATCATATACTTGCGAGGTTCCATGTAATCGATATACATAATCAGCAGTATTCAAATAATACAACTGCTTACCATCCATATCGACCGATTGGATAATATTCATCTTTAATAATTGTTGAACATTCATTTCACAGATAGTAGGAGATAACTGACAATCATGGATAATATCGTCCATACTAGATTGTTTGAGTTTACGTATACTATACAAAACCATTAACCCTCTTAAGCTAAGTTCCATGTTGGACTTGACCTGATTTTGTACAATTAGGGTAACAAAATTATCATCTACGGGTGCCTTATCAAAAACAACGCGCACATAAGTACTTGTAGACTCGTCATATCGAGGTACCGGACGCCCTGCAAATAGTGATGGTTCAATAATTTTATCCACACCACGCCCCGTCTTTTCAGCCAATCCGATTCGTTTGAAAGCATCGGCTAATACGGTATTACGACTACGAGGTTCTGCAAACAATACGGAATTGGGTGTAATCCCTTGCATAAAATCGCCAGAACTCGTGATTGATATTTGCTCATCGTTAATTTCAACACGAATGCGCCCCATTTCCGTGTAATCTCTATGAGAATAAGCATTTACTAATGCCTCTCTAAAAGAAATAGGGTCTATATCCATCAATCGAACAGCAACCGGGCCAGGAAATAGTTCCGTCATCATATTGACTAAATCTAACGATTCAATACAGTGCTCAATGGCCTGCAGTGCAGGGATATGCTCTGATACATTCCTAATTAATTTAGTGCCTTTCATCATGGTGAAAGCAGACTCTGCAGTCGGTATTAAATCCCTGATTCGCTCGCCTTTACCTAGTAGTATCAATCCAGCCATTGTTGGGTGAACGGTATCATCTACGGTTTGTACTAATTGTAAGGCTTGAGCTAATTTCAAATTATCCAGCTCAAGTAGCGACTGATCTCCTCTATACTTAGAAATCATGGAGCGCATTCTTTCAAACTCAAGCAAGGACAAATCATCAAATGTCGCATCTAACACCGGATAGGCCGACACATCTAGACCATAGGCATTTACCATATAACGCCGAATATCACGTAAAAACATCGGGTAATTTTCTGGCGTACCATCCCCTTTTAACCGTCGTTGTAATGCCCGTCCACTCGACGTATAAATCAACTCATAACTCTTTGGAACCGCAATACTAATAATAGGTTTTGTAAAACTGTACATAATATCTGTACTAACAGAAACATTAGGCACCGTACGATTAAAAATCATAGCACTTAACCCCGATGTAGACTGGTGGTTTTTATGCACGCCCGTAATAGTCCCATCATCCTCTACGCCAATATATAATGTACCACCCTCTGTATTTGCCAATGCTACAACGGCCTCGACTATTGTTTCTTCTGAAAGTTTCTTAACATCACTTTTAAATTCCGTTCGCAAATCTTCAATCAACCCTATATTTTCTGTATTCTTTGTATGCCCAGTATGCTTCATTTTCACACCTCCTGACCTCTTTACTCACAGTATATCCTTATATCTACATTATGTAAATATCTTACTCACGAATTCGTGAGCAAAAAAGAACAGCATCTATATGATTAATGATTCACCATATAGATGCTGTACAAGATTGTTATTGATTACACGTAATTAGAATATAGATTCATAAATACTAATGATTTCGTCAACAGTTACATCTCGTGGATTACCAGGTGTACATGCGTCGTTGAAAGCAGATTCTGCGAGGAATGGAATATCTTCGCGTTTTACGCCAGCTGCGCTGAGGGATTTAGGAATGCCTACATCGTCGGCTAGTTTTTGGATAACGTCGATAGCAGCCTGACGGTAGGTGCTTTCATCCATAGCATCCACATTAGGCACGCCCATAACACGAGCAATTTCACGGTATTTAGCACCTGTTTCAGGGGCGTTGAATTTCAATACTGCTGTTAATAGCATGGCACAAGCCTTACCATGAGGAATGTCGTACACCGCACTCAATGGATGGGCCATGGAGTGAACGATGCCAAGGCCTACGTTAGAGAAGCCCATACCCGCAATATATTGACCTACGGACATCGCTTCACGACCTGCGTATTCGCCAGCTACTGCGCTACGCAAGGAACGACCGATGATTTCGATAGCTTTCAAATGAAGCATATCAGTTAATTCCCAAGCACCTTTCGTAATATACCCTTCTACGGCATGAACGAGTGCATCCATCCCCGTCGAGGCACATAGGCCTGTTGGCATGGACACGGACATATCAGGGTCGATGATAGCAATAATTGGAATGTCATGAGGGTCTACACAAACAAATTTACGGTTCTTTTCCACGTCAGTGATAACGTAGTTGATGGTAACCTCTGCAGCCGTACCGGATGTAGTAGATACAGCAATAATCGGCAAGCATGGATGTTTTGTAGGTGCCACGCCTTCAAGGCTACGCACATCACTAAATTCAGGATTCGTCATAATCGTAGCAATAGCCTTACTCGTGTCTATAGCACTGCCACCGCCTACAGCAACGATCACATCAGCACCAGCTGCCTTACAAGCAGCCACACCAGATGTTACATTTTCAATGGTTGGATTCGGCTTAATATTGTCATATACATCGTAAGCAATACCTGCCGCATCAAGCAAATCCGTAACCTTTGTAGCCACCTTAAACTCAAATAAGTCAGGCGTAGATGTAACGAGGGCCTTTTTAAAATGGCGATTCTTAATTTCGTTTACAATCTCTTGAATCGCACCTTGTCCAAAATACGACGTGCCGTTCAACATAATTCTCCGAGACATACACTTCACTCCTAACGAATAAACAATAAACCGATAGAGAATAACTATACTTAGTAATTCTCTATCGGTTTATAAAAGTCCTGTATAGGGTTATAAATATGTTGTTATGAATACACTATATACTATGGATTAACCTAGTATTTATATCTCATGATTCATCTTCATGAGCAAGATTCGTTTCACAGACTCATCCAGCCGTTCCTTAGAGATGGTGCCGTCTTTGACGGCTTTCATAAGCCCATTATAGGCCTCTTGCATGTGTTCGTACTCATGACATACGAGCAAGATATCACTGCCCGCTTGAATGGATTGAACAGCCATATCGCCGAAGGTATAGTGTTTCGCGAGGGCGCCCATGTCCATATCATCGGTAACGACGACGCCGTTATAGCCCATGTCCTTGCGAAGCCAATCGGTGATGATTTTCTTAGATAAGCTAGACGGATGATCAGGGTCAATTTGTGGATACATCGCATGGGATACCATAATCATATATGTATTTGGTTTCGACTGTTGAATAAGGTCTACGAATACCTTCGTATCCTCAGCGAGCAACGTATCTTTAGACACAGGCACTACGCTACTATCTGCATGTAAGTCTACATCGGTTTTGCCAATACCAGGGAAATGCTTGTACGAATACCATAGGCCGGATTCGTCATAGGCTTTGCCCACAACGCCTGCAAATTTCACAACTTGGTCGGGATTCGTGCTATATGAGCGACCATAAGTTAATCCCAAGTCCGCATCAGGCGCAAAATTAATATTAAATCCAAGGTCCTTAAGTTCAGTCCCTACTTGTTTAGCTAGATTTGCTGCATGGTCAACAGAACCTTGACCCAGCTCTTCTGCAGGGGGTACCTTGATCAACTTGTCCTCCATGCGCGCCACGGCGCCACCCTCTTGGTCGATGCCGATGAACAATGGCGTAAGACCTGCACTTTTACCGGCCTTATTAATATCGGTAATGAGCGTTTTCACCTGATTCTTGCTCTCCATATTGCGGTCAAATAGAATAATGCCGCCCACTCGATATTCGTTAAGCATAAATTTCGCGTCATCATTCAAGGTTGTGCCGTGAATACCAATCATCAACAATTGGCCTACCTTGTCCGCATCGGACATATTAGCCACAAGTTTATCTACCTTTTCTTCTGGTGAAAACTCGCTCTGCACTACCGCTTCATAGGTTACAGACTCTGCCTTCTTGGCAAAGGGATTATGGAATGTACAACCAGATGTCAGTGCCAGTGCACCAATCATCGTTACTGCCAATATACGTCGTAACATATTAACCTCCAAGTATAATTTATATTGCTTATAGTATAACATCTTCATATCAGATTGGCTCACGATATACAAATCACCATAATCTATGCTATACTAAACTATATCGCAAAGTTTCGATATAATTTAGTATGTAATGACTCATGTGAGTCCAAGAGGAATATATGGAATTTGAAAATAACCAAGTACCAGAGGAAATTCTGGACAAATTAACAAAGGTGTGTACATGTCGCAGCATTACACGCAAAACGATTAAAGAGGCCATTTTTAATGGGGCTCATACATTTCCAGCTGTAAAAGAAGCAACTCGAGCAGGCACTGGTGCCTGTGGAGGTAAGGGCTGTGGTCCACGCATCGTAAAATTACTAGCCGAACTCAAAGAACAAGGCCGCATTTAACATAGACCCCCCTTGTTTTAAAATAGAACAGGCCTGTTCTATTTTATAAGACCATATATAAGGCTCATTAGAATTACTACAGGCCTGTTCTATTTTGCGGAACTATATATAGGGCTCTTTAAAATTAGTACAGGCCTGTACTAATTGCTAAAACACAAAAAGCTATTAGTTGATCATAAACAATCAACTAATAGCTTTTTAAGTTTAAAGGGCTGTTTTGTTGGGTTATAGCACCAAATTCACGATGCTTTCAAAACCAGAGAAAATAGATTTTTGCAAGGGCACAAAGATGTGCGAAGCAATCGGTGAATTTAGTATAACGATTAAGATGAGTAAGGAAACCATGCTGAATCGCGCTACATGGATTTGCCATTTCAGAGGCAGAAAATTCATCAAAATATGGCTGCCATCGAGGGGTGGCACAGGCATTAAATTTAGGATGGCAAAGTTAATGTTGTACACAACGATGAGAAGCAATACGAGATATAAGGAGTCATTGCCCAACAAGTTCGCTGCTTCCAGGCATCGCATAACAACGTAGCCGATAAAGGCCATCACAAGATTCGCCATAGGCCCTGCGATGGATACAATCATATCATCAGTGCGAGGGTCCTTAAAATTGGTAGGATTTACCACAACTGGTTTGGCCCAACCAAATCCACCTATGATTAAGGCCAAGGATCCAATGAGGTCTAGGTGTACAAAAGGGTTCATCGTAAGTCGCCCCATCATACGCGGTGTAGGGTCACCCAGTAAATCTGCCGCCTTAGCGTGAGCATACTCATGCCCTGCAGCAGCAATGATCAGCGCCGGAATGGACGCGATAATCATAATTAAACTTAATCCAGAAAGAATCATATTACTCCTTGTTATCTAATAGAACTTGGCTAGTATAGCATTTAATGATTTATTTCCCATTTACTGATTTGCTTCCCATTCGGTAAAGCCCGCATTAATGCAAGATAATGCGTTCAATACGCGTGGATAGCCAATATACGGCACACATTGGGAGGCAATGCTAATTAAAAATCTCTTATCATTTCCTACGTTCAAATTACCAATGACATGCGCCTTAAGCTGCGCTTCACAACCGCCTTGGGCCATGAGGAAACAGAAGGTAATGAGCTCACGTTGTTTAGTGCTTAGGCCTTTACGAGTATAGTAGTCGCCGAACATGTTGGCTAACCATTTATTGATATGGCGCGTATCTTCTGGCCCTGATTGGTAGAAGTTCCGCATTCCTTCGCCCCAGATTTCCACTTGCTTTTCGATACCCTTTTCAAGACGGTTTTCACTGGTAATCGTGCTGCGATGAGGGTTTTGAATTTCTTCATCTCGATAATCAAGAATCTTATTGGTAATTTTAAAGAACGGACGCACCTGTCCGATGCCAAGATACGGTACCGCTTGATAAATGAGCTCTACGATTTCATCGGGGATAACACCAAAATTTATTGCGGCTGGCATCATCAATGAATATTCGTCTGTAGCACCGGCTCCAACCAAGGTAGCTAAAATAGCCAAAAAACGACTATGCGCTGCTACATTACAACCATCCTCCGTAATGACCTCGTGAAAGGCAAAGTTTTCAAATAGATCTTCAAACTCAGGGTCTATATATCCTGCTGGCGATGCAATATCGGGGAACATGCGTTCCGTATAGGCTTGCGCAAATTCAGATTTTGCCATCCTTACCTCCTAAAATACTTGTTAAGCTTTCACCTAACATACAGTTAATAGGCTTTCACCTAACATACAATCTATCAACATCATAATTATATGATATCTATACATTCATATAAATACAACAATGGTGAAAGCCCCTTATAAAGAACTTTCACCATTATACGTATCATTATAAGTATTTAATTATTATGCATGAACGTTTACAGTTGCAGGAACAGCATTTACATCAGGGAATGCAAAATCTGTGCCATATACTTCTTTCCAAGCAGCTTTGAACATGTTGAATTCGTTTGTGCCAGGATTGATTTGGTACAATTGACCATCTGGAGCAAAGCGATATACAGTGTGCAAGCTAGGATGCACAATATACTTGAACAATGTAGCTTCGCCGTATTGGTTGTTATGCATATTTACTACATTAATACCGAATACATAGTTGCGGCTACCATCGATCAAATTAAATTGAGATGCTTTGTCGAAGTAGTAAGTTTCTGTACCGTTCGCACTGTTTGGCACTTCTGGGTAATTTGCCAAACCGTTCCAGTTAGCAGCACTCGCTACAGAACCAACTAATAATGTTGCTGCAAGAGCAAATGTAGTAACTAATTTCTTATTCATAATGTTCGCCTCCACCCTAAACGGGTAACACTAGGTCTACTCTCTATGACCCAATAATACAATATCTAATTAAATTATATCATATTTATTTAGCGTTTAATATCTTCGGGATTGATAACACCATGAGCGGCATCGATGGTATCTAATAATTTATTAAGCAACTTTCTCAATTCAGCAGCTTCATGAACAGTAAAAACTTCTTGCGTACTAGCTACGAGTCTCTTAGGTACTTCGATAGCTTCCTTGCGAAGTGCATGGCCTTCTTCTGAAAGAGTAACCATTACCACCCGTTCATCATTACGACTACGTTTACGTTTTAAGAACCCTTTTAGTTCTAATTTTTTAAGCAATGGCGTCAATGTACCGGAATCAAGGCGCAACACTTGCCCTAATTCCTTAACGGATAATTCACCATATTGCCACAATGCCATCATGACAATGTATTGAGTATATGTTAAATTCAAAGGTTCCAAATGTGGACGATAAGCATTTACGAGTTCCTTAGCTACTACATACAAAGGAAATCCCAATTGATTTTCCAACATTAAATAATCATCTTCTGGAACCTCTGAAACGCGATCATAACCTGCCAATGTACCTATTTTTGCCATTAACTAGCCCTCCATTACACACACATTAATATTTCTAAAATAATTGTACACAATTTTCCATTAAGCGGTCAATACATCTTTGTAAATTCCTAATGAGTTTCAAGAATAAAATGCTATATTGCTTAAGACAACATATAAATTAGTATGGCGAATGTGTGGGTATTCCTCAGCCTCCACCGGCCAGGTCTGTCTCCGCCCTGCGGGCTCCGCAGGGCCAAAGTCGGCTTCAAAACACCCACACATCCGCCATGAACGCTAATCTATATTTAGCTAATCGCAATATAGCATTTTATATTAGAATCCATTAGGAATTTATAAAGATTATAAAGAAAAGGGTGCATGGGATTGCACATCAAAAACTTATTTTCGATATGCAATCCCATGCACCCTTTGATATTAAAAATATATTTATCCTTAATTATGGTATGTATTGGTATGAGTTGTTTTATCGTCTACCGCAGCCATGTCGACGAGCATGGTCCAGGTTAAAGCTTCTTGCGATACGCTATTCCATTGGATGGGCATAACAGGCATAGATACTACATCTGTATGATCTAATGTGTTCATTACCATTCGTATTGATTTCGTATGATTTACAAACCAGTCTTTTATTGTGCTTCGAGTTACCATAGTTGCCTCCAACTAAACCGTATCATTAGTAAAAATATTAGTAATAATATTTTTATACCCCCATAGGTATTAATTCTTATGTATACTATATACCCGTATAGGTATATTGGCAAGTACTAAATTTGCGGTTATTATAAGTTCCTAATGTTTTTTAGAATAAAATCCATTATATAAGAAACAAAAAGGGCCGCTTACGCGACCCTTTACTATATAGTTATTAGTCAATATAGGTTACAGGATTACCTTTGATGTCGAGTTCTCTGCGGTTTAATCCGTTTGGCAAATCTGGATAGCCAAGTGCAAGGCTAGCGTATACTTTTTCATCATCGCCCATGCCGAGTTCACGGAGGCGTTTAATTAAGCGTTCGTTGTCTTGTAGGTGGCGCAATTGGTTAACCCAGCAGGATCCTAAGTCTAGTTCGTTACAAACAAGCATCATGTTTTCCATAGCACAAGCCGTATCAGAGAAATTATTGGCTAGCACAGGTTTATGAGCCAATACGATGAGTACCGGTGCATTGTAATGGAATACAAATTTGCCCTCTTTGGACATTTTGATGATATTCACCATGTATGGCGGTGTTTGTTCCGTTACTTCCGTTTTACCATACTCTTCTTGGACAAGGGTTACTAATTCGTTCAACACATCAGGATTGGTAATGACCATGAAATGTGTAGGCTGTAAGTTGCCCCCTGTTGGCGCGCGACGACCTGCATCGATAACGGTGTCGAGCAATTCTTGTGCAACCGGTTCAGATTTGAATTTACGCGTACTGTGGCGTGTTTTTATGCATTCTAATGTATTCATGATAAACCTCCTTTTGAGAGTATTCTACTATGAATGATTGATTGCTTACAAGTTTTACTACATATAGATTATTGATTGCTTACAAGTTTTCCTACATATGGATTTCTGTCTTCGTCAGAATTAGTTTTATATTTCCAAGATAATAACAATATGAGGCATTTCAGCAATCGTGTCGTTAACGAGGACGATATCAGATGCTTCTACAGCAATATCGCTGCCCATGCCACCCATGGCGATACCAACATTGGCTTTTTTGAGGGCTGGTGCATCGTTAACACCATCGCCAACCATAGCTACTACATGGCCTTCTTGTTGCAATCTAGATACAGTGTTCATCTTATCTTCTGGCAAACAATCTGCTATAACATGGCTCATATTGAGTCGTTTTGCAATGTGTTGTGCCGTTGTGCCATGATCGCCGGTAAGCAATACAGGTGTCACATTAAGACTATGTAAATCATCTACTACATCACGGCTTTCAGAACGAACACGGTCCGCCAAGGCCACAAAGCCTTCCAAGACATTATTCACAGCCACATAAATGATAGAGGCACCACGGCCTAAATACGATGCAGCATCAGCTTTCACAGAATCAGGAATAGTAACACCAGACACGTTCATCATCACCGCATTACCAGCGAGAACGCGCGTGCTGCTTTCACCATTCATAGTAGCCTCAAGGCCCTTACCAGGAACGATGGTAACATCCTCAACGGTTGCCAAAGGCGCTTCATGATGAGATGTGTAATCGGACACGATGGCCTTACCCAATGGATGCTCAGATTTTTGCTCGATAGAGGCCACCAAATGATATAAATCGTCGTCGGTCATAGAACCAACAGACGTCACAGCGGTCACTTGAGGACGGCCATGAGTCAAGGTACCTGTTTTATCGAATGTGATGGTATCAACCTTTGACAATTCTTCCATAATGTGACCACGGCGCACGAGGAAACCGTGCTTACTAGCATTCGAAATAGCGGCCATGATAGCGGCAGGCGTTGCAAGCACCAACGCGCAAGGACAGAACACAACGAGAATCGTCACGGCGCGGATCATTTCGCCAGTTACCACATACGTACCAACCGCTGTAATAAGGGCCATCACCACAATCCATGTAGCCCAACGGTCTGCAAGACTTACGATTTTCGCATTGCCTGGATCCGTTTCTTTAACGAGCTTAATCATACGTTGGATAGAACTATCTTCGCCGGCCTTTGTAGCCTCCATATCGAAGGCGCCAAATTGGTTAACAGTACCGGAGAACACGTCGTCGCCGACCACCTTATCGACCGGCATGGATTCGCCAGTCATAACGGATTGGTCTACCGATGTTGTACCCATGCGAATCGTACCGTCTACAGGGATGATTTCGCCAGGCAACACGCGAATCACGTCGCCAACTGAAACGATATCTGCAGAGACAACTTGCTCCTTGTCATTGCGTACAACATGCGCCGTTGTAGGTGTCAACTTAACAAGACGTTCAATGCCGGCTTGTGCCTTGGATACAGTGAAATCTTCGAGCATCGCACCGAGTTGCATGATGAAAGCAATTTCCGCGGCTGCAAAGTATTCGCCGATAACCACCGCTGCGATAAGGGCTAAGGATACGAGCAAATCTGCTTTTACGTCAAATTCCTTATACATCGCCTCTGCGGCGCCCCACACAATAGGTAGACCATTAAAAATGATGGCGAGCCATGCTAAATCGAAGGGCAATCCCAATCGGATACCGGCCAAACTCAATACTACGCCAATGCCACCGATAGCCAATGTCACTTGTTCACTATAATCTGCGAACCATTCTTTTGCTTCATTCCACGTTACCATATGTACCTCCTGTGAAAACTTATAAATAAATCAATATATTTCTTGTGTTTTTATACCTATAAGTATTTATTTTTTGTTTTATACCTATAGGGGTATACCTATTGTCTACACTATATACCCTATAGGGTATATTTTCAATGACAAATATATGTACACTTATTCATATTTTGTTGTAAAACGGGATAAAGCTATATAATTACTGATTTTATTAACTGTATTCTAATTTTGCATGTGTTTATTACACAAATACATGAGCAGTTATTCATGTATTCTATCCATTGTATTCCTAATTCTCACACTTGGAGATAAGAGCCAATAGACAAATATACGTATCCTACAAATTAGAACAGGCCTGTAGTAATTCTAAAAGGACCTAATAGTGTCTAGAAAATAAAAAATCGAGACTAGTTGATTAGAAATTAATTAACTAGTCTCGATTTTTTTATTTCTATATTTTTGTAAGGGATGCCTTGCCCCCAATATTCATGGATTACACCTGCATAGTTGCCCAGGTGAGTACATCATAAATAAGTGCTACCACAACGGCCATAGCTAATTGTCCACCAATATAGACAGGCACAAGGTATATAAAAAAGGCCCATAAGGCGCCGATAATTTTCATCCACACAGATCCAAGTTGTTTACTTTCAACCCAAGCCACAAAACGATCTAGAGGATTGACGATTTTTATAATCCATCGTGGAACGTCCCTATCTGGATTGCATGCAGGCAGGTATAGCAGTAATAGCGGCAATACAATAGCATCAATGGCGAGCAATGTGGTCAACGTTAAAGAAAACCAGTCAGGTTCCCCTTCCCAGGTCACAGGATGCGAATAAAAACGAAGCCCCCACAAATAGGCTTTATATACGATATACGGTTCTAATAGCCATAATAGGGGCTTGGTAATATGCATAATAAACACTCTCTCTAAATTATAAATAGTATATTAATTATAGCATATTTTTACGTTTTACTGTTTCAAGCATTTTAGATCGTATTGTAGATTCTGTATCGAGTTTGTGTTTTCCACCGTACCACGCCATGTCGGCACCAGCAAGGCGGAACATGATTTTACCATAAGTGCTACCAGAGGTATATTCCGGTTTATTAAATCCCATATCAATGGACACGCGCGGTGTCAGTTGCAGTTCAGTGCCAATTCACAATCCATTTTCATCCACGCCTTACCATTGGTATGCATATCATGATTAATATTGGACACAGCCACCGCATTGATAGCGGAATTCACCGCATCAACACTAGAATACCGCGTCGTTTTACGCTCTGTTGTATCCATCACCAGCGGTCCGCTTTCACCAATCTGATGGTCCGGCAAATAGGCCGGCGAAATATGAAATTCCTCAGTATTCACTTGTCCATTTTTCGTAGATGGCGCCTTATCACTGGCCCACACAGTAGGAGCCAGTAATAGTCCACACAATACACACACTAAAAATCGCATATACACTTTTTACAAATTGAGAGCTTCCATCCATTCTTTTTCTTTAAAGCCTACCAAGACCTTGTCTTCTAATACCAAAATTGGACGCTTTACGAGCATACCGTTGGATGCCAACAAAGCTAATTTTTCCTCTTCGCTAAGGCCTGGCAACTTATCCTTTAATTGTTGCTCACGATAAATCAAGCCAGACGTGTTAAAGAACGCTTTCAAATCCTTACCAGATTGAGGATACCATGCAGCGATTTCCTCAGCTGTAGGGTTTTCAGATTTAATATCACGGTCCGTATATTCAATGTGATGATCGTCTAAGAACTTCTTTGCTTTTTTGCAAGTTGTGCATTTGGGATATTCTACAAATAACATAGGAACTCCTTTATCTACATATAACACTAAGAATCATTATTTATATGTATAGTGTAGCAGATATATCGATTAATTTCAATTTATTATTTTATATCGTCTATTTACATATCGTCTACAGGAATAGCGTCTTTTTAATTATCGCTTATGATAATCTTCGTCACCTTGCTACCATTATGTTCAAAGAATATACCTCGAATGTTATCGCTATTACATCTAAGATATCCATAAAACCACCGGTTATTAAAGTCGATAAAATCAGGGCGTCCATAGACGTCCTATAATCTTACTGATTATAAAGTGCTATTTTCTTCATATACCAAGGAATATAGACCGGATTTGCTTCTAACTGCTTCTTATAGTTTCTATGTACTCTCCATTGAGGTTCCTTTTGAAGTGTTCTTGTATTATCAAAGCCTACATATTCTATCATATCTCTCAGTTGTTTATGATTATATGAGGATATACTTTCATCATAAAGAATTCGATAACTATAAGCATATACTGAATCTTTTGTATAGTGTCTCAAGTATGAGTTACCTTTGTTTATTTGACGATCAATTAAGAATCCTGGCAAGCCGTTGTTCCATACGGTAGCATATTGTGTAGATAAATCAAGGTCGCCATATTTATCCAAAAACCACAGTATTTGAGGTGTGGCGCTAGAACGATCTATATGATCTTTCTTAAATACATGACGTATAACACGAATCGTGATTCCCTTATCTTCATAGGTCCGCACCTCATACCGACCTTCTTCTAGAGTTTGACCAACCAATTTGGCCGTTTTAGGAATACGATACGTAAAATTACCCCAGCTTTCAGTCTTAGAATAAGAATCCAATCCTGCTAGCGATTCAATCGACGGAATAATATAATTGCTCATAACTACTTCAGCAGGTTGATTTTGGAATGGATCATTCTTCGTCACAGAACGGCCATATGTAATGCCATACGTATGGTTGGAATTAAACGGAGTGAATTCAGTATACATCACATGTTCTTTAGCATCAGCCACAAATTTCCAAGAAGCCTGTTTTAAATTGTCATATGTATACTTTCCATGCTCATAACCCTTTATTTGCTTACTATGAGGAGGACCTACAAGCAAAAATCCAGTAAGGCTCCGAACAGCATATAATGGTCCTTTTTCTGTATTCGACGTAATTACATCACCTCGAATACTAACATCAGGCACAGAGAAACGAATCGCATTGGCTTTGTCATGCACCAAAACAACAGTAGATTGTGAAAACTCTGCTAATCTAACAGCTTTATCATATCCAGGTTTCTCTTGATTAATTTTTGCTATCAATGAATCTGAGGCTCTCGGATGAGACTTAACATACGCCACATATGCGTCTACCTCCTTAACAGCCGGCTCATTGATATGTGAATAATTTTCATAGGCATTTGCAGAAATTTTCCTGTCTGCACCAGGTACAGGAGGTTGTCCTACCGGTACCGCTATCTCTACGGCATTAACATTCGTAGTGAAAGCTACTGCCATCGCCATCATAAATAAACTACGCCGTATCATACTATACCCTCTTCTCTCAACATAAAATAAGCACAATACTTCTTAGTATAAGTATACTATACTAAGAAGCACTGTGCCTATTGTTTTATGGTTTATTCGTATTTGACGATATATATGCTCTTTTTATGCCCATACGCACGGTGTTTTCAGCAAGTTCTGAATCATATTGTGCCCTGCTATGACGGTCAAAACTGATGGAGGACAATAGGTAAATTCTGGGTCTGGCACAATCGTTTTGATGTAACAATCTTGTGTTTCCATAAATGATTTATATGTATCGAGTGAAAATAGTCCATAGTTACCACATAGTTCCCATCTATCTTTAGCGAGAAGGGCCAAAAATTCATCGGCATGTGGGTCATATGCAATGTTAGGTGAGGTGCTTGTTGTTAGCCCCGTATCACTATTAGTACATGGAGAAATATGATACATATACCCTCTTGGTGTGATGCAAAGCATCCAAGGAATTGCTCTAGTCATAAGGATCCGTTTAAAAACGCCAAATACTTCTTGTAATCTTGATTTTCGCACATACAGAGCATAAAAGGTTTCCCTATATTCCGTTGGATCATCAGGCGTATCGCGATAGGTTTGTTCCACTATATCAACTGGTACATTGCATATATTGGCGAGGTCTTCAATTGAATGGCGCCATATTCCTCTACGTACTAACTCAATACGCGTTTTTGGGAATAGTAAAATATATTCACTGCCAATATAATCAGATAAAGCACCAAAATGAGTGCCATCTTGACGATTAAACTCAGGGAATTGCATACGCCGATAATCAGCATCAATGCCCGTACAGGTGTAGCTTTCACCTAAAACAGTGCTGCCATAGACCTCAATCTGATGAGGGTCCCAGTCCCCTAAGTCATCGCCATACCGCATCTTACCATGATCATACCGAAGCATCTTGGTGTGCCCCGTAGGCGATACGCAGAGCACGCAAGAATACCCATATTGCTGCGTGTGCCAACCACCCACGCTGTGCCAATCTACAATCCTATTCTCAGGCCATGCAAACAAGGTCATCTCCACAGACTGCTGTCCATGTACACCATTCACAGACGCCGTGCCATGAATCGTATGCTTATACCAATTTCGACCAACTATATACTGCCATGCCAACGGCGGCGTCGGACCACGTTGACCTACGGGATTGCTAATCACGATGAGCATACCCATCCGCGCTTTGCGATAGAGTCTAACGATATCATTAATTTGGCGCACTAAACCTTGATTCATAGGACATCCCCCTTTTTCCTTACTAATCTTGATGAAAGCTAACGCTGTTTACACCTTTAGTATAAATGACTAGATGTGTAAAATTTAGTGCATAGAGGGATGCAAACTCATTACTGTTTAAACTATAGGAATATTATATAATTATACTTAACAAAAAGAATCTATGTATTGTTATAGCTCCTAAATATAAACTACAGCAACATGTTGTGTTTCCAGAGAATCGCTGAGTAAAAAATTAAATACAACCAGTCTACTATCATAAGATACACAAACAGCCAGTACCGCAATCGCAGTACTGGCTGTTTGTATGTGTAGTGATTACCCACAACAAGTTTATAAACTAATGAAGCTTTTGTAGTGCCATTTTAATTTCTTTTATTTCAGCACGTAAATCCGCATTATCAGCTTGTAAATCTTTAATTTGCTGTGCCATTTCAAAACGGCTCATTTTTAAGGTAGGATCTTGATAGCCTAATTTAAAGGAAGCGCCAAGGTTGAATGTACTTTCACTACCTAATGCCACACCAAGATGAACCATAGTATTTTCATTTGGTTGATAGGAGGTACCAATAGCGCCAGCTGTTGTATTTTTATAATGTCCTACACTAGTTGCAAAGGACCATTTATCATTTGGATTATAGTCCAAATAATGCAATCCAGATAAAGCAGCCGTCGCAGCACCAGCCTTATTAATTTTATGATCTACATTAATCATAACATTACTAATTTGACTAGTAGCATCACGTAATTGACTCACATTGACAGCATCTGTATCCGCAACACCAGCAGCTACATCATGCATTTGCATATTCCCTGCATGAATACCAGCCTCACCATCATACGTCAGCATAAGGCCATTTGGTTGACCATCACTAACAGTTATGCCGGTAGGATTAACCTGTGTAGCATATATCTTCACAGTACTTGGATCTGGATTTGGATTTGTATCTGGATCTGGCGCCAGTGAACTAGCGGCCGCTCTATCAGAAATTACTAATCCACTACGGTCAAAACGCATACCACTTTGTTGATTCGATACATCTAAACTACCAGGTGTAATAATTGTACGCTCATTACTATCATCTGGAAAATTCTCATTAAGCATAATTTGATTTGTTGAAATAGTGGTACCTTCAAATGGTTGTGATGCGGGTTGTGTACCAACTCTAATCGTATCAGTGCCCACATCTACAGATGCACCCATAACATTGATACTCCAAATAGACATCATTGCCGCTAACACTAACAATCGCTTATTCATAATAACTCTCCCTCTAGCCCACACGGTCTCAGTCACACACAACATATCTTTATAGATTTCCAGTTATGGACCCTTATGAATAGAGATACATCCTGACAAAACTATACAGTTATTATTATAAGAGTTACTTATTTTTACGTCAATGATATATTTTCATTTTGTTTTCATCTATTTTCCCTTACCTTGTTTTTCATGTTGTTCTACAAGAGCAAGGAATAGACAGGTGTTTTTGTGAAATACAAGAAATACTAACCTAGAGCAATAGCCACAATGGCTACAAGTACGGCAATGATAATCTTCTTTTTAGACATAAGGGTCTCCTCTCATGCGGACACAATAGTATGTAACTTACTTTCAATTTTACACTAAAACCCTACTATTTAGGAAATTAAATTCCATTTTATTCAAAAAAATGTATGATTTAAATTCTATTGCTAGACAAATAAGCACAACCTATTTCACAACTACATCATCAAATTGCAAGCCGTACACATGTTCATACAAACGGTTCGCCAAGAGGTATCCTGCGAATCCAAAGTCTACAGGGGCCGTTGCCATTCGTCTGTGTATTGCTTCACGTTGTGTATCATACCGGTTCCCATCTATATGATACTCTTTAAAATCAATAATAGTAGATGAAATCCCTGAATTCTTTTGTTTAGACAACCATAGATCTTTATATGATTCTAACTGATTGGTCCCGAGCTTCTTTATGAGATTCGCAAAAGAATACTTTGTATCAAAGGTGTATAGAACCTGCTTTTCCTGAATTATATCTCCAGCAGGCATGAGCACATACTGTGTGAGGGCAATTTGCTTAGTTCCATTCAGTCCGTTAGAGGCCTTGATGGAGTCCTTATCTATAAAGGTGCCATCACCATTGCCGCTTTCACCAAAGCCATGAAGCATTTCGAAGCGGCTCGTGTTTTGTAATTCTTGCATGGACATGCTATGCGCGGGCACCACACAAGACAGCGCCAACGCCATTGCTATATATAGTACTTTCATCATAGGCCTCATTTCACCACCACATCCTCAAAATGCATATGATACGCTTCATAGAATAATGTATCTGCTATATCATAGCGTGTTGTATTAGGCGCCATGCGCACAATAGCACGAGTCGAGGCTTTCACCTGAACCGGCAGGGACTGTCCGTCAAAAGAGAATTTCCCCAATGGTTCCTCAGTGCCCGTCATACCGGTTTTCGTCTGTGCCGCATCAATAACTGTCGTCAACGAAGCACCCGCTTGTTTCGCGCGATATACCTGACTTGCTAGCGACAAACGAGTATCATAGGACACAATCCAAGAATCACTAAAAATGACATGTTTCCGCGGCGATTGGTACTCATTATATACCGTGGCTTTAATTTTATACATAGGTGGCGCATACTCTAATACCTCTATGGATCTCGTATCTAAATACCACGTAGTATGCTCATCTGCATTAGGAACATCAGGCGTTACCTCATACATCACCTTAAACTGCGGTGATGACTTGAGTTCCTGTATCGATATCGCTTGGCTAGGTATGGTGAAAGCTAGCGCTACTGCTAACATTATAAAAATACGTTTTAACATAAAAAGCTCCTAAAACTTCATACACTATAACAAATAAGGTAATAAGTTATATTCTTTTACATCGCTTAATACATTACTATTACCATGTCGATCATGTTGGTACCGAATCAATACGACTTGATTTGTATACTTATTGAACACAAAAGATAAGCCTTCATTGTGATAACCTACGTATTCGCCCACATAGTACCCTGTATATGTATCATATCCAGGATAGATGTCTCCATATGGTTCGGCTGGTCGTCCCCATTCAGTATCCTCAAGAAGCGGTCCGTAAAGGGATTCTACTTTGCTTCTCGTCATCCCTACCATGGCCCCTTTATTGGTTTCATATCCTGATTTTGTAATATATATCATACTCGGTGGTGTACTATAATCCCATAATGAAATAATAACGGATTGGTCAGAAGAGATATACATATCATGATGAGAATAACGATGATCCGCTAGCCATAAGGAATAATGGTAATAATTCAAATAAGAATACATATCCGAATTAGATTCTAATCCGGCTAAGACACCTGCATCATCAGTTTTGGCAAACGCAGTTTGTCCCATACAACCAATGATAAGGATAGAACTTAATAAGAGTTTTACAAGCATATGTTTCAATAGACTCACCTCATAAACTAATAACATGTAGAAATGGCCTTTTCGTTTATCTAGCTACCAAGCGGTAACGGAAGGCTATTTTTTCTTATGTATTAAGTTTTGATGCATTGTATCTCTTAGCATCTTAGCATTCCCAAAGTCCAAATATTCCATCATATCGCGTAGTTCGATATGGTTATAATTTGCTTTTCCATCTTCATAGGTAAGATACATATTATATTCATACTGATCATCCTGTATCAATTGAATCATACGAGATTGTTTACCAGAATTATATTGGTCCATAAGATAAGATGGAACCCCATTATTCCACACCACTGCAGACTGAATTGGTACATCTTGTAATAGAAGTGATGGAGACGCGTAAAGATAGTCATGTAGAACACGATTACAATATGCCAAGATTGGGCTTTCAGTATCAATAACAGGCCCTCTTTCAATAACGAATTCCATTCCATGCCCCTGATACACACGCTTATTTGAATTGGAATGATTCGTATCATTTGTTTTCAACACCATTCCCTTTGGCACACGATACGTAATATTTTCCCATGTAACAAGGTCACTGACACTATCCAATGTGTCCAACGATTGCATAGAAGGAATCACAATATTCGCCATTGCTGACTCTAAGTTCTTTACAACATCCGATTGACCAAACTTACTTAACGTGGCTATGTATGTGTGATTTGGCTGGTCATCGAATATAACATGGGCAAGCATCGTAGGATTATTATCGTTCTTTGATGAATCTGTTATTATCCAAGTTCCTGCTCGTATACCAGGATATGTGAAAGCGCCTTTACGTCCAGCGCTACTTTCATTAAAAGCTTGTTCCGGCGTTTCCGTAGTACCAGAAAGCGAAGCCATTGCATAACGATCTATGGCAAATGACGTAATACCCTCACTTTTTAAAGGAGTCACTATCCCCTCCACAGTCCTAATCGGAGCTGTCAGTTTAGCATTATATCCCTTTTCATGTAATAAAATGACCGTTGAGTCATGGGAAAGCAAGTCCATATATCTAATATTGGCTTCTTTCAATGCATTGGTGTTGACTTGGCTCATTTCAGGCTCACGAGCAATCTCGTCTATCTCTTTAAAGCTGAGTTTTAGAGATTCCTTAATCTCAAAGTCAGGTACTTTACTAGTATCACCATACCGATAATTCTGATATGCATTCTCTGGAATACTTGCATCTGCACCTGGCACAGGCAGTTGCCCCTCGAGCACCGTATATTGCGCCGCATTAATAGGCATGGTAAAAGCTAACGCCATAGATACACCTAGCAACATCGTTTTTGGTTTCATACAACACCTCTCAAACAACAATAGACACGTTCTCTTATTGGTATAAGTATACTATATCCACGAGAACGTGCCTATTTTATATTCTATATGTCAATGTAACGATGCTAATGGAACACATAACTCATCCAAGACACCAATGCCTTCTTATATTCTTCAATGGTAGAGAATTTCGGTGTATAGTTTGTTAACCATTCGGTTAGTGTAGGTTGCGCTGCCTCTGGGTCAACGGCGATTGGTAAATCCCAGATGTTACCATGTTTGCCTTCAAAGTAGCGCCATTTATCTTGGGCAAAGCTCACCAAGGCATAGGCCTTATCGTATTGTTCCTTCGCAAGGTCTAGTTTGCCTAGGCTTTCATTAATCTGAGCCATAATACTATAATCCGATGCATTCCATGGATATCCTAATGCAGTACCGGCCCAGCCAAATTTATACTCCTCATCGATAAGGATTTGTAGATTGCGCTTGTACATCTCGGCCCGACGGGTATCGCCAAAATGGACAGCCAATTTCACCATGTATTTGACGCATTCAAGGTACGCGTAATGATCCTGCGTATGGCGTGCATAGTTTGGATTGTCATAGGTTGCGTCCCACAAGGCGCCAAGCTCGTCCCAACAGGCTTGGTCCATATGATCTAGGTGAAAGTGCCATACGGCCTTAACCCACAATAGGAATACTGCATTCGTATAGTTCCAATAGTGATTGCCCTGTGTATACTCGTCTTCCGCCTCATGTCCATTCTCATTTAAGAGCACATGCATCTGGCTAACCCAGTCAAAACGCATGGAGAAAAGCGGTGGATACACGGTTTCAATATAGTGCTCATAGCCTATGCGATTGTCCGTTTCTACATAAAAATGCAACAACGCTAGCTGTAAATACTTAAGATCAAAGGCACTCGATGGATTTGCCAAGTTATAAATAAATGCATCCGAACAACGTTCATACTCTAACGGATCTTTTTCCTGAGCCTGAATCAACTCTTTGAATAGACTTTCAGCCTCACTACGGCCTGTGAAAGCATAGGCAAGCGCCCGATACCACTTGGATAGACGCCCTACTTTCAACATATACTCGTACTGCCACGAATCCGGCGAAGGAATGTCCGCATGAGCGACCAAATCGTCAAGGAAATTCACGATAGGAATCACATTATGGTACATGCGCTCGCCTCGAATGGCACGCTGACACGCATCCAGCGCACAATACACGTGGCAACATAATTCCACATCCACCAGCGGCATATCATCCGCTTTATTCATGCCAAAGGGGTCATCAAAACTAAAGGAATCTTCCGTATCAATAAAACCTTCTAGGTCAAATGAAGTATCCCTGCCAAACGGACGATTCATATTGAACGGATTCGAGTCATCCATTACAGACAAGAGCTCGTCACCCACCCCGACATACCGCTTGCGATACAATTCCTCCACGCGGTCTACATAGGGAACGAGAACATCTAAATACTGCTTATACTGATGCACCTTCGGATGCAATTCGACGCCTAGATTCTCTGTTGAAAGTTCCCGAATTATGTGTGCCACAAGAGGAAATACCTGCTGTTCTTTCACAAAACCGAGCACGCCATCATCATAAGTAGGCACCTGATTTAAGGTACGACGAACCATCGTATATTGGATATTCCAACATTGCCGAATCAATGGATTCAGCCAGCGTTCACACTCATCATAGACGCCAATAGCTGCCTCTTCAGAAGGCCCCATGTACATTTTATACATGGACTCACAAATATTTTGTAACAATCTATCCCTCGACAAGGTCTTGAGCGCGTCCGATTCTGTTTCTCCGTCCATAGCTTGCACCATATAGGCACCAAGCGCATCGGCAAGGAGTAAAAATTCAGAATGGACCTGTGTGGGCTCGGTCATTACGTAGTGATTCGGAACCGAAAAGGCATCAACACCTTCACTGAATATATCCTCGTCCGCAGCCTTTATGCCCTCTAAGGACTGTTGCAACACGCCAAGGGATATAGGCGTTTCTATATACACAACGTCTGCTAAATAACCATACGTACCCTCATCGGAAAACAAGGTCGTTACGAAATGACGTAGCATATTGTCGAATACATATTGCACTTCATCCTTAGGTGGACGGCCCTTTTGAAATAATAACTTGCGACCTCTATGGCTTTTATACAATACATACACCTCATACTCACCTGTACGAGGCTTTTCTAATAGAGGTTGCCCGTTATACGTACCATAGCGGATAAATTCTGGCAAGGAAAACAAAAACGCACTGCGACACTCCTCAAAGGTCTTGCCCATCTCCTCACATACGGCCTTAACGAATGCGCGAACCCGCTGCCGCTCTAGCTCAATATAAGGACCATTGGCAACTACATCGTCTTGCTCCTCATCATAAAATGGACTGATCTCGCCCGCATGAAAATCTAATCCGAGCAAAAACGTCGTCGTTTCCTTGCCCTCTATCGGCGGGAACAAGGACGGCCGGATAGCATTAAATATGCCCGTTGTGCTAATCGTAATGTGACGCATAATACCTCCTATAAACAAACTATATAACAAAACTCTATTAACTTATTATTGTAATCTATTTGTGCCGGTTAGTCTGTGATAGCAAGATGGTAATGTTTTTATATATATATCAGCTATTAAAATAATCCAGATTGCCTGGTCACCCGTACCCTACATAATATAAGTGAAAGTACCCGATACAATCATGGGATAAAAAATCATTTCTCTAAATAGTAAATCGTTCCATAAAGAACCTCCGTATATAAAAACCAAGGGACCTAACTTGTGAGTTTATTATACGGAGATTCTCTATGTGGAAATAATCAAAAAAACTAGGAACAAAAAAAGAGCTGTTTAAAACAGCTCAAAATTCATATCCTGCATGATTAATGGCGGGACATACTCATTAAACGAAACGTGTTTATTCATCTGTGTTTGACGATGAACTAAACCGTCGTTATAATATAAGAAGATAGTCAGACGAGTAGATGCGTCAGGCTCATCTCGGAAAACATGAAATTTTGAGAAATGGCCTTTTCGTTTTTACTAATCTCCGGGTTAGTGGAAATGAAGGGCTATTTGTCTTTTCCTAGACAAATAAGCGCTATTAACGCCCCAAAAGCGATAACCACGGTCATCACCTGTAATAGGAGCATAATGATTTCATAATCACTCATAGGCTTACCCCTCCCTTCAACAACGAAGAGAGGCCCAACCTCGCCTAACTATCTTATGTTAATTATATACCAAACAAATATACGATACAATAAGCATCGTATTATAGAGATTTATAGATGAAAACTCTACCTTAGGAAATCTAGGGTAGAGTTTTTTGTGTTTGTGGGGATATCCCCATCTGATTATTGAATTTTTCGTCATACACCGTAAACGGTAAGTACTGTTGCAACGACATAAAGACCCTAGTAAATATGTTCAAGATTTAGAGTTTCAATACCGTAAACGGTAAGTACTGTTGCAACGAGTTCTACGTCATTTGGTGGCAGACAAGGTCTATTGTTTCAATACCGCAAGCGGTAAGTACTGTTGCAACATAACAATTCCAATTGATGATTTATCACAAAACGGTTTCAATACCGTAAACGGTAAGTACTGTTGCAACTGGCATACGGAGTGCAAAGCTCCTATGCATACGAAGTAGCGTTTCAATACCGCAAGCGGTAAGTACTATTGCAACTGTGTATATAACAGTTGCGCTTCTACAGTATTGCAAAAGTTTCAATACCGCAAGCGGTAAGCGCTGTTGCAACCTGTATACTTAGACCAAATGATTCAATTTGCTTCTAGACGTTTCAATACCGCAAGCGGTAAGCGCTGTTGCAACTGTAATCGTATTCGGTACTATTAGTGAACATTATTTCAGTTTCAATACCGCAAGCGGTAAGCGCTGTTGCAACTACTATTCTTGAAGTCTGTGATGTAAATGCAGAGGGTTGTTTCAATACCGCAAGCGGTAAGCGCTGTTGCAACTGCACACTTGCATTGGTGTGCCTTTAGGAACTTTATTGCTGTTTCAATACCGCAAGCGGTAAGCGCTGTTGCAACGTCTTGTAGAAGCCTTTCTGAAAAACTTTTTTGAAAGTTTCAATACCGCAAGCGGTAAGCGCTGTTGCAACTATAAAGATGCGGCTATTTTTAGACATAAAAAGCCAGTGTCGTTTCAATACCGCAAGCGGTAAGCGCTGTTGCAACTAGTGTGGGAGAAAGAAATGGACGCTATGGCAGCCGTTTCAATACCGCAAGCGGTAAGCGCTGTTGCAACCCCACTATCAATTAAATATTTACGTAAACCTTTATCAGACTCGTTTCAATACCGCAAGCGGTAAGCGCTGTTGCAACTCTTCGACAGTGCCATTATATTCGACCTGAATTTTCTCGGTTTCAATACCGCAAGCGGTAAGCGCTGTTGCAACCGTAACAGTAGCAGGTCAAAGCTACGTAGGTCAAGGTGTTTCAATACCGCAAGCGGTAAGCGCTGTTGCAACTTGATGAAGAATACTGGGACTATGATGGCCCAGCATATTTTTGTTTCAATACCGCAAGCGGTAAGCGCTGTTGCAACGAAAATTATCTCTGGAAGATCTTCTTTATGCAAATGCGTTTCAATACCGCAAGCGGTAAGCGCTGTTGCAACTGGACACGTACCTAACGGTGTCTTAATCAGAGAGGCAGTTTCAATACCGCAAGCGGTAAGCGCTGTTGCAACGATGATGAAGACGCTGATCCAAGATTTCAATCAGACGCAGTTTCAATACCGCAAGCGGTAAGCGCTGTTGCAACAGCAGGGTCTGGAAAGCCAGTATTTATGCGGTTCCAAAAGCTAGTTTTGGAAAACCTCAAACCATAAACGGTAAATTTTCTCCGCATTAGGTCCTAAAGTGTCTAGAAACCTAGGTAAATACTGGTGGAAAACCTTTTTTCTAAGGATACTGTAATTATAAGGTTTTTCTGAAATTACGTCAATATGGAGGGAGGTTTTCCAAAAGGGTTATTTTTTATAAAATATAGGTATTTACTGGATTTATCACTATTTTCAGCATTTTTAGAGGCTAGAAAACCTCAAACTATTGATGATAGCTATAATGATGGCTATCAAAATCGCAATAAAGACCATATATAACAACATATAAATAAATTAATAATCGTTAAGCCTGCGGGATGAACAAGAATTTATATTGCCCGCCTCAGCGGGGCTTTAAAGGAGGTAAAATTTTATTATTCATTCCGAAAGGAAAATCTATTTATATTTGAAAGGAGAAAAATCATGACTACTCTTTGTTCCTACCCTTCAGGCTTAACTTGTAGACTCATTATATCCACAAAAGAGAGATTGTTGTAATCAATAAAACTAGGAAGAAAAGAAGCCTTAAAAACATCTGTATGAGATGCATCTAAGACTTCTTTCATTCGGAGGTATATATCATGAACATTTTACAGTTCTAATATATCTATATATACTATTTATTCTTTAATAGTACACGTACTTGCCCAAGCCCTTGGCTAGACAATCTACCGACACCACAATGTTGACCAAAGAGTGCCAAAATAGTGATGAGTTGGTTCTCCTCTGTACTTAACTTAGCTAGATTAAAGGTAAAGCCACCAACAAATCCGGTGTACCCTCGATCACGACCAAAGTAAATCCGTTTTGTCTGACCTTCCCAATCTGACAATATAACGCGTTCACACAGTTCTTTGATACGTGGTTTATCCAATACATCCTCTACATCACCAGCATTCCATTTATCGACAATGGAGGCAAAGATAAGCTCTGCTGTGGGAAATGTAATATCACCATGCGTACCATTAAACATGGTAGGCATTAAGAATTCAAACTCAATTTTGCGTGCTGGTTTAGATTCTAATCGCCATTGAACCAAATCGAGAGTATTTTCTTCATATAGTGGCAAGTCAAAAGGTGCTTCATAGTGAACATCGACAATCGTTGTTTGTAAAGGACCGATTTGTACACGCATAGATTCTAAAACTTCTTCTAAGACATACCACAAATCACGATGCCACACATTAATTCTTAGATAAAGAATATCTCCTTTTTGAATCACATAATCACGACGGCGATGCTGATAATCTAGCCCCACTGTGAAAGGCTTTATGCCAGACATATCATGCCAATAGACGCCTGCCTCTTCATCAATGGAACTGATAAGAGAAAAGACGGCAGCATGAAGGAAACGGCCAGGAAGTTCAGGTAGAGCACCTGAGTTTTGAGTCCGTAGTGTAAAAATAATAGTACCTAACATTATTTAGACCATTTTTCGATAAAGAATTTTGGCATATCGAGTTTACTACGGTATTTAATGCGATCATCCATTTTATTGTTCTTAATGGTCATCATAGATATACCTTCAGTCCAATTTTTAGCCGCATTTGGACCATTAGCAATGTTCCAATCCATCATCCTATGTAAATCATTTAACATTTCCTTATAAGAGGACAAGTGAGACCCCAACGCATTATCTCGATATTGAGTGAAGGCTTGAATAAACTCACTATTGATAGGATTGCTACTACCAGTATTCCACGTATCACCAGCAAATAGATTAGCATAACGCTCTTGTCCATCAAGCAATGTTACTTTAGATTCTAATTTAATGCTGCCAAAACCAATGGATTTCCCCATACCAATCTTGTAGTAAGTGCGGCGATTATCCCCAGAGTAAGAATCAAGATTCAACGTCATTAATAGTGCACCTAACTCAACATCACTAAGACAGTTAAAATGAATACGGCTTGTAAAAGTAACACCAATATCTACTGGTCGAATCTTACGTGTACCCTTGATGGCCTTCTCCTCCTGTGTACGAGTCCAAGCTTTTGCCTTTGCAAGAGGTTGATGCCAATACATTTTGTATCCGCGTAAAGAAGTATCTTCATGCCCCCAGTGATTATATCTAACATGATCATCTACATCTTGTTCCAAATATAGTTGAAAAGATGTTGGGTTAGGTCCCATCAATGGATGTGGATATTCGGATTGACACATTCTAACAGGACCAACTACGTGTCCGTCAGAGAAGCATAAACGACCTGCCCAATTATCACCATAACCAAAGACACTATCACATAGATCAACACCATTGTTATGTTGTTTTAATGTACTTGGTAAATGATCACTAATCGTTAAATCATAAGCAATACGATAGAAACGACCATGACCAAAGTGCACGACGACACCATCTTTCTCAGTAAAGAAGCAAGATACTACAAATTTAACATCATTGCACCGTGTATAACTTTTTGCTGCTTCCCCAGTTTTACCTACTTTTTTATCCAACAGATTCAATGTGCCACGATTTTTATCATCAGCATAGCTATCAAGACAATCCTGTAAAATTGGGATTCGTTGACCCTCAAAATTGCCTGGACGTGTAATACGCATATAAGACATCTTGGAATTCATTTTACCAGTATGAATATTTACATACTTATCAGTCCAATCAATAGATGGTCTATCCTTCTTTTTCTGCATTTCATAATCATCAGTATAAGACATCTTTTTAGATACACTAGGAACAGCAAAGTAATTATTATTCACAGTTTGAATAATAAATCCCGGTGTTGCTTTTGTTGCAGCCTTTTCTTCGCCTCTACCATTTTTTTCTGATCCTACCATGCGAATGGCATAGTAATCTTTAAGAGAATTTATAGAGCTTGCAAAATCACGGAAATATAGATGTCTATCTTCAAAATCACCTAGGCCCGAGCCACGTTGATACGGTCTAAAACTACTAGCAGTAACAATCTTGAATATCTGTTTAACCATCCCTTTAAGACTAGCACCAGGAATTGTCGGATTATTTGGCCCACCATAAAACTCAAGTGGTGTTGTCTCATCTTGTTTAGACGGACCGCCAATAAATAGAGGGGTTTCAGTAGTAAGGGTAAGATCAATATAACCAGTGTGACTACCTTCTTGTTTCACATGTTTACAGTATGCATTTAATACATCACTTGTAACCCCTTCTAAATTACCATTATAAAATTCGGCAGGAATTACTGTATTAGGTAGGCGTATAAAGTTATATGCTGCACTCGCTGGTTTATCAGGGTACTTATTATTCCCACCACGATTGCCCCTATTATTGACATAGGAATTATCTCGACGGTTATTTTGGTTATTATAATTGCGTGGATACCCTTGTTGACGGCCATTATTTTTAGTCTGTTGATTTACAAAATCTTGACCATTAACTTTTTCCATTCGAGCACGACTGGCTTTCATTCTATCAGCCATTGTTTTTGCCATACTAGACCTCCTTATCTACAATTTTGACATATCGATAATCCGTATAGCTCGCTTGATGATTATCTAAATAGCCAATATAATTACGTGTCGTCAAATAGCAATATGGTTTAGTTGTTAATACAGGAATAACTTGTAACAGTTTACGACCTGTATCTACTAAACTAGTAAATCCCTCTACCGGATTAAACTGTGCATAACCCGCATCATTTTCACCGATAAGGCGAGATGATGAATCTACATAAGATACAGATTTACCGGACTCATCATTAATATATCGATATTCTACATTCCCCTGTTGTACTGTGACACGTAACTCTTCAACCTCATTAAAGATACGCATTTCTTGTAGATATGTAACATCAACATCTGTTGTACCATCAGAAAACTGGAATCCACCTTGTTTATAGTAACCCCATTTTACTTCATGTACAGACCAAGTAATCACGAGACCGTCATGAGACATATGCTCTTGTACCACAGATTGAATATTTACATCAACTATAGAGCCACATATGCCGCTAGTTCGTGTATATACACCTTCATGGCTATGTAATTGTTTACTCATGAGCGCCCTCCTTAGCTTGCATTGCACCTTTTGTAGAGTGATGCAACGCTGTTACTAATGATTCTAATTTAGTTGCTTGTCCTTCAGTAACCTTACCAGCACCATCGATAACATAGCTTTCACCTTGATATTGAACAGTAACCAAATTACCTTTAATACGGCCATATCCGATTGTACGATTGGCACCTAATGTAATTTGCCCAGTCATTAAATCTTTAACTAAAAGCATTACAAGACCCGCATCACTATCTTTACAATTTTTAACAGTCATACGTAGTGGGAATATCAATTTATTTCCTTTTGTATTACGTACAGGATAATCTTGGAACAAGGCCCCATTCATAGCACCACCAGTAAAGCGATCCACACGAATACGTGGCTGTTCCTCTTGTGTGAAGGATTTATCGAAGTACACTTCATCAACCATAACACGACCTTTACGGCTTTCTTTGGTCTTATCTTTACTATAACCAAAAAGATTATCTATCATCGTCTTATCAATACCTAATACATCTAATATACGACCACAATGATGACGCAACACACCTTTTATGGACGTACCTGGAATAAAGAGCGATACAGATCTGTCTTCCCACGCTTCTTCAAAGATAGATTTAATAAGAACTGTATCTTCCAAATAGCATTCCATATCAATCACAAGATCATTATCAGCGACCATACGATGCTTAGGAATGGCAATAGAAGATCCAGACTTGCGTAATAACCATGCCTTTACATGCTCAGCCTTAGTAAAATCATAGTGTTCTAAAGAAATATCCTTACAAGCTACACGGCCAAGGCCATTAACCGTACGAGCACCGATAGCTACTCCATTTTTAAGCAAATTAGCTAATGCTACGAGAGCTTGCTTAATCTTATCCTCTTTACCTTGATGACATTGTCGAATAATACAGTCAATACGTAGTTGACCTGTTGCACCAGACTCGATTACTTCAAAATCATATTTAGCACCATCTTCGGTAACACCTCGTACCTCATCAATGCGAATGCCATCACGTACAACAATATTCGTATTATCTAACGGAATATCATTAATTTGTAATGCACTTTGTGTTCCTTTATCATCAATGGAACCAAATAATGCGAATTCCGATGCTGGCTCAAGATCTTGAATAGCTTGACGCAATACACCGGCTAAAGATGTACCTGGAATAAATGGTTGACCATCATGATAGGTTACCACAATATCATCTACCGTATCATTTAAAATATCATTACTTACACCAGCCCGAATAATAAGTGGACTTGTGAGCTTGACAGTACCAGTTAGAGTGTACCGCCCCATTACACTTGCAGAGTTTAACATATGACGGTCCTCCTTACTTAATCTTTCTAATATGTCTAAAGAAATATGTCCAATATTCGTAGGCTACAATATTTGAAAGTTTATGTTTATTAATACCTACCATATCGACTAATTCAGCAGGAATCTCGTAATATGTACCACTTTCACCAGATTTAGCCAAACAAGCTGCCACTAATGTATTAGCATCAAAATCAATGATATAATCCATCAAATTAACACGCTTAGTTTCGCTGGTTGTATACGCATGTTCTAAATGAAACTCTCTCAGATTTTTTTCTAGAACCTTTTTATCCTCTTTTGTTTTAGCTACAAATGCTTGTAGTTGCTCATGGCCACAATTGTGATCAGTACCCAGTTCAGCTAATAGTACAGATGCAAAATGTCTAGAGATAGACTTGGTTTGCATAGTACGTTTAATATACGTATTTACATCATGTGCAGCACGTAAACGAGCATTTAAAATGACTTGTTTTTCTAGTACTTTTTTAGCTATGCCTTGTGTTGATGTATGTAAAGATGTAATTTTAGCCGGAGTTACCTTGCCTAATTTCACCATCTTAAATTCACCAGGCATCCATAAGCGCCCTTGTCCATAACCTTCTTGTAAACGTGTTCCTATGCCGTTATATAAGAGGTCTTGTAATTTAGCTAAATCGTCTTGAGACCAACCAGATGGTTTTACTAGTTCGATAGTGCTACCTGCAGATGCAGCAGACTCACTAGCGCTGCGAACACCCCAAATACTATTAAAGTTTTGTTCCTCTTGATAGGATGCAAATATAGCCCCCAAAGAAATGTCAGATCCAATTGTTTCTACAGAACGATTTACAACAGTGGCAATAGATTCATTACCTAATAATAATGGTGTATGAAGTCGTACATAGACAGAATTACCATTACATACAGATGATGGCACAGATTCAACATCACCAATTTCTACTACACAATGGCCATATTCGGTGCGACGGGAACGACCAATATAGCAATCTAACTTCGTAGGAAATTGACGAACAAAAGCATCTAAAGACGCTTTAGGACCAATAACAGCCCCTACAAACACTTGATTTGGTTCTAAATATTCATAATTAAATATATTTCCCTCTTTACTACGCCCTTGTACACGTTCTTGCTCTAAAGAGCGAGACATATGTAGTTTGATTGCCGTTTCAATTTGTACTTGGCTACATTCCTTACCATCTTGGACGATAAAACCTTTAACACCTTTAAATCCAAGCAAATTTTTACCTGTATAAAAATCGACTACATCATCACTCTTATAACCTTCTGCATTTTTGCACTTTTGTAGGCTCAGTGGTGCAGGAAAAGATGTACCTTTTACAGTATCTTTATAGGCCGAAACAAATCGTAAATCACCATAGAATAGATCCATAAACTCTTGGTTCTTATGTGCTTCTTTACCAAGTTTATGAGAACTAATAAACTGAGAAGCAAAAATGCCGCGCAAAACTCGACCGTCAATAGAACCACGTGTAGATGTCAATACGCCAGCCGTAGAGGAATTCGCAATCAGCGTTGGGGATTTAACAGTAATCGTAATCTTTACTTGTTCCATAGCTTACCCCCTAAAGTTTCTAAATCAAAAGCTTTATCATCAATTGTACACTCAACTTGACCAAAACCGCGATTCCGTTTTCCACCGATACCGGTCAAATTGCGTACAGCACAACTCAAAATGAACCCTTCTGTATCAGTCATATCCATTACATCGATTTTCCCTGTGAACGTAAGGCCACGATTAAGAACTCGTGAATTATGTAATGTACCTTCAACAGTAGAACCGGTTTCTTTATCGATAGATGTGTAGTAACGCATCGATGTATACTCTTCTAAAACACGTTCCTTTGTAAATACCGTTGGATGTTGTTCCTCTAGGATTGCTAATTCACTAGCCACAACATCATAATCTTCAATATTCAGATTAGAAATAGACAATCTAGGATTATCCTCTGCACTTTCAAGTCGATTAAATAATCCCTTTACATCATCAATGGTGAAAGCCCCCATTCCTGCAGCATCCATCATTTCTGCTACTTCAAGTGCGCTTTCATATAAAACACCACGTACACGTTTAGCAGAAATAAATGGGATTCCGTAACGATCATGGACGATGGTGCTATCCGTGTTGACGTCGCCTTGACCAGACATAAGCATCGTTGGCGACAATAATTTAATAGTTAATGTGTACATACTTACTCCAATCCAGGCAAAATATAATCCATTAATTCAATTGCATCTACATAGGGCGTACGCATTTTATTATCAACCTTGGCCCATAGTTTTTCGCTGAAAGCGTTCCAACTAGCTACTTTCGGCATTGATTTACCTGTATTTCGTAATTGTTCAAGGAATACAGTCCACATATGTTCATTATCTTGTAATACAGAACGTAGCTCTTTCACTTTATTTTTAGCCATCACAGTCCCCTCATTAAATTGGGTTGTACAATCTAATAATTGAACTAATGCTTCCATATCATTAGTTGCATTTTTATCTGTTGCACCATATACACGATAAGGTCCATAATGCATATTACCTGTTAGACTACTGTATTCATTAGCAAAGAACTGCTCTAATGTAGGTGCAGTTTCACCATGAAGGAATGCAAAATCCATCCAACAAGATTCATTTACCTTATTTTTTTCATTGTATGCACGCATCTTGGACTTTGCGCTATCACACAATTGTTCCGCCATTTCATAACCTCTAAAGAAAGGATATGATGTTGGAATTACGGCGATACCTGCACAAGAAGAAATAGACATGCCATTCGCATCACTCAATAATTGTTGCATCAAATAATGTGAAGCTTGTACCGCAATCCGCGCATTACAAATAAAAGTAATATCATCACCACCAACGATGATTGGACGAATTGGCAACATATTTTCAGCTAACTCTAGATGTTCATCAAGAATATCGTATTTAGCAATAATCCATTCTACTAAGGCCTTAAAGCTTTCCAATGTCTTAGTTGCTACACGTTTAGATAGAGCACTTCTTTCTTCTAAGGTCTTACATTCTCTAAAATGTGCCCCCATATTATTCCCATCAATATGAACAATGGCAATATCATTGATGCCAGTTTTACTCTTTTCAGTAGATTTATTTTGACCTAAGTCTTCAAGTTCAGATGGGAATACCCAATCAATAGCTTCAGTATTAAATAAATCTTTTTTGAGTCGTGTATTTGCAGCCTCAAAAGCTTCAAATTTAGATGTAAAAGATGTCGCTACTAAGCGTTTGTCATTACCAAAACTTTGAACTGTATCAGCTACATCGCCACTAAAATCACAAATACTGGTCAATCCTGTATTAGCAAGGCGAACGATAGGATGTAAAGTAAATTGATTTTCTTTTAATTGTTTATATAGTTTACCTAGATCAGTAGAAAATGCTGTCCCCTCAAGAGAGATAGTACCGCTTGTGGCACCGACCTTTAATCCAGGATATTGAACTAATACTTTAGAGGTAAATTTCTTTACGATTTCCTCAGTAAGTTCTTTATGCTCATTATCTATTAAAACAAGAGCATTACCACCACCAATATAGGCAACATAGACAGGTTTAGATAGAGATGTAATACTATCACTACGTGTCAACCACGATGTAGTATCAACCTCTACACCAAGTTTTTCAATGATGTCTGCACATAGTACATCCTCAAACAATCTATCCACAATATACGAAGCCCCAACATTGGCTTTTAGTTTATTGTTTGCAAAGATGTATTTTTGTATGGACTGTACATCAAACAAAATAGCATTAACTTGCATAGGCTCACTCCTTAACTACAAACAACTACGATTAACGAATATATTCCCGAAATTGGACGAACTGAAAGTTAATCCTTTTTTCGTTTATACCATTATGTGAAAACTCCTCTACAACACGCTCGCTAGTGGCAGCTAATACAGTAATCCCTACAGCCAGTAGTCTTTCAACTAGCGCATGACAATAGACAAATTCCCCTTGGCACAATACAGCAGACGGATGCAAGGCAATGATGCGACCCGCATATTCTTGAGCGAGGTCCATCACCTCATCAGATGATGCCTGTGGATCAATACTAGGAAATGGTAAATCTATAACCTCCCCATATTGATGCGCTGCAGCAAGTTGTTCCTGCGACCAATATTGCGACAAATGGTTTGTATGATTAATAAACATAACCGCCCCTCTCTTTATGAAATTTTTCGATGCAAATTCATTCTTTATTCATGTTTTAATCATATCAAATTATGAGAAAAAAATCACTTATAAAAATACAATTTATATATATTTTCTAATCGGTTATATTCCATTTAAATTTATACTTTTCACGAATATGTTAGATATACTTAGCCCCCTTAAGTATCAAATATATATTCATACATTATGCAACGCGATCATTTTCTGTAGATTGTAAATATACCATAAATGAGTTTACTTCTCTTTGAATCCACTGCCGAGGTGTTATATCACCAAACCGTGTAACAGGCGTGGTCATATATTCTTCATATAGTTGAATCCATTTTTTATTCGATTCCTTTGCCATATAGCAACCTCGCTCAGATATATCGAAATCCGAAACATTAAACCTATGCGTATTTAAGACTTTCAAAATAAAACGATCAATAACCTCTTGTCGCAATAAGTCCATTACATCGTAAACAAAACTATCCTTGCGATTGTTTGTACTATGAAGCACTCCGATACGCACATCAAGTCCAGCTGTGACTAGACAAGCCCTGACCTCACGTTCAAGAAATGAATACCCATAACTAAGAATAGCGTTCACTGGATCTGGACTAGGATGACGTTTCCGACCAGAAAACTCCCAAGGATTAGACAATATTGCGCCCCACACGGAAAAACATGTTTTAGATGCGAGACCTTCAATGCCTCGAAGCCCGTCAATCGTTCTCGTACGCTTAATGCGATTCAACAATCTTTCCAATGTACTACGTACAAATTCATACTTTGGTATATTTTTAGTTTTATTATATCGATTCAATAGGGATAGTTGCGCTGCTACCTTTCGTTGCACGATATATTTAGCACCTCGCAATGCAAAGGTTTCATCTTGAAAGTTCTCTGCCTGCCACAATAGTTTGGATAAGGTTGTATGTTCATCCCCTAAGGTACCCACCACATTGTATTTATAATCTACAAATTGAATCAACGAACCTTGCTTTACTAAGGAGAAAATAACTTGTGTAGAGATTTGTACTGTTCTCCCCAATACAAGATTACCCACTGTTGCCATAGGCAATTCTTTTAACACTTGATGATCCTGTTCTAACACTAATAGTCCGCCATCTTGATGGATGGATACCCCCGGCGTCGTAACATATATTGTTTCTACCACAATCTAACCCTCCTATTTTCAATTAAATTATTAATATCTGCTCCTCTTGTAGCGGCAAAGATTCATTGCACCAAATAGGTGTTTTAGTCGTATCCGAAATAGAAACGATAAGCAGCCGCTTTGTTTCATCATTTCTTGTAAGCATTTCAAGCTGCTTTATAATCGTTTCTATGCGAATACGAGCATGAACACATAAGAACACACTATACTGCACTCGATAACAAAAGGATTCTAGATACTTAACCACCTTATTTCTAATTTTTGTATTTGAAAGATCATAGGAAATAAGATACTGCATAGAATCCTCCTTTCATTATCTTTTATCATTCTTATATCTACCTTTTACACCTCTTGTTCGTATCCTTTACTTACCATTTATAAGGGTGTCAATAATCATGTACAAAACTAAGCCTCCAAAAAATATTGCTAATATACTAGTCATTACACTATCCCCCTTATTACACAACAATCATAGATTCTGGTCTTTCACCATACTCATTGGCCTCTCTATCACCAGGCATTAATGCTAAACCAACTTTCACCAAAACCATAATCTTAGCCAAGGTTGGTACAAAGATGGCTACTATAGCAGCTGCAATATAGATATAGGCTAGATACGTTGGGCCATTCAAATCATGGATACGACGGGATGCGATTGCCAGCTCTCGAACTACAGAATAGGCGATGATAAGCCACCCAAGTACCCAGAAAAATTCGGATACGCGCTCCAAAGAAATCGATAAGCCCCCAAGATACCCTATGCCAAATATCATGAGTAGATTCATTACATAAGAACGACGATTCATACGACCTGACAAATACAACATTGCTTTTAGTTCTTCACGAAAATTTTCCATAGTACCCTCCTATCGATTTGATTCTGAAAAATCAACAAGTAACGCGAGTATCAACAATAACATAAAAACACTCATACCACACCTCCAATTAACACAACACATTTGATTAAGTTCATTATAGAGGGTCTAGGAAAAATAAGATAATCAGGAAAACTAGGAACAAAAAACCTTTTTTGCTCAGATTTATGTAGAAAAAGACCTATCCGTCTAGCTCGACA
>NZ_JAPVXW010000003.1:0-203646 GCF_041431535.1 Veillonella sp. 27098_8_77 | reverse complement strand
AGAGGCTAACCGAATGGTTAGCCTTTTTTGTTATATATGCTTACATATAGAGTCCGGTCAGGTCCCCTTAAAATAGAAATTCCCCCTATATTATACATACAGGGGGGAGTTATTATTATATAAAACTTATTTTTACTCTCTTATTTAATGCAAAAGCGATTTTGCTGAGCGTATCGATACTTGTATTATAACCACGTTCTATTCTAGCAATAGTAGATTGTGGAACACCCGAACGTTCTGCTAGTTCTCGTTGGCTTAGCCCTGCATTCTCACGTGCTCTTAATAGTGCAATTGCATTTTCTAATTTAGCATCTTCTTTTAAAAAGCCATTTTCAAAAGAAGGATTTTTCCTTTGTTCTGCTAAAAATTCATCAAATTTTATTGTTGGCATATTCTTCCTCCTCGTATTCCTTTTTAATCACTTTGGCTCTCTGTATTTCTTGACTTGGTGTTTTCTGAGTTTTCTTTGTAAAACCATGTGTCACGATATATTTATTATGACTCACATGAAAATATAGGGCTCTTTGGATATTGTTAGAATGCTTTGAGCGTATTTCGTATATCTCATAGTCCAATTTCTTTACTAATTCAAGTCTTTGAGCTATTAGTATACCATCTTTTTCTATTCTATTAATTGTAGCTAAAAGTTTCTGCTGATTTTTTAGTGGAAGATTGTTATAAAACTCAATGAACTCATTATGACCATTAGGCCTAGTGTAAAACTCAAACTTCGGCTTTTCCATTAATCACCCTTCTCTCTTTATGATAGCATATATTGGTTCAAACCGATAGCATATATTAGTTCAACTATAACTCTTTTGATTTACATTTTGTAGCTCAATAATTTAATAAGTATAAGGGCACAAACTCTAGCGATATATATTCTATATTCTTTGTATTCATAATTTTTATCAATTTGGTGTGATATAATATGCATAATATTATGTATGTTACCTAAGGAGGTTTTATGTGTAAGAAGATTGCGGTTCTCGTGAACGAGGACACGATGCAACGTTGTTCTTGTGGTGGTTGTCTTAAGGCATATATGAATAAAGTGGATTCTTTTGAGCGTTATGCGGATGAGGATACTGAGTTAGTTGGTTTTACTCATAGCGGTGGCGATTTGGAGAAGAAACTGGCTTCTTTCAAGAAAAATGGTGTCACTACGATTCATCTTTCGACCTGTACGCGTGGTAAGAATGCTGACTATGAAAGTATAGCTCATCAATGTGCCGCAGCTGGATTTGATGTTGTTGGGTACACTCATGGTGGTGCCGTATCTAAAGATGGTAAGGTAGCTATTGAGCTTGTTGGTGAATCTAAGTAAGACTGCCTTTATTTTGAGAGACAATGAGAGGATAGAATATGAACAAGAAGTTTAAATCTTTGGTATTAGCCGTAGCTATGGGGTTTTCATTAACAACAGTGGCGGTGGTACCAACAACGGTAGAGGCTGCTTCTGTAGGTGCGGCGGAAACGTTACTTGGTGGTGCAGTAGCATATGCATATGTAGCCACGGCTTTTAATAAAATGGATAATTCTAAGGAAGGCCAAGAGGAAAGTTTGGCTCGTGCAAAGAAGCAAACGGGCTATTTAGAGGATAGTGCGGCACAAGCACGGGTACAACGTATCATGAAGACCTTAGAGGCTTCACCTAGCGTGAAGCGTTCGTATGTGGTATACGCAAATCCTAGCGATGATTTCAATGCGTTCGCTACGGTTGGCCGTGTAATGTCTGTTAATAAGGGCGCTTTGGATTTATTGGATGACGATGAGCTTGCGTATGTTATGGCCCATGAAATTTCTCATGGCGAACACAAGGACATCGTCAATGGCCTTAAGAAACAAGTCGGTTTATCTACGGCAGTGAGCCTTGCAGCTGGTGGCGGTGGTAATGCGGCCATTTTGTCCAACATTGCTGGTAATTATATGGAAAACCAAGTGTTTACGATGGGCCAAGAAAAGGCGGCCGATGAATTGGGCTTTAAGATCTTGAGCGAATCCCCATACAATGTGGGCGGTGCTGCTGCGTCTATGGCTGTGCTTCGCAATAAATACGGCGATTTGTATCGCGAAGGTTTGAACCAAGTATTCAGCCCTAATAATCACCCTAAGACGAGCAGCCGTGTGAAGGACAACATCGACCGCATGTATACCTATTCTGGTAATCACGTAACGGTGGATAATGGTGCGGTATTTGTGAATGGCGTGAATATCTATAGCCCCGCCAATAGCGGTCGTTATACGGGCGAAGAACGGGCTTATTTCATGGCTGGTAAATTGGCTCGCTTGTATCATAATGGTCAAATTCAACAAGGTAGTGCGTCCTATAATGGTCCTACCGTTACTGTGGCCGGTCAAAACATTGTGACGACTCCTAATGCTGACGTGGCCCTTATGGTGGCGACGAATTTGAATAACTCTTTTGTGAAAGCTGCTGGTCCTGCGAAGGGGAAACAAGCGGCAAAACCTAATAAGAAAAAATTTAGTAAGAAATAAGAGAGTTCGCTTATGAAGATAAAATGGATTGTACTACCGTATCAAGTGACTAATATTATTTCGTAGCAAGAGGATACACATACATAAGTTTTATTATGATGATATAACGGTGTCATAGGATAGTTTAAACGAATGGTTATGCAGGTATGAATAACATTCATAAAATTGTATAGAATTAATAAATATGTACTTGATAGAGGTGTAATGTTCAGCCTCTTAGTATGCTAAGAATTTAGATAATATCTGTATAGGCAGTCTATAGAAAACATTTCTATAGACTGCCTTTTTTATATATGTGGAGCGGTGATGAATAATTTTTAGCCTGAGAAATTTTGTTGTTTTTATATGGTAGACAAATGTATGTATTGAATAGAAAAAATTACTATTTATGAGATTGAATTCAGTAAATTATCATACCTATACAGGGTATAGGTTTGTTGTGCTATGTAGTTGTTTATGAAATAATAAAATAACTTAGTGTTAATCGTAATATAGCGATTAATACAGATTTCATATGTGTTTCATAC
Source organism: Veillonella sp. 27098_8_77 (assembly GCF_041431535.1). Lineage (NCBI taxonomy): Bacteria > Bacillati > Bacillota > Negativicutes > Veillonellales > Veillonellaceae > Veillonella > Veillonella sp. 27098_8_77. Next base: position 200,620 of record NZ_JAPVXW010000003.1, on the reverse strand, counting down.
GTAGTAGAGTACAAATTTATAATTATAAGTTTGAGGAGGTTATTATGGAGTATGCAATTCATCTTTTTAATGCGGGTGGCGTAGTCATGTATCCGCTAGTTTTATTTATGTTGGCCGCATGTACGATTTTATTTGAGCGAATTCGTATGTACCGCCGCATTGACACTGAAATTCAACAATTGTCGGCTAGCATTGAATCAGGCCGTAATGCAAATGATTGGTCTGCATTAGAACAAGCTATCAAGAATAATGATGATGCACTTAGTCAATTTGTAACACCAATTGTAGATTCCGTATATAACTTTGAAGGCTTGGAAAACCGCCTTCACGATGTAGTAGGCTACATGGACGAACGTTTAAAACGAGGCCTTAACTGGCTTAGCATGATGGTTACCATGGCTCCATTGCTTGGTCTATTGGGGACTGTAGTTGGTATGATTCGCTCCTTCGCAGCTGTTGGTGGCGATATCGGCGCCCCTACCGTTATTACGGGTGGTGTATCCGAAGCGTTGATTGCAACGGCAACAGGGCTTTCAGTAGCCATCGTAGCATTAGCCATCCATAGCTGGTGCACAAGTAAGGTAAATTATGATATTGCAAAATTGGAACAACGCTTAGGTTCTATCTTGGATTTATATATTAGGAGTCAACGATGAAACGTAGTTCAGTAGGGATACAAAAAGAACCTACCATCATGATTATACCTATGATCGATATCGTATTTTTCTTGCTCGTATTTTTCATGATGAGTACGTTGTATATGAATACAGAGGAACAAATTCCTCTCAATTTGCCAAAGGCGTCTGCATCGACGGCGAAAACGATTGAGCCGATTACGATTTCCTTAACCGCCACTCATAAGATGTATTTGAACGAACGTGAAATTAAGCCTGATGATTTAGGCAATGAAATTCAAGGCATCGTTGCGAAGGAACCACAACAAGCCTTTATCGTTCGTGCGTCTGAAGATATTGCGTATAAGGATGTTATTAGCATTTTGGATAATCTTAAGATGAGTGGTGCTCGATTTGTCAGTGTAGCGACAGAACGGAAGTGATCCTATGGTGAGTAAACGATATGGCATTCCTTTCCTAGCTGCATTGGTGGTCAATCTGGCATACTGGGGTGTTGTAGGCGATTGGTTCGGCCATTTAAAACCGCCAGAAACGCCAAAGAAAGATTTGGTCATCAATCTCGATATGGTGCAGCCAGAACCTCCAGAGCAGGAGAAGAAACAGCAAGAAAAAATCGTATCCGATGATAAAGAAAATGCTGCTGGTGGTAAGTCAGGTAGTGTGTTGCCGGATTTATCAGGGAAACCGACACCTGGTTTGAAGGACCTTAATCCATATTTAGGTGGTAATGAAGCGGCTAGTGTTAATCTACATGGGAATACAGATAATCCTGTAGGTGTTCCCGGTGATGGCAATACACCAGGTCCAGGTGGTGGCCCTATCGGCAATGGTGGTACTGGTGAAAAAGGCGAGGGTACGAAAGACGGAAACCCTGGGACTAGTGATACGGAAGGATCGGGATCCTATAGCAGTGCGGGTTATATTGCACGTGTAGAAAGTAATAAAGTTATGCCACAACAAGCGGTACGACGTGGTATTACAGGGACTGTTTCCTTTGATGTTACCTTTGATAGTGATGGTAATTTTGTTTCAGCTTCAAAGACGGGTAGTAGTGGTTCAAGCATCCTAGATGATGCGGCATATAGCCTCGTTTCTAGTTCTGGTGGTATTGAGAACACCACTGGACATTCTGTGACGATTGAGGTGAATGTTAGCTACAATCTGAATTAAGTAATATATTGCTAACATGCGTTAGTTTTTAAAATGTGTGTGAATGTATAGTGTGTTTCTAACTATAGCAAATTGAGAAAGCTATAGTTTTGTATAGTTAAATGTGTATATGGAGGGACTATGAAACGTAGACATCTTTTATCAGCAACAATTGCCGTAACATTAGCGCTAGGCACATATCAAGCGTATGCGTATGATGAGAATTTCAAAGGGTATGAAGTACATAATATCAATGTTACTGCAGACTCTGCGAAGGATGAGTATGGTAATACGATTACTGAGCAATCCTATTATCGTACAGGCGGTGACGTAAAGGTTATTACCCGTGAAGAAATTGAAAAGCGTCATTACCGTGATGTAACAGAAGCGATTAAACGTGTTCCTGGCGTTACATTCCAAAACCCTGGCTACCGTGGTGGTGAATATGGTTATCAATTCTATAACAATGGTGTGTCCATTAATGGTGATTCCCGCGTGGTAGTACTCGTCGATGGTCGTCGCGTTGATAATATTACATCTGGTCGTTTAGGTGATAGCTCTGAAAGAGGGTCTAAGTCTACAGGTGTAAATATTGATGAAGTAACGAATATGGATGCCATCGATAAAATCGAGGTTATCAAAGGCCCTGGTGCTTCTCAATACGGATCTGATGCGACAGGCGGTGTTATCAATATCATTACACGTCGTGGTAAAGGGGACTTTAAAGGTTCTGTTGATTTAGCAACTGGCAGCTGGAATAAACATAGTTATAACTTGACTGTACAAGGTTCAGCTGGTAAAAATGCGTCTACAGGTTATTTTGTGACCGCTACACGTACTATGTCTCAAGACACAAAATATAAAGACGGTGATACTGGTGAAGTAGCTACGCTTACTGGTTCTAAGTGGAAAGAAGAAGGCTTTAATGCTCGAATTGACCATGATTTTAATAAGAAGCAAAATTTGCAGTTCTCCGTAAACTATAAAAAAGGTTATGATGGATATCCTATTTCTACACCAAGCCGTAAATATTGGAACCAAGAAGATTGGCGTCGCATTATCTTTAATGCTGCTATAGGTCAAGTTGATGCAAACAATCAATTAATAGCAGGTGCACCTAAGTTATATGGGGACTCTAGAAATCCTGGCTACCATAACTTATTTGCCTTAGATGGTAACTATGGTTCCTATAGTAAGTTTAAAAACTTAGATACAGATTTGAAATATACCTTTGATCGCCAAGGTCAATTGGAAAGCTTTGTAAGATTGTATCGCTTAGATCATCGTTATGAAGGCCGCGATAAATACGCTTGGACGCGAGGTACAGCAGCTGCTGCACGTGCAGCTTATGAAGCTGCATTCCCAACGGGGACAACGGTTGAGCAATTTAATGCTTGGGTAGATGCTAATTTAGCTCCATTCCCAGATAATAAAGATGCACTACGTCAATGGATTGCTGATACTGGTGGTATGGCTGGTAGCCCAACAAGCTGGTACAAAGAAACTAAGAATGGCATAGAGGTTCAATGGACTCGTCAATTAGATAAACACGATATCATTGCTAATATTGATTATAGCCGTTCTCAATTGAACACTAAGTCTTTGCGTAATGGGGTTCTAAAATCTTCTGATGTTCGTCGTAATACATTGTATGCATATTTGCAAGATAAGATTTACATTGGCAACAATGTAGAATTAACCCCAGCATTGCGCTATGTAAATTATGGTAGCTATCAAGGTAATGGCAGTGGTGATTCCCAAGGTAAAGGTAGTATTAGCTCCTTAACACCTAGCTTACATGGTCAAATTAAATTTAATAAAAATACAAGCATGTATGCAGGTTGGACTCATATCATGAGACCATTAAAACAAGGTGATTACACATCTGTGGATGGTGTATTTAATACTCCATTGCAAGATGAAAAAGGTGATGCTTTCACATTCGGCGTACAACATACCTTTGGTGCCCATAACAACACTACAGTAGCACTTCACTATGATTACACGCGTATGAGCAATGCCATTGCTACATTGCCAATCTGGGATAATGCGACTAATAATTTTGAAAGTACCGCTGTTAATGCAAAAGAAAATAAAAAATCTTTCAACATTACAGTAGACCATAAGTTAAATAAATACATTACAATGAGTGCATCCTATTCTCATATGAAGGACAAATGGTTATCTAAAGGTGGTTGGGTTCTCGATCCAAACTGGGGCTATAACAATAGCGATGATATCAACGTGGCTATTAATAGCTTACGTCCGCAAAATCATTACTCCTTGAATGTATCCTATGATAATAAAAAACTCTACTCTGGTTTGTTATTTAACTGGTACACAGGAAACAGTGATTATGCGTTCACGCATAGACAATTCCTCATCGTTGACTGGAATCTAAACTATAATGTAACGAAGGATTTAACAGCGTATATCGTTGTTAATAACGTACTTAACCGCGCTTATGAAACTAGTTATAGTGCTTATAATGGTCGTGGTAGTGCGGCTATGCCAGCGCGTTCCTTTATGATTGGGGCGAAATATAAATTCTAATGATTAGATTTAGCGTATTAATACTATGTCTATTATTGTGCGTAGGCTGTGGCCCTCAGCAGGTAACTGTTGAGCGGGGGCAGTCTACGCCTCCTCATATCGAGTTGCAGCCACCCGTGACGATTGAGTCCTATGTTCAGCATGGTCAACCTTTTGAAAGCACGTATACGGAGGTACCAGATCGTGTTGTGGCTATGTGGCAGAATTCGATTGAAACCATTATTGCTCTTGGCGAAGGTGATCGAATCGTAGCCGGCATGGGGATTCCAAATCGCAAGTATGTGCGTCCAGAATACCGCGAGGCTTATGATAAAATTCCGTACAAGGATATGCAGTATGCCAACTTAGAATCTGTATTAATGATGAAACCTGATTTGCTAGTAGGATGGCGATCAACCTTTACAAATAAGGGGATTAGACCTCCTGCTTTTTGGCAGGCTCGACACGCCAATGTATATATTGCCGAGTCTTCATTAGGGGCACAGTCTGCACTAACTATGGATATGGAGTACCAGTATATACGCGATTTAGGGCGTATCTTTCACCGAGATGTAGAGGCAGAACGACTCATTAGTGATATGCAACAATCGGTAAACTATACGGTAGCACAAACGGCGCATGAAAAACCGCCAAAGGCTTTGTTTGTTGAATTGGAAGGCAAACATTTCCGTTTATATGGCCATAAAACATTAGCTGGTAATATTGGTGATACTTTGCATGCGGATGTTATCGATACGGATACACCATCTATTAGCATGGAGGATGTGGTAGAGCAGAATCCAGATGTTATATTCTTAATTGTATCCGATGGTGAATATAGTCAAGCAGATACGTTGATGAACTATGTATTAGAGCAACCAGCATTACAAGGCGTTAATGCATTGCGCAATAAACGAGTTCATTTCCTGCCTCTACTTGCCGTATATAGTCCGGGTATTCGTTTATCTGATGGTATCGATATCGTATCCCATGGATTGTATCCAAACCTATATCCAGAAGGGGTACCTGATTTAATTCATTAATAAAGGAGCAGTATGTTAAAACGTATAGGATATACTGCTGGCGGATTTGTCCTCATAGGAGTGCTAGCATTAGCCATTCTATGGGGACTTTCTGTTGGTACAGTACATTTTTCATTTTCTCAAATTTTTAATATTGTTATAGATCAATGGTCTAGTCCATTAGCTATTGATGATCCTATGAATAGTCCAGAACAGACTATTATATGGTTACTTAGAATGCCGCGTTTATTGATGGCCGCCATTATCGGTGCGGGCCTTGCTGTATCGGGTGTTATCATGCAAGCCATCGTAAAAAACCCATTAGCAGATCCTTATATCTTGGGGATTTCCTCTGGTGCATCCCTCGGTGCAACGGTAGCTATTTTATTCGGTGTTGGTGTTATGTTTGGGGAAAACTTTGTCGGTGTCATGGCATTTATTGGGGCCATGGCGATTTCCTTTGGCGTATTGTTTATCTCTAATTTAGGAGGACGGCCAAACTCCGTTAAGTTGATTCTAGGCGGGCTTGCATTAAGTGCTGTATGTAGTTCCTTCTCTAGTTTTGTGGTATATCTTGCAAACGATAAGGAAGGCATCCAAACGATTACTTATTGGTTGATGGGTAGCTTTGCAGGTGCTAAATGGGATATGTTACCAATCATCGCTATAGTCGTAGTTTTAAGTGTTCTATTTTTTTGGTCTCAGAGTAGAATTCTCAACATGATGCTTCTTGGTGATGAAGTAGCTATTACCTTAGGACGGGACTTACATACGTATCGCCAAGTGTATTTGATTATTAGTTCTCTTATCATCGGTTTTGTGGTGTATGCAGCGGGCATGATAGGCTTTGTAGGTCTTTTGATTCCTCATCTTGTGCGCATGACAATCGGTACTAATCACTGGACGTTAATTCCATTTAGTGCACTATGTGGTAGTATTTTCCTCGTTATTGCTGATGGTCTTTGTCGCTGCATCATTCCTCATGCAGAGTTACCAATCGGCATTCTTATTTCTCTCATCGGTGCACCAACCTTTGTGTATATGTTAGTGCGTAAGAATTACGGATTTGGAGGGGAATAATGAATATTCAAACAGATGCTATCCAAGTCTCATTTGGCTCAAAAACGATTTTGCATGATATTTCACTTGCTATACAAGATAAGGAATTCGTTGGTATCATCGGACCGAATGGCAGTGGTAAAAGTACATTTTTGAAATGTTTATACCGTGTGTTACAGCCTAGTGGGGGCAAGATTTATTTTGATGGCTCAGAACTAAGTTCGTTAAGCCATCGTGATACAGCTTTAAAGATGGCCGTTGTGGCACAACATAGTACCGTCAATTTTGATTTCTCCGTTCTTGAAATGGTCCTTATGGGACGTTCTCCGTACAAAGGCTTGCTTGATAGGGATAAAATTGATGACTATGAAATCGCAAGGCATGCGTTGGAACAAGTAGGGCTTAGTGATTTTGAAAGCCGTAATTTTAATACTTTATCTGGCGGTGAACAGCAACGTGTTATATTGGCTCGTGCTTTAGCACAACGTACTGAATGTCTAGTGCTAGATGAACCTACGAATCACTTAGATATTAAGTATCAGCTTGAGTTAATGACCATTGTTAAACGATTAGATGCAACGGTTGTGTCTGCTATTCACGATTTAAATTTGGCTGCTATTTATTGTGACCGCATTATTGCATTAAAAGAAGGGCATATTGTATGTAGTGGTACACCTCAAGAGGTATTGACGGCAGAAACTATACGCCATATTTATGGGGTATCCGCCATGGTACAGACATTACCGGATGGACGACTAAATATTATCTATAACATGGAATAACATACGTATAGGGGGTATGGGTTATTGCGTACCCCTTATATGTATGCAACAATTAAAACAGTTTACAGTTATATAGTTAGTGTTTAGATAGAGGTATAGTATGATGAAAAAAGTTAATAAACGTGTGTATGCGGCCACTTTGATGGCTTTGCTTAGTATAGCCGTCAATGGTTATGCAGAGAATGTAACAACCAATAACAATGAAGAAGATATTACGATTAATGTTACCGCTAATCGCACAGCTCTTCTAGATTTAGACACACCTGTAGCGATGAATGTGATTACACCAGAGGATTTAAAAAATAGTGGTGCTACCACTGCCTTTGATGCGGTGGCCACTGTACCAGGTGTGACAATTAATTCTTATGGTGCTGGCGGTGCCGATTTTGGTGGCATGGATAGCCGTACAAATATTCGTGGCCTTGATCGGGGCGCCCTTGTTCTCGTCAACGGCGTGCCTATGAACCTCAACGGTAAAGGTGGTCTTGGTTCTATTCCTACGAGTGCCATCAAACGTATCGAAGTGGTGAAAGGCGCAGCTTCTACCTTGTATGGTGCAGAGGCATTAGGCGGCGTTATTAATGTTATTACTAAGACTCCATCTAGAGAGGGCGGCTCTGCTACGGTTGCCGTAGGCAATAAGGGTGCTAAACGCTTTGATGTGTCTTACGGTACAGATAAATTCATCGTTGGTATTGATAGAAAATATTGGGGCACACAGGATCCATCCACACCGATTCGCTACGACTATGCAGGCACTAAACACTACGATTACTATAGTACTCGCAATAAGGGCAATTCGTTGGGGCTATTTATGAGCGGTAAGCTTTCAGATAAGGTAACCTTGAATTTCAACCGTGCTGAAAGCAGATCTTCCTTTGGCTTAATCAGTACAGAAACGAATCCGGTTAACCAAGCAAGACATTCTACGACCTATCATTACAAGGATGACCGCAATAATGCATCCTTGATTTATAAGGACAAAGGGACTACAGGTACATTGTTCTACAATGACCGTACGATGCGCGGTACGAGTCGTGTACACAATACGTCCCAATCTAAGGCGACCGAAACGAGCTATCAAGCACGTCAATATGGGTTCGATGTACAACATGAATGGGATTTTAGAGATGGGAAGGATTATTTAATCGCAGGTGTTACAGGCAAGCAAGAAACATACCATGCAACAGCGGTACCTGTATATATCCATCCTAAACGCAATAGCTATGCCGTATATGGTAGCTATTCCTATGAAATCAACCCTAAATGGACATCCATTTTGGGCTTGCGTTACACCGTAATCGATGACCCAGTCAAGGATCAACATGTATTGACGCCTCAATTCCAATTATTGCACTCCATCAATAAACAATCCTCCATGTATGTGAACGTAGGGAAAGCTTTCACAATGCCTAGCTTGAGTGACACATTCCGCAGCGTTAGCCGTCAGTATACAGCGGTAAGCAGTAAAAACCTTAAACCAGAAGAAGGCTGGAACTACGAAATCGGGTACAAGCGCATCAACAAAAAGGATGACTGGAAGATTGACGTGTTCTATATGGACTTCAAAAACTTCTTCCAATGGCAACCGGATGCGAATGGTCGACCTTTGGTGCGCGTAAATGGCGGTAAATTCCGCAACGTGGGTATCGAAGCTGAATACGGCAGACGCTTATCTGACCGCCTCAAATGGAATGTAAGTGGTTCCTATTCGAATCCTAGACAAAAGGAAATGAATGAAAGTTATTGGAAACAAGCGGCTCCTAAATTGCAATTCACTACGGGTATTCGCTATGAAAGCCCAACGTGGGAAGCCGGTACATCCTTTAGTTTTGTTACAAAACGCTTGCGCAATCGCGATGGCGGTTTAAATCCTAATATCGCCCTTTGGAATGCATACGTAGGTTACCATTTCAACAAGGACGCTACCCTTCGTCTCGACGCTCGCAACTTATTAGACCGTCATAATGTTATTACAAATGGTGATTATGAATACTGGGGCGATCCATTCACCTATGAATTGAGTTATACACAAAAATTCTAATATTTATTTGTAGAAATTTATATAAAACCCAGTACTGGTAGGGAGTATGGGTTTTGTGCAGTCTTTTTAAATGTGTAATAATACAATTATGTAGTTTTATGAATAATTAGTGTGTATTACGAGGGATTTGTTATGAACACTCTTAAGAAACGACGGACTTCTATACTTATAGGCTTGGCTTTGATGGGGCTATCTGTGAATGCATATGCAGCGGATGTAACGGCTACATCAGATACTCCTACTACGGCAGCATCTACTGAAGTAAATGGCACACCTGAAAGCCATGTTATTAATGTAACAGCTAATCGGATGGCGTTGTTGAACCTAGATACGCCGGCAGCAATGGATGTTATTACCGACAAAGATATCATGAATAGCGGTGCCAAAAATGCCTTTGATGCGGTGAACATGGTGCCTGGCATTACATCCTTCTCCTATGGCGCATCTGGTCTTGAATATGGTGCTATGGATAGCCGTGTCAATATTCGTGGCCTTGAACGGGGTTCTCTCATTCTCGTTAATGGCGTACCGATGAACCTTAATGGTAAAGGTGGTCTTAGCTCTATTCCAACAGGTTCTATCGCCCGTATCGAAGTGTTGAAAGGCGCTGCTTCTGCTTTATATGGTTCTGATGCGATGAGTGGCGTTGTTAATGTCATCACTAAAACACCTACTAAAGAAGGTGGCTCTGCTACTATTGGAGTAGGCAATATGGGTAGCCAAACCTATAAAATCAACTATGGGACACCACGTTTCTTGATCGGTATTGAACGGGGATTCTTTGGTAAACAAGATCCGTCTACACCAGTTCGTACAGATACAGTGATTCGCCCTCGTGGCTATGAATACTATACAGCACGGGATAAGGGGAATTCCTTAGGTATATTCATGAGCGGCAAATTGAGCGACAAGGTAACATTGAACTTTAGTCGCTTTGAAGGTAAGTCTGCCTATGCTCAGTTGAGTACTGAAAGCAATCCGGCGAACCGCGATCGTCACTCTACAACATATGCATATGATGATTCTAAGAACAATGCGTCCTTGATTTATAAGGATGGGAATACGACGGGCACACTCTTCTATAATGATCGTGATTTGAAGGGAAAAAATCGTAAACATAGCCTTCCATCCTATACGCCTAATGATAGCAACTATATTGCTCGTCAATATGGTTTTGATGTACAACACGAATGGGATTTTAGAGGGGGTAAGGATTATTTAATCGGCGGTGTACTTGGTAAACGTGAAACGTACCGCACTACATCCGGTCCTGTATATGCAAGCCCTCATCGCCATAGTTTAGCTCTTTATGGTAGCTACTCCTATCAAATCAATCCTACATGGACTACCGTTGTGGGGTTGCGTTATACGGATATTAAGGATCCTGTAAAGAATCAACATGTGTTGACACCACAGTTTCAATTGAATCACCGTATTAATAAAGAATCCTCTGTATATATGAATGTAGGCAAAGCTTTCACAATGCCTAATCTAAGTGACACATTTAAAACGGTAAACCGACAATATCAATCGGTTAGCGGCCGCAATCTAAAACCTGAAGAAGGTTGGAACTATGAATTGGGTTACAAGCACATTACCGATAAAGATAGTTGGAAAGTAGCTGCGTTCTATATGAATTTCAAGAATTTCTTCTCTTGGAAACCGGATAGCAATGGCCGTAATACGATCCGTGTCAATGGTGGTCGCTATAGAAATGTGGGTATCGAAGCCGAATATGGTCGCAAGTTAACAGACCGATTAAAGATGTCCATCGGTGCATCCTATTCGAATCCAAAGCAAATGGAAATCGATAAAAATTACTGGAAGCAAGCTAATCCAAAATTACAATTTACAGGGGGCATTCATTACAATAGTTCCACTTGGACAGCTGGATCTAGTATCAATTTTGTAACAAAACGGATGAAGAACCGCGATGGCGGCATCAATCCAAATCTTGTAGCGTGGAATGCATATGTAGGATATCAGTTCAATGAAAATTCTTCTGTACGACTCGATGCACGTAATTTATTGAATCGTCACAATGTTATTTCCAACGGTGATTGGGAATATTGGGATGAGCCATTCAATTACCAAATCAGCTACACACAAAAATTCTAGATTACTATAATTCTGTATTAGAACTATACAAGGAGTATCATCATGAACAAGAGCATTGCGTATCTTATATGTTTGGTGATACTCCTTTTTATAGGTATAACAGGGTGTGGTCCGCAAGAGGAATCTCAGGTAATACCTCATGCGCGTTATGTTGAAAGCTATGATGGGGTTCGCGTGGCGGTGCCTGACCATCCAAAACGTATTTTAGCCTTGTCCTCTGCATCGGATACGATTTTATTAGGCCTTGTAGAACCAGACCGCTTGGTGGGTATTAATAAATTGTCTACCTATGAAGAGTATTCTTTAGAGGCGAAGCGTGCTAAGTTGGTCAAACCTGTTATGGGTTCGTATCCGTTAGAAAAAATCATCGCTTTAGACCCCGATCTTGTCATAGCACCTGATTATACGAGTGCAGACGTTATTGCAGGCTTACGCCATATGGGCATACCTATTGTTGTAGTGCCAACCGGTACTACGGTGGAATCGGTTATTAAGAATGTGACGGACATAGCTCATATTGTGGGTGAAGATGAAAAGGGCCAGTTTTACGAACAGAAGATTCGCCGTGAATTAGCTGAGATGAAACGCCTAGGTGAATCGATTCCACTAGCGGAACGTAAAAGCGTCCTCTTTGTATCATCTATGGATGGTTACACGGGAACGGGCAGTCTGTTTGATGATATGTGTAAATACATGAGTATCTATAACGCACCGGATCTCCTCGGATTACCGCCGCGGACACCCTTTGGGGATGAGCGTGTACTAGCCATGAATCCAGATTATATATTTATTCCAGCTTATAAGGGCATGGATAAGGGCTTATCAAGTCGCTATCTAGATAACGCAGCCTTTCAGAATCTTCCGGCTATACGGGAAAACCGTGTGAAAGCCTTGCCGGCGGCGTACTTATATACTATGAATCAACATATTGGCGAGGCGATGCTAGCCATTATGCATACTGTGTATCCTCAATTAGAAAGGAATTCTCATGACTAAACAGAAACAACGAATCGTGGCAATTGCCATAATTGGTGTATTGCTGTGTATTGTGAGCTTATTGGCTCTCCATGTAGGGACGATTATGATTCCTATCGGTGGGGGCGTGCAAAGTATTTTAAATGGTATGGGCATACCGGTACATTTTACGGAGCCGATTACAGCTGAACAAGAGGCGGTATTGTGGTTTATCCGCATGCCACGCCTAATCATCGGCCTTCTCGTAGGCGGTGCACTCGCGTTGGCGGGTGCTGTTATGCAAGGTGTGTTTTCGAACCCCTTGGCAGACCCTGGCATTATGGGCGTATCCGCAGGGGCATCTCTTGGTGCAGTGATTGCCATTGCTCTTGGCGTAACATCTCTTGGTATGTTTTATATGCCTGCCTTTGCCTTTATTGGGGCCTTTGTATCTGTGGGAATTACCATTATTTTAACCTTGCGCAATAATAAATTAGATACGACGACCTTATTATTGGCTGGTGTGGCGGTTAGTATGTTGCTCGGTGCTTTTACTTCCGGTATTTTGACGATGATCAACGAATACCGATTGCGTGAATTCCTATTCTGGATGGTCGGTGGCCTTGATTTCCGTCGTTGGGATCATGTGGCACTAGCCGTAGGGCCTATCGTGACAGGCAGCGTTATTTTGATGATGCTGGGGCGTCATCTTAATGTACTCGTTTTGGGCGATACTGAGGCTCGTGCCTTGGGCTTGCCAGTTATGGCATACCGTATGTTATTCCTATTCTTATCATCTGTGGTTACTGCTACCGCCGTATGCGTCAGTGGTTCTATTGGCTTTGTAGGCCTTGTGGTCCCTCATATTGTACGCCTCTTGGTAGGACCTGATCATCGGATACTCTTGCCTATGGCGGCCGTTGGAGGGGCATTATTCCTTGTATTCTGTGATACATTGGGGCGCGTTATAGCACAACCTATTGAAATTCGCGTTGGCATCATGACCGCTCTCTTAGGGGCACCATATTTCTTATATTTGCTTCATCGTTTGCGTAGTAAAGGAGGGACCTAATGAAATTAGATGTTCAATCCCTATCTGTTACATTAGGGGAAAACGCTATTCTAAAGGACGCGTCCTTTTCTATTGATAGTGGTGAATTCGTTGGCATTATCGGCCCTAATGGCTCTGGTAAAACGACGCTATTAAAGACATTGCGTGGCCTGTATCCTATATCTGGTGGTCAGGTTTTGTGGGATGGTAAAAGCATCGCTTCCTTAAGCGATAAGGAAATTGCTCATCATGTGGCGTATATGCAACAGTCCGTCAACGTTTCCTTTGATTATGAAGCCATTGATATAGTGATGACAGCGCGTTATCCCTATTTGAAATGGTGGCAACAAGAGGGCCCAGAGGATAAAGCCATCGTAGAAAAGGCGATGAAAGAGGTAGGCGTGTATCACCTGCGACATCGGTCCGTGCAAAACCTTAGTGGTGGTGAACGGCAACGTGTATTTCTAGCTAAGGCGCTGGCACAACAAACAGAGGTGCTATTACTAGATGAACCGACAGCAGCCCTTGATTTAGTGTACGCCGATGATATCTTTCACGAAGGCCGCAGATTGTGCGACGAAGGCAAAACGATTTTAATCGTCGTCCATGATTTAGAATTAGCCGCTAAATATTGTACTAAGCTCGTCTTAGTAAGCGATGGGCATATTGTAGATGTAGGGACGCCGAGAGAGGTGTTGACGGCAGAAAACTTACGGAACGCATTCCGTTTATCTGCTGCGGTCTACGATGATCCGTACTTTAAACAACAACGAATATTCGTATTCCCTAAGGGGACCACGAATATTGATGACTTTAAACAAACAGGCGGTAGTACAGACATATCTATCGATCCTGCGTTGAAATAAAATTTTCTACCCTGAGTTGAAATAAGATGTTTCTATCCTAAATGAGGTTAGGCTTATGTTATATCCATTTACTGCTATTGTTGGCCAAGAGGAAATGAAATTAGCCCTGTTACTTAATGCTATCAATCCATCCATTGGTGGTGTGTTAATTGAAGGTGAAAAGGGCACTGCTAAATCTACGGCGGTTCGTGCACTAGCGAACCTGTTACCTCCTATGGAACTAGGGGCTAATGCAATGACTGTTGTAGAATTACCCATAAATGCGACAGAGGACCGCGTGGTAGGGTCTATTAATTTAGAAAAGGCCTTACAGGACGGAGTGAAAGCCTTTGAACCAGGCATTCTACAGGCTGCCCATCAAAATATTCTCTATGTAGATGAGGTCAATCTCTTAGATGACCACATTGTAGATATTTTACTTGATGTAGCTGCTATGGGCGTGAATACGGTAGAGCGTGAAGGGGTGAGTCATTCCCACCCGTCTCGTTTTATCCTCGTAGGCACGATGAATCCAGAAGAAGGCGACCTTAGACCGCAGCTATTGGATCGTTTTGGCTTATCCGTCATGGTCTATGGGGAACATGATCCAGCACAGCGTATGGAGGTTATCAAGCGTCGCCTCGCCTTTGGTGATAATCCAGAAGGTTTTATTGCATCATATGCTGAGTCCGAACATGATTTGCGAGAACGTTTGTTACAAGCACGTCAGTTGTTACCGAGCATCATTCCCACAGATGATGTGTTGTTAAAAATTGCTAGCATTAGCATTGGGGTAGGCGTTGATGGTCATCGTCCAGATATTACGATGATGCACACCGCTCGTGCTCATGCAGCCTTTTCTAGTCGAAGTCACATTGTAGATGATGACCTTAAGATGGCAGCTCGTTTAGCATTAAAACATCGGGTACGTCGATTGCCTTTTGAAGAGCAAGGCCACGATGAAGACCGTATTGATGCGGTGGTAACTGCAGTACTTGAGGGATAGCTATGGGTACATCCGTGCAAGAGGCTCTCAAAATAGGTCTCGTAAATGATCAGATTCATACCATTGTTATTTCTGGTGGTACCGGTGTTGGTAAAAGCTTTATCGTACGCCAATGTTTAGAGGCGTGGCAGATTCCGTATCGAGTAATACCTGTGTATATAGATTCGTCAGAATTGCAAGAATCCATCGACTTTGAAGCATCTTTAGAACAGGGCAAGATGATAATGTCCTCAGGTTTATTGGATGATGCTAGTACGCGTTGTTGGGTCGTCGATGATGGTCATGTGCTGTCATCTGAGGTGCGTCATGCACTACTAATAGAGGCCACACGTCATCATATCTTGCTTATCATGACCATGAACCATGAAAATCAAACATTGGATGATGCGGAGTGGGAACTCGTAGATGTGCATGTATCGATGGAGGCTCCTTCATTAGAAACTCGCATAGCTGTTTTGCAACAAAATCGTGAAGATATCGAATGTATTGATACGCCTAAGACGGCGCCATTTGATGTTAAACGTGTTCAGGCTGTTGCTGTTCCTGATGCTATGCTTTCACTAGCTATATCCTATGTATTACAAATCCATACTGTAGGCCATGACGCGGAGTATGTATTGTTACAAGTCATGAAGTCGCTAGCTGTTCTCGATGGTAGTTCGTACTGTAAACCAGCGCATGCAGAACGTGCTGCACTCTACGTATTGCCACATCGTATGAAGCAAAATGAGATATCAGAATCGCAGTCTTCCTCAGGGAATAATGTCGGTAATCAAGAGCAGAGTCAGGCTAAGGATACACCGGATACAGATGATTCTGATAGCCCTATGGATTCTAATGCGGGAGATTCTCTCGATGAGAAACCGAATTCTAATGAGCCAGCAGATTCTAGTCATATAGGCGAAACAGAGGAGGGAGCGTTTGATCAAGAAGAATCTAATGATTCTAGTGACTCTGATTCTACATTGCAGGGGCCGAATCATCCTATAGATGTAGATAGTAATGAGGCTGACGGAATATCTTCCTTATACTTACCCGATACGGTGGCTCAAATTGCAAACAATATGTTTCAGTGGAAATTGGAGTCCTCTAAGACGGTAGACCGGCAGTATCGTAAGGGTTCAGGGCGTCGTCTTATGACTAAAACAAAGGATACCAGAGGGCGTATGATTCGAGCCTATCAAGATGAACATGCCCTAGAGGACTTGGCCTTAGTGGATACATTACGAGCGGCAGCGCCCTATCAAAGGTTGCGGGTTGCTGCTAAGGCAAAACAAGTAGAACAATCTGCTCAGTTACAGCAGGGGAAACGCCAATACGATAAGGGTTTATCAATTTTAGTAAAACCCCAGGATTACCGCCGAAAAGCCCGTGAAAAACGGATCGGTGGATATCAGCTTTTTGTAGTCGATGCCAGTGGATCGATGGCGGCACGGCATCGTATGGAGGCCACAAAGGCTGCTATTTTGAGCCTGTTACGAGATTCCTATATTCATCGTGATTCGGTGGGGCTCATTGCATTTCGCAAAGAATCGGCAGAGGTATTGCTACCTTTTACGCGCAGTGTAGAACGGGCTGAGAGATTATTAGCAACATTGCCTACGGGCGGTAAAACGCCATTGGCTAAAGGCTTGCGTACAGCCTATACCATGTGCGATAGACTCTTACGCAAACATTCGGCAGAGCGCATACAAATGATTTGTATCACCGATGGCCGTGCTACGTCGGGGGATTCAGAGGACCCCGTAGCAGAGGCAAAACAATGGGCTCGTATTTTGGAATCCTTACCTATAGACTGTATCGTTATTGATACAGAAACGGGTTTTATCAAGTTAGGGCTAGCTAAGGAATTATGTCAATTGATGAATGGCAGCTATTATGCCATGGATACTATTACGGCAGATCGTATTTTGCGGGTATCTCGGAGGTAAATCATGAGTCGTCTCATGTATATTTCTAATTTAGGGAAACAAATCCAATATATAGAAAAGGCTGTCGCTACCTATCCAGAGCTTTTACAGGGGAAGGTAGATATTTGCAATATGAAACAACCTCCTCTTTGGAATGAGGATTTTGAAAGTCGCCTTCGTGCAGCCGATGTAGTCCTCGTAACAAATATGGGGGTTGGATTAGATTCACCGTTCTTGGAGCGTCTGGAGCGATGGCTATATGCGCATCACCCCAAATATTGGATTGATGTGGTAGAGCCTAAGAAAACACATATTCTCTATCGTAACTTGGATGATGATCAGCGTGTTCGTCTTGAAAGCTACCGTCGCACTAGTGGCGTCATGAACTATGTGCGCCTTATCAATGGTGCTTTCAGCACAAAACCTGTCTCCGAATGGGAGGAACCGGATCATATTCCGTGGCAAGCCATCATGGGGCGAGCAGGCAATATCTACGAAACTTATGATGCGTTTATGGATGCGGAAGGGCATCGTGATTGGCCATCCATAGCGGTATATTTTTATCGTGACGAGTGGATCATGGGGGATATTGAGTATCAACAGGCCTTATTCGAAGAGATTTATAAACATCAGTACAACCCGATTATTTTTTATGGGCAGTATGGTTCGAATCCTCGTGTGGGTATTCCGAATATGAAGCTGTCTATGAACTATCTCTTTGGGAAGGATGTATTCCCCTTTGATGTACTCATCAACACGTGTAAATTTTCATTCCAGTCCTTAGGGGCTCAAACATTGGAGGAATTAAAATTACAGGACGTTCCTATCGTACAGGGCTACACCATATACATGGACGAGAAGTCATGGGCGGCGGATCCGCAAGGCGTGACGCCACTAGATGTGAACCTATCTATTTCACAACCTGAGATAGATGGCGTTATCCACGGTGGGGTCGTGGCTTGTCAGACCTTTGATGAGCAGGGCCACTATATGTACCTGCCTGTGAAAGAACGCATCAGTGCAGTGGTGCAGCGCGCTATTAAGTGGTCTAAATTGCGTCACATTCCTGTAGAGGAGCGTAAGGCAGCTATTATACTACATAACTATCCGCCGAAGAATTCTAACATTGGGTCCGCTGCAGGTCTTGATACGCCTGAGTCAGTGCTACGATTGTTGCGTCAAATGCAAGCGGAAGGATATTCAATCGATAGTGTACCGGAAACGAGTGTAGCGTTGATGGATATGGTGACTTCGCATATGACCAATGATCGTTCTATGCTCACCGATGAGCTGTTAGCCTCTGCGGAAGGTCGTATGAGTAGCGATGATTACAGAGCATACTTTGCTACACTGCCAGAAGATACACAGAAGGCTATGGTTGCATCTTGGGGCGAGGCTCCCGGGGATGTATTCGTTTACGATGATGAAGTTTTTATCCCTGGATTTTCTAATGGCAATTTATGGATTACAGTACAGCCGCCTCGTGGCTTTGGGGAAAATGTATCCGCCATTTATCACGACCCCTGTTTGCCACCTCCGCATCAATATCTAGCCTTTTACCATTGGGTACGAACTGTCTTTGAAGCGGATGCGGTCATCCATGTCGGTACTCATGGCTCCTTAGAATGGTTACCTGGTAAGGGGGCTGGCCTCAGTGCTAGTTGTTACCCCGAAATTGGTATTTCTAGTTTGCCTAATATTTATCCCTATTGGACAACCATTATAGGTGAAGGTATTCAGGCAAAACGGCGTAGCTCAGCTTGCTTAGTGGGGCACTTGTCACCGTCGATGACGACGGCGGGCCTTTACGATGAGTTTGAAGAACTGGAATCCTTGCTCGATGAGCATAGTCATTTTGAGCAAGAACATCCTGAGAGTGTATCGGATATAGAAAACGTAATTAGAGAGAAATCTATCGACTGCCATCTCGTTGATGAAGAACAAGGCGCTACGATGGATGTGGCTGATCTTATTACAGCGGTCCACGAAAAATTGAGCGATTTAAAGCATATGCAGATGCGCAACGGCTTACACATCTTAGGGCAAGAACCTGAGGGGCTAGACTTAGAAGAATTTATTACAGCTATTATCCGAAACCCTCAAGGTGAGATGGCATCAGGCCTTGCTGTCATAGCAGAGGAACTAGGGTATGATTGGTCCTATATAGAACAACATGCTGGCGAAACTGATGTAGATGGCACACGCTATAGTGTCATTATCGACCGAATTTGGGATGAGTTGCGCAGCTTTGTAAGGTATGTAATTAATACGCCAGAGTATACTGCACCGGAACGGTTAGAACCATTGGCAAAAGCTATCGTCCAAGAGTATATCCCTAAGTTAGGCGATACGAAGAATGAACTTATCTCCATTTCTAGAGCCTTACAAGGGCAGTATATAGAGCCCGGCCCAGGAGGTGCTTCATCAAGTGGTCAAGTCGATGTACTGCCTACGGGACGTAACTTCTATGGCCTTGATGAACGGGCTTTACCTACAAAGATAGCCTACCAACTAGGCATAGAGCTAGCGGACCAAGTTATCGCCGATTATATTCTAAACGAGAAACGGTATCCTGAGACGGTGGGCATTATCCTTTGGGCTACGAGCAATTCTAGAAGTCATGGTCAGTGTTTAGGTGAGTTTCTCTACTTGTTAGGGGTTCGCCCTAAATGGCAATCCGGTGGTCGCGTGTCAGGCTTAGAAGTGATTCCATTAGAGGAGTTACAACGTCCGCGCATCGATGTGATGGGCCGCATCAGTGGCCTCATTCGGGATATGATGCCTACCGCCATCGGTTGGCTTGACAAAGCAGTTGAAATGGTAGCAGAACTAGATGAGTCACCAGACGATAATTACGTGAAAAAGCATATTCATGATGATGTGGACTGGCTCGTCGAGCAAGGCGAGGACCCTCTATTGGCTACTAAAAAGGCGAGACTTCGCATCTTTGGTGATCCACCACAGGCTTATGGTACAGGTGTGGGAGCCTTGATTGAAGGTAAGAATTGGGAGTCTTTCCAAGACATTGCTCAAGTGTACAGCCAGTGGAGCAGCTTTCACCTACACAAGGACATTCCTCAAGATATGAGGCTGTTTCAGCGTCGATTAACTACGATGGATGTGACCATTAAAAACGAAGATAATCGGGAAACGCACATTATGAGTGCCGATGATTATTATAGTTATCACGGTGGTCTTATTGCAGCGGTACGGACTGCAAAGGGCAGTGCACCTCGCGCCTATGTAGGGGATAGCTCAAACCGTAGCCGCGTTGTGATGCGGTCTTTAGGCGATGAAATTCGCCGCGTTGTACAAGGGGAAACGCAGAACCCTAAATTTATCGAAGCCATGATGAAACATGGCTATAAAGGGGCTTCAGATATGTCAAATGTGGTTTCCCACACCTTTGGTTGGGATGCTACGAGTGATGTTGTACCGGACTGGGTCTATGAAGGATATGCGAATAAGTATACCTTAGATAAAACCGTGCAGGACTGGATGCGCCAGGTAAACCCTTGGGCCTTACAGCGTATTACAGAAATTTTACTAGAGGCTGCTCAGCGTGGTTATTGGGATGCATCACAAGAGATGTTACAAGATTTACAATCATTATATATTTCCATAGAAGGTGTTATAGAAGGTCGTTAATATGAAACAAAGAATATCGATAATATGCGCCATACTGATGATGGTATTGTTGGTGGTCGGTTGTGGTCCTGCACAAACGGGGACTACGGGCGCTACACATCAGGTTACGGATGGTACAGGCACGGTTGTTACGGTACCTAATGAGCCAAAGCGCATCGTTCCTCTTGCAGCGAGTACAGAAGATATTGTGTTGTCCTTGGTTGATCCAAGTCGAGTAGCTGCGGTTGGTACGGTACCTAATAATGTACCTGAAGCGTCGGCTAAGGTAGAGAAACATGTGAAAGCATCCGCTGAGTCCATGCTTTCAGTACAGCCCGATTTAGTATTGGTACCAAATTGGATGTCTCCCGATGCAATCGGAGAAATGCGCAATATGCAAATTCCAGTGTATGTATATAAGACGCCTACTACAGTAGAGGAAGCAAAGGCTACCATTCATGAGATTGCAGGGCTGCTACATGCCTCTGATGAGTCCATGATTGCCAGTATGGATGCAGATTTGAAAACTGTAGAAGAACTGGCAAATAAGTATAGTGGAGAGCGCCCATTAGTGGCGTTTTATTCCCAATTTGGTTTAACAGGCGGCAAGGGTTCAACCTTTAATGATATGTGTAAATACTTAAAGGTTAACAATGCGGCCGCTCAAGTAGGTTTAGGCCCTTTTGATAATGGGACGAGAGAAGACTTAATAAAATCCAACCCAGATATCATTTTTATTCCTTCCGTGGCCTATACTTCAGATGGCGCTACGCCAGCATCGGTGGAACAGCTTTATTCTGATCCAGCTTTGCAAGGGGTTAAGGCCATCTCCAATCGTCGTGTGTTCCTCGTAGATTCTTCACAGGTTATGAGTTATTCCCAATTTATGACCCGTGCAATGGTATCTATGGCACAAAATATTTATAGTATGTAGTTATAGTTTGATGTGTATGGAGGTTTTTATGAAAGTATCAAAGAAACAACGTTTATCTCTATATGTGGGATTAGCTCTTGTATTTGGTAGCACGATTAGCGCACCTAGTGTGTTGGCTGCTAATGCGCCAGATTCGCATACCATTGTCGTTACTGCAACGCGCAGCGAACAACAGCTTTCACAAGTACCAGCTAGCGTAGGCGTAGTCACAGGCGACGATATTCGTGAACGTCACGCCACTAACATGAATGAAGCGATGCGTATCGTACCGGGCGTAGATATCAATACGTACGGTGGTGGCGTAGGTTACACGAATTCTAATGCGTTCCGCATCAATGGTTCCGACCAAGTGCTATATTTGGTTGATGGCATTAACATGGGTGCGGCTGGCGTGAATCCGCCGATGACGATTTTGAAAGACATGTCTGGCATTGACCGCGTAGAAGTACAACGTGGTGCAGGATCTACCTTATACGGTTCCGGGGCTATCGGCGGTGTGGTTAACGTAATCACTGCAAAACCTGAACAAGGCGTGCAAACTAAGCTTCGTATTATGGGCGGTAGCAATGATCTTGAGCAATACGCAATTACCAATGAAGGTAGCAAAAACGATTGGTACTGGCGTGTAGGTTTACAAAAGGACATTATCGGCTCGTATAAGGATGGTCATGGCGTGCGTATTCCACAACATGGCAACAGCCATAATGGGTCCTTTATGGTAGGCAATACGATCAATGATAAGAATGATGTAAAGGTGTTCTATGATACCTATCGTGGCGATGTAATGTACTCTGACCATTTGGGGGCCCTTAACCACATTCGGTATGGTACAGAAGCCAGTGATTCCTTACGCGCTATTTGGAATAATAAAATCAGCGACCGTTGGAGCCATCAATTATACTTGATGAACAATCACTATAAAACGGTATACGATCATTATCCAGTTGATGTAAAAACTCGTGGTATCGGCGATCAAGTAACGTATAAAGTAAAAGACCATACCGTAGTTGGCGGCTTTGATTGGCGCCAAGATAAGGTGGTTAATATGGGCGGTATCAAGCTAACGAACATGTCTTATTTCGTTCAAGATGAGTGGAAAGTTGCTCCTAAATGGACGGTAACACCAGGTGTTCGTGTTGACCACCATTCTGCATTCGGTACACATACATCGCCATCCATTAGCATTGGTTACGATGTGAATGCTAAAACTAATGTATATGCAGCGTACAAAGAGTATTTCTTGGCTCCTACACCATACCAACTCTTTGATGGCACAAATGGTAACCGTAATTTGAAACCTGAAACAGGTCGTGAATTTGATCTTGGTGTACATCACAAATTTGGTAAAACTTGGAACAGTAACCTCAGCTTCTTTAGCCGTCATACAAAGGACAGAATCGGTTGGGTTATGACAAATCCTGCTACGTTCACAGGCCAATATCATAATTTTGATACTGAAAAAGCCTATGGCATCAATGCAGATGTACGCAAACAATTGACGAAACATTTGGCTGCACGCCTCGGTTATACGTATACACATATCGATGCAACACCAACTCGCAAAGCTAATCGCGATGGGTATGTGCCAAAACATGCGGTTAATGCAGGTCTCGATTACAATGATGCTAAATGGGATGCTCACTTGGATATCCGCGGTGTCATCGATCGTCCTGGTCAATCTGCTAATGTATTCCCACGTAAAACATACTGGTTGGCTGACATCAGCGCTAACTACCGGGTACGTGAAAACGTAACTGTATTTGGCCGTATCAATAATATCTTTGATACATACTATGCAGAACAATCTAGCGTTAATTGGGGTCACCCTGGTGACTGGTGGCCAGGTCAAGGTCGCAACTTCCGTTTAGGTGTTGAAGTTACCATCTAATTCATCGTATAAGTAAAAAATCTGATAAGGCTGTAAGCTACTGTGATAAAACTATAGATTTTCTATTGTAAAAGCACTATAATAGAATGTATCTATATATATCAATGTATGCGTATTACAGCCTTATTTTTGTGAAAGGCGTTTATTTAGAGGAGTTGGATTCTGTATGGAACTACCGGTTTTATCCCCGTACATGATGGCTCGTAAGCCGTCGGGGATCCGCATGGGACAAATTAAATTTTTAGAGCGAAAGAACCCACCTATTTTGGTTAATGGTTCTATTGGTAATGTTATGCGTCCTATGCATCCCGCCATGCAGCGCCGACTATTTACTCTAGGCGGACCAAATAGTCCTTTCAGTACAGGCATCGTGCCATATGTACCAACAACGGGTACTGATGAATGTCGCGAAGCATTCTTACATATCTTACGTAGCCAAGGTTTTGATACAACAGGCCTTAATGTACTTGTCACAGATGGCGCATCCATGGCGATGGAAATCATCATGCTTGGCGTTTGTGGCGGTGCCGGTGAAGAGGAACGTCCTCTCTTGATGTTCAACCCTTCCTACACAAACTATGATGCGGTAGGTCATCGCATTGGTCGTAAAACGGTAACCGTAGAACGTCGCCTCAATGAAAATGGCAAATTTGAATTGCCATCCATTGAAACCGTGGAAAAACGCATTATAGAAACAAAACCAGGTGCACTGTTGATTATTCCTTACGATAATCCAACAGGTCAGCTATTCAGCAAGGAAACCTTGATTGAATATGCATCTTTGTGCGTAAAGCATAATTTGTGGATTATTTCTGACGAAGCCTATCGTGAATTGGCCTACGAAAAAGGCAAGGAAACATCCAGTATTTGGACATTGACGAATAAGGATGTACCGGGTATCGAAGGCCGTCGTATCAGTCTTGAAACGGCTTCCAAGGTTTGGAATGCTTGTGGCCTTCGCATTGGTGCTATCATTACAGACAATGCATTGTGCTATGAAAAATCCGTTGCTGAATATACGGCGAACCTCAGTGCCAATACACTTGGTCAATATATTTTTGGAGCCTTGGCACATGAGAGCCACGCTGAGCTTCATAACTGGTATGAACAACAACGCGATTACTACCGCGAAATGATTTATGAACTTCACAAGGGATTCAAAGAGGTAGAACCTGATTTCATTATTTCTAATCCAGAAGCGTCCATCTATTTCGTTATCGACGTACGCAATGTAGCAAAACCTGACTTTGACGGCGTAGAATTTGCTGCTTGGTGTGCTGAACATGGTCGCGTAACCTTGGATGATGGCAATGACTATACATTGCTCATGGCTCCACTTAACGGATTCTACAGTGGTGCCGATAGTGAACACAATCCTGGTAAGACACAACTTCGCGTATCCTTCTGTGAAAATCCAGATCTTTTAAAACTAGCGCCTGTATTGCTATCTAAACTATTTAGAGCATACGAAGCGCAACGATAAATAAAAAGGAGCTATAATGCTGAGAATAATTCTAGCATTATAGCTCCTTTTTTGATTCCTTATGATATTTAGGTATTATCGTTTTCATGGTCTAGTCCCTTAGTAGCTATGCCAACAGCCTGTTCTTCTTCAAGCATAGAACCATCCTCTATTGATGGATAGGATGTGTCTTCTAAGGTTACTGTTTCCAATAATTTGTCGATATTATCGGCTTGGATGGATACTTCTCTATTGTACCATTCGCCAAACTGGCGGATAACTTTTTCATTGCGCCTATAATAGGTGTATTGGTCAATTTTTCGCGATTCCACAAGGTCTGCACGCTCTAACATAGTCATAAATGTAGATACAGACGATTGGGATACACCACAGCGTTTTTGGATACTCTTAACGCTAACGCTGTTTGGAAAATCGATGAGAGTTTTAGAGTGCACTTGAACACCGAATTCTTGCTCTGGGTGCTTGAGCCACAATATAATATCTAACCGATGTGGATTGGATAATGCTTTCAGAATTCTTTGCGGATCCATATGGCCTCCTTGAGGTAAATACCAAAATGTTGAGTGCCTTACTTTGACCGTGGTCTTGCATTATGCGGTCGTATTATATACGCGTCTTGCTCCGTATAGAGGTTGTTACTTACTTTTATCATACGCTAATTTTTATGTGAAAGCTAGGAAAATTTATAAATTTTTATGGGACGGAGGTGTGGGTTTCCAAAAGTCTCCACCGGCCGGGTCTGACTTCGCCCTTCGGGCTTCGCAGGGCCAAAGTCAGCTTTTGGCAGTCCCCATTGCCTCTCCAAAAACTTTAGGTGTGAGAGAGGAAAGGCCTGCGTTTCACGCAGGCTTTCAAATTGATTTTATAAGCAACTTCGGAAATAGTATACTTAATGGGCTGGTCTCGACCAGCCCATTTATTATTTTCTTATAGAATTTTCATGTACCTATGGTATGTTAAAAAGGTATTTTCAATCTGTATCGTGAATATATAATATATAGACTTATGTAAGTTAGGCTTTCATAAAAAGGAGCTGAGTATATGGCAATAGATCGAAATGAGAGATTTGACGTCATCGTCGTGGGGGCAGGGCCGGCGGGTGCTGCAGCGGCGTTGCGTTTGGCGGAGCAGCGTGTGAAGGTGTTGGTCATTGAGCGCGGGATGGCGCCAGGTGCTAAGAATATGATGGGCGGTCGTATTTATACGCATTCCTTAGAGAAATTGGTGCCGGATTTTAGGGACCGTGCGCCTCTTGAAAGAAAGGTGACGAAGGAACGCATTTCCATCGGTGCTGGTAATGAGATGACGACCATTGAATATAGTTGCCAAGATGTAAAAGAAAATGAAGAGTCCTACGTTGTGTTGCGTGCCAAATTCGACAAATGGCTTGCTGAAGAGGCTGAGAAGAAAGGGGCTTTGCTCGTTTCTAATGTACAGGTAACAGAGCTTATCACGGAAGGAGAAGGCAAAAAACGCCGCGTTGTAGGTGTGCGTTGTCATGATGATGAGGTGTATGCAAAGCTTGTTATCATCGCAGAGGGTGCCAACACGGTGCTCTTAGAAGAGGCTGGTTTAACTGGACCAATCGATCCTAAGACGATGGCTGTGGGTGTGAAAGAGGTATATAAATTCAAAAAAGAGGACCTTGAGAATCGCTTGATGCTATCTAGTGATGAAGGCATGGCCTGGCTCACGTTGGGCGATATGACAGATGGTCTACTAGGCGGTGGCTTTATATATACGAATAAGGATAGCCTTTCTGTAGGCATGGTGGTCGGCCTTGAGGACATCGGATTGGCAGACAAATCTGTTGACGAAATGTTGGAGGCTTTCACCAGTCATCCTAGAATTGCACCGCTCTTGAAGAACGGTCAATTGAAGGAACACAGTGCTCATCTTGTGCCCGAAGGCGGCTATAAGGCGATGCCAAAATTGGGTGGCAAGGGTTACATCGTCGTTGGCGATGCAGCGCGGATGTGTATGAATCTGGGGTACACGATTCGCGGTATGGACCTTGCTATTGAGTCCGGTATGTGCGCAGCTGAGGCGGTCAATGTGGCGCTGCGCGACGAAAATATGGACCGCGTTACTAAATTGTATGAAAAACAAATCAAGGCATCTTGGTTGCGCCGCGATATGAAATTGTATAAAAATATGCCAAAATTCTTGGCCACTAATCCGCGTATTTTTAATGAGTATCCTGCATTTGTAAACAATCTTATGCATGACGTATTCACCGTAAATGGCGACGGTGCGGTGCTGTTGATGAAAAAATTGTTGCGCCGCGTGAGCGACGTAGGCCTATTCAGATTGATTCGTGATGCATGGAAAGGGGTGCGTTCCCTATGAAATTAGAAGAGCGTTTGGGCGCGAATAAATATTATGTAGATGAAACGTGTCCTCACATCATTATTGATGGTGAAAGTGTAAGCCGCGAAGAGGCGATGAAGCTCGTGAATGGTTGTCCTGCAGGTTTATACACATTGCAAGAGGACGGCACGCTTGCTTTTGATTTTGCCGGTTGCCTCGAATGTGGCACATGCCGTGTGTTGTGCGGACATACGATTGTTAAATCTTGGAAATATCCTCGAAACGCCAAGGGCGTAGAGTTTAGACAGGGGTGAGTGCATGGAATTATTAGTCTGTATAAAACAAGTACCGGATACGTCGGAAATTAAACTGGATCCGGAAACAAATAATCTCATCCGCACAGGCCTGCCAAGCATTGTAAACCCTTATGATATGCACGCGCTTGAGGCGGCTTTGACTGTGAAAGACCAAATTGAGGGCAGCCGCGTTACGGTTGTGACCATGGGCCCTCCACAAGCGGAAGAGGCGTTGCGTCAATGCTTGGCGCTAGGCGCTGATGATGCGGTGCTCGTAACGGACCGTGCCTTTGGTGGTGCCGATACATTGGCTACCAGCTATACGATTGCATCCGCTATCCGTCATATTCAACGAACCATGAATCGTCAATTCCAAATCATTTTCTGCGGTAAACAAGCCATTGATGGCGATACAGCACAAGTAGGCCCTCAAATTGCAGAGGAACTCGGCATGGCGCAAGCCACCTATGCTTGTGAATTTTCCGTAGATCAAGCTGCTCAAAAGGCGATTGTAAAGCGAGAACATGAGAATGGTTACGAAGTGATTGAGGCGCCGTTGCCATTGCTTGTGACGACGACGGCTGAACTCAATGAGCCTCGTCAACCTGGCCTTTGGAGCTCTATTTACGCAAAACGATATACGATTAATCATATTACCTTGCGGGATATGCCTCATATTGATGAAAGCCGCATTGGCCTTACCGGTTCCCCAACACGGGTGCGCAAGGTGTACCAACCACCGCTTCGTGGCAAGGTAGAAATGCTTTCATCTATCGACGAAGGGGCCAAAAAGATACTCGAATTGGCATACCACATCAAGCCTGAAAAGTTCGCACACCTCTTAGTGCCAAATGATGCACCGGTTGTAGAGGCGCAAGACGATGAGGGCATCGACGTAAACGACCCTGTACAGCGGGCCGCATCCGTTGAAAGCGTAGTGCCTAGCGAACCTAAGGCAGTAGATCCAAATACATTCGCTGCAGAGGCTGCTAAGGCTGATGCTGTTTCAAAAGGAGGTGACCGATAATGACAAATTTTGATGAATACAGAGACGTTTTCGTCGTAGCTGATACCATTGATGACGTAGTGCATCCAGTTACGTATGAACTTATCGGTCAAGCCCGCCGCATCGCCAAGGAATTGGGCCAACTCGTGCAAGTGATGCTTCTCGGCGAAAACGTACAAGCTGAGGCGGAGGAACTCGTGGCTCATGGCGCCGATATTGTTCACGTTTTTGAAAGTCCGCTCTTGAAATATTACACTACGGATGGCTATACCAAGGTATTGACGGACTTCTTTGAAGACCATAAGCCGAATATCCTTTTAATTGGTGCTACCAACAATGGCCGTGACTTGGCACCGCGCATGTCTGGCCGCATGCAAAACGGCGTTGTAGCAGATTGCACTATCCTAACGGTAGACACAGAGGAGGGTCTCGTAGAATGGACCCGTCCTGCTTTAGGTGGCAATATCTTGGCGGAAATCATCTCTCCAAACCACCGTCCACAAATGGGCTCTGTACGACCTAATGTATTTAAGAAACCAGACCGCATCGCGGATAGCTGGGGCCGTATTCAACTTGAACAATTTGACCTCGAGCCGGAAGACATTCGTACAAAACGGTTAGATTTCATTCCGTTTAGCAAATCTGGCTATAACATCCAAGAAGCGGATATTATCGTAGCTGGCGGTCGTGGCATGGGCTCAAAGGAAAACTTTGATAAACTCTACGAACTTGCCGATGCCATCGGTGGCGTCGTAGGTGCTACACGTCCACTCGTTGAAAAGGGATGGATTGAACTGCCATACCAAGTGGGCCAAACTGGTAAAACCGTAAGCCCTAAACTCTACTTGGCATTTGGTATCTCTGGCGCTATCCAACACGTGAGCGGCATCTCCGGGGCCGATACAATCGTGGCCATTAACAACGATCCGAAGGCGGAAATATTCCAACACGCGAACTATGGGATTGTTGGGGATTGTATAGAGGTTCTCAACGATATGTTGGCGCATTTAAAATAGAACATAAAAAGATTGGGCCCTTAGCTTAATTGCTGTAGTAGAAAGGCCCCCTTCCGAAAAACTCCACCGGCCGGGTCTGACTCCGGCCTGCGGCCTCCGCAGGGCCAAAGTCGTTTTTCAGAAGGGGGCCTTTCTTTCTTCTACAGTCAATACAGCCGTAGGCCCAATCTTTTTATGTTTCCCTTTAAATTAACGCCTACATATTCGTTAGTAGGGAAAGGGCCAAAGTCGTTTTCAGAACCCTATCGGTTCTTTGCGTTCTAGATTAGTCTATTTTAGCGCCAACATATTTGTTGGAATAATACAAGTAGAAATATGGTAAAATGATGTTATAAATATGATATTTGAATGGATGTAGGGAGGTGATGTTGTGACCGCTGATAGTAATGGTTATGTAGGTTTTGATTTGGCATTGTTTATCGCTGAGAAGTTGCGGGCTCAGTTTGTGTTTGATATGGCACAGATGGAGGGAAACACGGCAACGTATCCGCAGGTTGAGACGATTGTGTGTGGTACTTCTGTGGCGGGGCTCAGTGTGAGTGAAACTCGACAGATAGATAATATTAATCGTGGCTGGCAAGCCTTGATAGAGGATTTGCGCTTAAAACGATTTCAGATTAATAAGTTAGTGGCTATCGAATATAATAAGTTGGTTTCTGAAAGTGAGAACCGCCTAGGATTTGGTAGTTTTCGCAATGCACCAGTAGCTATAGGTGGTACAAGTTACACACCGCCAAATCCTTTGGATTTAAATTCCTGTTGGGACGAATTAATAGCTAGGTGCCAAGAGCTAGAGGATAATCCGTTGGAACAATCGCTTCTATTATATGCCGAGATGGCTCGTAACCAGTTCTTTGGCGATGGTAATAAACGAACTGCTCTGCTCATGATGAATGGAAACCTTATTCAGAATGGATTATGCCCAATTACGATAACAAAATCTCGCGAAGTAGAATATCGGACTGCTTTAATTGGATATTATGAAAGCCCTGAGCAACATCGCATTCAATTCTTCGATTTTCTAAAACAAGAACAACAAACCATGCTAAAACGCTGGGGCTATGAAATCCAAGATGTAAGTAAATCCGAACTTGGTAAAACAATCGATACAAATCCAAAAGAAGGATCCACAAAACATAAATTATAATTGAGGCCCTGAATTACTTTCTTTCCCTTTTCTCGTAACGAAAATCTTTGCGGGAAATAAGGATAACGTTTTTTAAACAGGTTCTGAAGGGTTTCCAAAACCGACTTTGGCCCTGCGAAGCCCGTAGGGCGTAGTCAGACCCGGCCGGTGGAGGTTTTGGGAGCCCTTCAGAACCGTCTTTTAAAGGAGGAATACTTATGAACCGCAAAATTTTCGTTACAGGTGCTACTTCTGGTATCGGCCTCGAGTGTGCCCGTGCATTCGCCAAGGATGGCGATAATTTATTACTTGCTGGTCGTCGTGCAGACCGTTTGGCTGCGATTAAGGAGGATTTTGAGCAGCAATATGGTATTCGTGTTGATACGCTTGTTCTCGATGTGAGCAAACGCGAAGATGTAGAGTCCAAGGTTAAACCTGCTATTGAAGCGTTCGGTGGTGTTGATGTGCTTGTAAATAATGCAGGTCTTGCACAAGGGCTCGATCCATTCCAAGATAGTACCGTAGAAGATGCAGTCACAATGATTAATACGAATGTATTAGGACTTCTTTATGTAACAAAGGCAGTACTTCCTTTCATGATTGATAAAAATGAAGGTCATATTGTGAATATGGGCTCTACAGCAGGGATTTATGCATATCCAGGTGGTGCCGTTTACTGTGCAACAAAGGCGGCTGTTAAGATGCTAGCTGATGGTATTCGTATGGATACTATTGCTACAGATATTAAGGTTACAACGATTCAACCAGGCATCGTAGAAACTCCATTTAGTGAAGTACGATTCCATGGGGATGCAGAGCGTGCTGCATCTGTATATGCTGGTATTGACGCGGTACAGCCTCAAGATGTAGCTGACGTTGTGCTTTACGTAACAAACCAACCAAAACGCATGCAAATTACAGATGTAACTATCATGGCGAACCAACAAGCGGCAGGCTTTATGGTTCATAAGAAATAACAGACTATTATACTAAACTTGTTAAAATGATATAGGTAGCATTTATTACTTTAAATCCTACATCATTTAGGATATATTTGTTAAGTATATTTTGATAAATATAATTTTATAAAATTTGTTTTTGGAGATTGTTGTTATGACAACAAAGATAAAGCCATTACTAGTGGCTTCTTTAGCATGTGCAGCTATTGGTTTCTATAATATTACTAGTGCTCACGAGCCATCTGATGGGGATCGTTCTGTGCCTATGACTGGTGGAATTTCAGTTGAACCTACGGAACCAAATTTTATTATGCCGAGTCCTATACATGTTTTCACCACAGTTAAAGAAGCGGCGGAGTATATGAATATTACACCACAGATGCCAAAGTTGTTACCTGTAGGCTTTAATATTCAATCTGTCATCACTTTAGAGAAAGATATATTACAAGTTATGTATGTCTACAAATCTGGTGCGGATCCATGTTATAATCAAGATGGAGGCGCATATATTATATATCGTTCATCTAAGTTAACTGGTGATATCAGTGGTGACCATAAAATTCATAAGGTTATAGAAACTGAAAGTGTAGATGGTACGAAGGTTACTTTCAAAGGCAGTGACAAAATGGTTTATCTTGCATCGTGGATGAAAGATGGACAAAATCATTCTTTAGATTTTTATCGCCCCGTTACACGAGATATGGCGAAGGCTATTATCCGTAATATTGTTGAGGAAAAATCACATACAAAATAAATGTGTTTTTAATAATTTTTATGTTACGCGAAGGGAGATTATACTCATGGTTAAAAAATTTGTATTAATGGCAGTTGCGTGTGCTTGTGTAGGTTCTTACACTGTTGCTGGTGCGCAAGGTACTTTTGATGTAAAACCAGATCCAGCTAAACCTGTAGTTGCAGAACAGGCAGCGCCAATGGTTGGTATGCCAAGTCCTATTCATGAGTTTAGCACTATTGATGAAGCTGCTAAATACATGAATATTACACCTCAATTGCCTAAGGTATTGCCTATAGGCTATAATGTTAAGTCTGTAAGTACTATCAAAAAAGATGTATTACAAGTAGTATATGTATACCAAGCTGGTGAAGATTCTACTCGCAATCAAGCAGCAGGCAAACGTATTGTATATCGCGTAGGTACTACAAAAGGTGATATCAGCGGCGATTACAACAATTATAAAGTTACGGCTACTGAAAAAGTAAACGGTACAAAGGTTACTTTCAAAGGCGGTAATTATATGGTATACCTTGCAACATGGGTAAAAGATGGTCAAAACCATTCCTTGTACTTTGAACGTCCTGTCAATCGCGATATGGCGAAGGCAATCATTGCTAACACCGTGGCACCAAAAATGCATATGCAATAATATAACTTAAAATGTATACATATAAACAGCTCCTTTTATGAGGGGCTGTTTTTTCGTTATGTGAAACTTTCATAATGAGAATGGTTGTAATATACCTGTATGGGTATACATGGATGTGCATATTATTGCTACAATAAAAGTGTATAGTTTCCTAGTGATAAAGGAGGTGGGTGATGGATTGTATCGATTACTATTACAACGTTTGGTGAGTATAGTTGGTATTTTATTGGTCGTCACGATTGGTACATTTGTATTGATTAAATTATCGCCTATCGACCCGGTGGCAATGAAATTTAATCTCGTGGGTGCCACGCCTGATCCGGTGTTGGTGGCTCAATTAAGAGAACAATTAGGCCTCAATGATCCGTGGTGGCAACAGTATGTGCGTTGGCTTGGACAAATAGTACGGGGGGATTTTGGGGAATCGATCCTGTATTCAATGCCGGTAATCACATTGTTATCGGGGGCCTTGCCTAATACATTGGGCCTCGTATCACTAGCACTTGTCATGGGAATTGTAGTGACTATTCCACTAGGGATGCTGTCCGCCAAGTATCAGGATTCATGGGTGGATCATGGTGTACGATTATTGACGTTTCTAGCCTTAGCGATTCCTAGCTTCTGGGTGGGCCTATTGTTGCTCTACTTATTTGGTGTTAAATTACAGATTGTATCAGTAACGAACACAAATGGTTTTTCTGCTTATATATTGCCAGCTGTTACATTAGCTCTATGGCTATGTGGACTATATATCCGTCGCTTGCGTAATGCTATTTTAGAGATATCCAGGCGTCCCTTCGTACAAGGGGCGCGTGCATTAGGTTTACCAGAGTGGATGGTATTTACTCGATATATATTCCCTCATGTAGCACTGATGTTATTGCCTATGATGGGCGTAACGATGGGCGCTATGCTTGGTGGCTCTGCTGTTATTGAAACAGTATTCGCCATCAAGGGTATTGGGTACATGATGGTACAAGGCATTATGGCGCGAGACTTTGTATTGATGCAAGGCTATATCATTTGGATTACATTGGTGTTCATTATTATCAATATCATCATTGATGCATTGAGTTATTGGCTAAACCCTAAACGAAGGGCCGCTATACAAGGAGGCTCTTATGAATAGACAAAAGCCGTACACCTTATACATTATGTTAGTCTTAGCAGCTTTATGGATTTTACTATTCCTCTGTGCTCCATACATAGCTCCATTTAATCCAGAGGCTACGAATGTGGCAGACCGGTTGCAAGATATTAGTAGCACGCACTTATTAGGCACTGATCAGCTTGGCCGTGATGTGTGGTCTCGCATCTTATATGGCGGTAAAGTATCATTAGGAATTGCTTTCATCATCATTGGTATTAGCGGTGCCATCGGTATTGTCATCGGTGGCTTGGCAGGATTTTCTACGCCTTGTATTGACCGCTGGCTATCTCGCTTGATTGATTTGGTGTTAGGGTTTCCGAATATGGTGATTGCCATCGCGTTCATCGGTATCATGGGACCTAGCATTCCGAATGTCATTATTTCCTTGTGTATTACAAAATGGGCAGAATATGCGCGCATTACACGTGGTCTTGTACAGATTGAATGCCACGCGGAGTACATTACCTTCGCTCGCATGTCGGGCGCATCAAATCTGCGCATCCTGTGGCGATACATTTTGCCAAATGTGCTGCCACCCCTATTGATTGTAATCATTCAACATCTCGGAGACGTTATTATCTTAGTAGCAAGTTTCTCGCTTATCGGCATCGGCGTACAACCGCCAGATCCAGAGTGGGGCACAATTTTACTAAGTTCCCGAGATTTCCTACAAACGGCACCGTGGCTACTTATTTATCCAGGGTTCGCTATTTTTATTACCGTTGTTTTATTTAACTATATTGGCGATGCGTTGCGAGATGCTCTCGATGTGTCTCGTTAACCGTGCTGTGTATAGATTTATATGGTGAAAGCCTTAACAGGCGATGTATTTTTGAAGGAGAAATTATGAAACGTTGGTTATTAGTATGTTTAGCTATGCTGTCTATGGTAGCCCTCTTGACGGGTTGTGGCAGTGATACGGCTAAGCAAGGAAAACACATGAATGTTGGTCTGTATTGGTTTGGTGAAACATTAGATCCAACCCACGAATGGGATGCATGGACATTGACGCGTATCGGTGCTGGTGAAACATTGGCAACTGTAACTCCAGACATGAAATTTGCCCCACAATTAGCAGATTCTTGGGAAAACGTGGACCCTACAACTTGGAAATTCCACATTCGTGAAAATGTAAAATTCCAAAACGGCACACCTATGACGCCACAAAAGGTAAAAGAGTCCATCGAGTACACAATGAAACAAAGTGCTCGTTCTGCAAAAGCTGTTAAGATTGAGTCTATCACTGTAGATGGTCAAAACTTGATTATTAAAACGACAGAACCTAATGGTTCCTTGTTATCTAGCTTAACTGAACCTGCATTTGTCATCATGGACACAGCAGATCTTAAGGACGTGGCTACTAAACCAGTTCTTACAGGCCCTTACAAAATTAAATCTTTCACAAAGGGTGAATCCATTGAACTAGAAGCCTTTGCAGATTACTGGGGCGGCAAACCAGGTCTTGATTCTGTAACAGTCAAAGATATCGAAGATAACAATAAACGCGCGATGGCATTGCAATCTAAAGACGTTGACGTTATCCAAAAAATAGATTCTGCTAACCGCAGCTTGTTCAAGGATGGTTTCAATATTCAAGACATCGCTGGCGTACGTGTTTTTATGTTAAAAATAAACCAAACTGCAGCATCTCCATTACATGACAAAGCTGTACGTAATGCAGTAGCTCATATCATTAACTACGATTCTATGGCAAAAATTATCGGTAACGGTTCTACACCAGGTGCAGCACCATTCCCACCATCTGCTAACTTAGGCTACGATACAATTGCTAATAAAGCGACAACAGATGTAGCAAAAGCAGACCAAATCTTAACACAAGCTGGTTATGCTAAAAATGCAAATGGCGTGTATGCCAAAGATGGTAAGGAATTATCTCTAACACTAGCTGTTTGGGGTAAGGACACAAGCATGTACGAAGAAATTCAACAAGAATTGAAACAAGCGGGTATCAATGTAACGCTTAAGAAATTACAAAGCCCTGATGAAGTGGATACACTTGGTACAGATGGTTTTGACTTGGTAGAACGCAACGTTATTACTATGTCTACAAATGACCCTTACTGGTTCCTCAGCTTGTTCTACAAATCTGGCGCAAAAGCAAATGTTGGTGGTTATACTAATCCTCAAGTCGATGCGTTAATCGACCAATTATCCGTAACATTTGATCAAAACGAACGCTCTAACATTGCAAAACAAGCACAACAAATCTTGGTTGATGATGTGGCAGATATTTATTTATTGTATCCTAGTGCAACTGTGGTATCCACATCTAAAGTTAAAAATGTACCAGTACATCCAATCGACTACTACTTATTAACAAAGGATTCTACTATTGAATAAATCGGATTGCATTGTATTTGATGATGTAACAATTGCATATGGTACGGAAGAGGCGGTACGCCATGTATCCTTCTCCGTGCCTCGTAGCGAGGTCTTTGCCATCGTTGGTGAAAGCGGATCTGGTAAATCTACGCTAGTCCGTGCCGCCTTTGGCATGTTGAAACAAGCTACTATAACAGGTCAAATTTTGTTAAATGGTATCGATATTTCTACCTTGAGCGATGGCGATTGGCGACAATTACGGGGCACAAAGATTTCTATGATCTTTCAAAACCCTAGTGCTTATCTCAATCCAAATCGGACCGTAGACAATCACTTTAAGGATTTGTTTCGTGCCCATGGTGAAAGCTATGATGCTAACCGCGTCATCGATATGCTGAACCTAGTCCATCTTGATGGGGGCGACCGTTTATTAGCATCTTACCCATTCCAGCTGAGTGGGGGGATGCAACAACGGTTAGCCATAGCATTGAGCCTTATTTTGAGACCTACCATCGTCTTTGCCGATGAACCGACTAGCGCCTTAGATATACTCGTGCAAGCCTCTGTGTTAGACCTTATGAAAGAGGTTACACAAGCCCTTGGTGCAACGGTCATTATCGTAACCCATAACATCAAGGCTGCTGCACGCATTGCAAATAGCATTGGCGTCATGAATAAAGGTCAGCTTGTTGAGGTAGGACCTACCGAAGCGGTTATAAAGCATCCAAAAGATGAGTATACCCGTGTACTGTTAGACTCCGTAATGAAAGTGGTGTAATATGATTCAAGTCGAGCATATAAGTAAACAATATACGAACCACCATCATACGATTCGTGCCGTACATGACGTATCCTTCTCTGTGGCTCCAAATGAGCGTGTAGGCATTGCTGGAGGTAGTGGATCTGGTAAAAGTACACTTCTCAAATTAATTGCGATGCTAGAAAAACCTACTTCTGGCACCTTAAAACTATTTAGAGAGGATGTTACATCCATCCAAAACCATAGAGATATCTATCAATCCATGCAGATGATGTTTCAAAATCCTTTGGCCATCATTCCGCCACGGATGAACTTAGAAGCATTTCTGCTAGAGCCATATATCAACTATGATCTTATGGATATGGCTATAGCAAAGGACGATATCAGAAAATGGATTCAACACGTAGATTTACCGGAATCGATTGTTCAAAAATACCCTCACGAAGTGAGTGGAGGTCAGCTACAACGTGTTGTACTGGCGAGAATCATGTTGATGCAGCCTAAATTAGTACTTTTTGATGAGCCTACATCAGCCCTTGATGCGGTGAATCAAAAGCTGGTACTAGATTTATTACAAAAACTTCACAGGGAACAACCCTTTGGCTACGTATTCGTCAGCCATGATATTGGACTTTTACAAGCCGTAACAGACCGAATCATCGTTATGAAAGATGGGCAAATCGTAGAAACTATCGAATCAAAACGACTTAAAGAAGCGGTACACCCATATACAAAAGCACTTGTGGAAGCAAGTTTATAAAGAAATGCCCCTGTTTGGATATGCTATTCTTACTGGAGAACCAGTAAAGGTGGTACATATCAATGTCAGACAGGGGCTTTTTTATGAAAAAGTGGTTATCTACAATGTGTAGGTAACCACTTAATAGCAAATATGTAGTTTATATGATTATGCAATCTCTGCTTTCAAATCAATAATGTTTTTAGCAGCCACGCAGCCAGGGCAATCACAGAACTCTGCACCTTGTGCTTTAATGTCTTTAGCGTGTTGTAATAGATTAGCTGCACCTTCTGCACCAAGGATTTGTGTAGCTAGTTCAGAACCAGCAAAGCCGATTGTTTCGTCAATAAGTGCAATGTTTTGTTCTGCTACAGATACAAGTTGTTTGGTAAGTTCAGCTTGTTCAGGTTTGCCTTCTGCATTAATCCAAGATTGAGCGAATTTCTTTACTGTTTCATTGCTTGTTGGTGCGTCCAATAAAGCTTGTACGAGTTGTGTTAATTGTGTATGTGTCATGATGATCTCCTTTTATAAACTATTAACTATAGGCTAGGAACCGTGCTGTAACTAGTATCATATGAGCACCTATTCCTTTTGATGAGTTCATTATAGCACTTACAATAATTTTGAATAGTAGAATGATTTTAGATAGATACTATCAAATCAGATAGATTTGTGGTGTTAGCTGCTTCAAATTTTAATGATATAATTTATTTAATACATGTAGTTTGTTTATATGGGAGTAAATTATGAAAAAGGTAGTATGTGCACTGGCTGCATTAGTTTTCATAGGTTCTATCAATAGTGTCGACGCAGATGACTTGATTCGGTTTCGTCTCAATGGTAATTCTATTTAT
The DNA here is from genome assembly GCF_041431535.1 of Veillonella sp. 27098_8_77. NCBI lineage: Bacteria > Bacillati > Bacillota > Negativicutes > Veillonellales > Veillonellaceae > Veillonella > Veillonella sp. 27098_8_77. The sequence goes on along the minus strand of NZ_JAPVXW010000003.1, from coordinate 161,634 downwards.
GACCAGCCTTATGGTGACCGAAATGAGTTTCCTTGTCCAGATAGACTTGGAAGTTGCAGCATGACTGATGAGGATTATAGAAGCACTCGCAAAGGTCAAGCGATAGAGGTTTTTGACACTGTATATGAGGCTAAGCAACATTTGAACTTTAAACCGCAGTTACCAATTGGAGTAGAGGGACTCCGCCCTGTACATGTATCTATTGTGGATCATGACGTACTACAAGTTGTGTATGCCTATCATGAGCTTTTAAAAGGAAAATACTTTGACCGTGTAGATGATATGCCAAAGTATATCAAATATCGCGTATCTACTTTATCTGGTAATATTGCAGGTGATTATAAGGATTACGTGCCTCAGAAAACAGAGATTGTAAATGGCATAATCGTGACTTATCGAATAGTGGATGACTCCGTATACCTAGTATCATGGGAACATGAGGGTCAGAACCATGTGTTCTTATTTAATGAGCCTATTTCTATTGAACGGGCTAGAGAAATGATTAACAGTGTAGGTACAAATTAAGTTTATTGCTGCACTATCTTTTTGAGCATGATTAGCTTATAATATACCTATAAAGAGAGCCCATTAACGTGATTAGGGCGTTAGGCTCATCTAAAACTGAACAAAATTATGATGGCGCCTAACGTGTTAGAGGACTGCACTCCTCTATACGTTAGGCGTTTATCGTTGTACTACTTAACTAGTGCAATGATAGTGACTACTGATAACAGAATTATGATAATTACATAGGTAACTTCATGATTTGTCATAGTATCACCTCCTCGCGGAGATGAACCTAACTCACGTCAATCGACTCTCTTCTTAATTAGTATAGCAAAAATTGATACTAAAAATAATGGAGTTTCTTATGAACGCAGATAATTATAAAGTTTCAACGTTGTCATATATAGAAAATGCTAGCAACAAGATAATGGAAAAGTACAATATAAAAGCACAATATGAAACGGAACCACCTCATGGGGATGCTATATATTCCATTACTATAAAGGAAAAAGTAATGCCGTTTTGGATATATGGTAGAGATGTTACTTTCATAGGTAATAACATGGTTATGGTTGAATCTGTACAATGTAAAACTTGGGATCCCATAGAAACCATCATTATTGATTTAGAGAATGAAGTGTATGCGGGTTTAAAGGAATGGTATACAGATATTTCATTTATTAATAATCAAATAGAGCTATCTAATCAAGTGGTAAAAATGGATAAAAGAATTCTAAATGATTTTGAGAATTTAGAGTGGATGAGCTTTTAAGATTGATTGCGTAGAGGGCACATTGACTATACTATAGTGAAGTGTTATTCTATATATGACAAGGGATGTCAATATGTGACATAGTCTCATATGAACGAAAAAATAGCAGGGCGGGCACCCTGCTATTTTTATTGTGTTATATTGACTCAGTAAATCTTCATCATATCCTAATTGACATAACTCTATAGAATAAAGTACAATGTCTTTATATCTTAAATACAAGCTATGAATGGGTATAAAGGTTTACAAATCCTGCTTTCAGAGAGTTGCCGGTTGGTGCGAGGCAATAGAGGTTGTACGCTGACACTCTCCCGTGAGCTTTGATGGCGAATACAGCAGTAGTCATCGACGGTGGTGCCGTTATAACCGAAACGAGTCCCAATTAGGGTGGTACCGTGTTATGTATATAACGCCCCTTTGAGCAACGACAGTTGTTCTGAGGGGCTTTTTTTATACTCTCAAATACTGGTCGGAGCCTCCACCGGCCGGGTCTGACTTCGGCCTACGGCCTTCGCAGGGCCAAAGTCGGCTGCGACCAGTATTTGAGAATATGTATTCAGGACGATAACGGTCTTCGGCTTAGGGCCTCGACCTACTAAAGTCGCTTGCGAGCACGCACTTTAATTCTACGTCTTGTTTACTAAACTTTCACAATAAATCGCTACAATGAGTTGTTAATTAATGATAGGAAAAGGTGGAAATTATGGATCAAAATCGCGTATATTTCTTTGATACAACCCTTCGTGATGGGGAACAAACACCGGGCGTTGCACTTCGCACACCAGAAAAGGTAGAGATTGCGAAAGGTCTCGTACGCCTTGGTATTGATGTTATTGAAGCAGGTTTCCCTGCAGCGTCTCCTGGGGATTTTGAAGCGGTGCAAACTATCGCTCGTGAAGTAAAGGGCGTTACGATTTGTGGTTTGGCACGTGCTAATGAAAAGGATGTACAAAAGGTAGCAGAAGCATTGAAAGATGCAGATCACAGCCGTTTACATGTGTTCATTGCTACATCCGAAATCCACATGAAATACAAATTGAAAATGACACGGGAACAAGTGCTTGAAAAGGTAAAATCCATTTTGGAATTTGCTAAGGGCAAGTTCGATGAAATCGAATTCTCTGGCGAAGATGCATCTCGTACAGATTTAGATTTCTTGTGTGAAGTATTCGGCGTAGCTATCGCTGGCGGTGCTACCATCCTTAATGTACCAGATACAGTGGGCTACATGATGCCACAAGAGTTCGCGTCTAAGATTCGTTACATCAAAGAACATACACCTGGTATTGAAAATGCCATCATTTCTGTTCACTGTCATGATGACCTTGGCCTTGCAAACGCTAACTCCTTGGCGGCTATCGAAGCCGGTGCTCGTCAAGTAGAATGTACGGTAAACGGTCTTGGTGAACGCGCTGGTAACGTGGGTATTGAAGAAGTTGTGATGTCTCTTAAAACACGCCATGATTACTTCGGCGACCTTCAAGTGAACATTGATACAAAACAATTTACGAAAGTTTCTAAACTAGTAAGTCGTTTAACAGGTGTCGTAGTTCCACCAAACAAACCAATCGTAGGTTCTAACGCTTTTGCTCATGAGTCTGGTATCCATCAACATGGTATGATGAGCAATCCTGAAACATATGAAATCATGACTCCTGAGTCCGTAGGGGCTGAAAAAACAGACCTCGTATTGGGCAAACACTCTGGTCGTCATGCCTTTGCTGATCATTTGGCAAAACTTGGTTTCCAATCTTTCGCAGAAGAGAAAATCAACGATCTCTTCGCTAAATTTAAAGAATTGGCGGACCGTAAAAAACAAGTATACGATGATGACATTATCGCTCTTGTAGTAGATAACTTACATCATAAAAAAGCATTCGAGCTTGTGGCTCAATACTACAAATTAGGTGAAAAAGGTTATGCTTATGCTGACGTTCGTCTCATGACTCCAGAAGGGGAGAAAGCAGATGCTGCTGTAGGTGACGGTCCAGTAGACGCATCCCTTAAAGCAGTTGAACGTGTGGTTGGCTTGCCAATTAGCTTAAAAGACTACCAAATCCGCGCCATCACAGCAGGTAAAGATGCCCTTGGGGAAGCAACCCTTAAGGTAGAATATAACGGTCGCTTGTACCATGGTCGTGGTATTAGCACCGATATCGTTAAATCAAGTGTGAACGCATATATTAATGCAGTTAATTCTATTTTCCTAGCTATGGAGCTAGAACAACAGGAGGAAGAATAATATTATGGGTATGACCATTACTGAAAAGAATATGGCCCGCCACGCAGGTCTTGATGTGGTAAAACCAGGCCAAATCATCGAGTGTAATTTGGATGCTGTGTTGATGAACGACATCACATTCCCACCAGCGCTTCGCGAATTTAAAAAGATTGAGAAACCTGTATTCGACCGTCATAAAATCTACTTGGTGCCTGACCATTTCACACCAAATAAAGATATTCAATCCGCTACACAAGCGAAAGTCATGCGCGATTTCGTACGCGAACATGGCATTACAAACTACTTTGAAGTAGGCCGCATGGGTATTGAGCACGTTATTTTGCCAGAAAAAGGTCTTATTGGTCCTGGCGAAATGATGATTGGTGCTGACTCCCACACTTGTACATATGGTGCAGTAAATGCATTCTCCACCGGCGTTGGCTCTACGGATGCGGGCGTTGCGATGGCAGAAGGTAAGACTTGGTTCAAAGTGCCTGAAACCATTAAGGTTGAGCTTATCGGTAAACCTAACAAATGGGTAACTGGTAAGGACGTAATCCTTGACCTAATCGGCAAAATCGGTGTAGACGGTGCTCGTTACATGGCCCTTGAATTCGCTGGTGAAGGCGTACAACATATGACTATGGCTGACCGCCTTACAATTTGTAACATGGCTATCGAAGCTGGCGGTAAATGTGGCGTATTCCCATATGATGAAATCACTGAAGCATACATTAAAGGCCGCGTAAATCGTCCTGTAGAACCAATTAATCCTGATCCTGATGCAGTATATGCTCAAACTGTGACTATCGATTTATCTAAATTGCAACCAGTTGTAGCATTCCCTCATTTGCCATCCAACACACATTACATCAACGAGATTGACAAAGATATTAAAATCGACCAAGTTATCATCGGTTCCTGTACAAATGGCCGTTACGAAGACTTGGTGGCAGCTGCAGAAATCTTCAAAGGTCGCAAAGTAGCTCCATTCGTTCGTTGTATCGTAATTCCTGGTTCCCAAGATGTATACGATCAAGCTATGAAAGATGGTTTATTGGACATCTTCATTCAAGCTGACTGCGCAGTGTCCACGCCAACATGTGGTCCTTGCCTAGGTGGTTACATGGGAATCATGGCAGCTGGTGAAAGAACCGTTTCCACTACAAACCGTAACTTCCGTGGTCGTATGGGTCACGTTGATTCTGAAGTATATTTGGCAAGCCCTTACGTGGCGGCAGCAAGTGCTGTATTAGGCCGCATTGCAGGCCCTGAGGAGGTTTAATATGGATTTTGAAAGCAAAAAATTCTGGCGCTACGGCGACGATGTAGATACAGACGTAATCATTCCAGCTCGTTACTTGGCGATTGCTGACTGGAACGAATTGGCGGAACATGCGATGGAGGACATTGATACTACATTCGCGCCAAATGTAAAAGCTGGCGAAATCATGGTAGCTGGTAAAAACTTTGGTTGTGGTTCCTCCCGTGAACACGCACCAGGCGTTATCAAAGCAAAAGGCGTGCCTGTTATCATTGCACACTCCTTTGCTCGTATCTTCTTCCGTAATGCTATCAACATTGGTTTACCAGTAATTGAAATCGGCGAACAAGTCAATCGTATCGATGCTGGCGATGCAATCGGCGTAGATTTATCTAAAGGTATCGTGTACAACTTGACTAAAAACGAACAATACCAAGGCACTGAATTGCCACAATTCATTCAAGATATTGCGGCAGCAGGAGGTCTTGTGAACTTTGCGAAACATCGCAAGTAGTACATATCCGGGATGGAATGTTTGTTTTTCCCTCCAGTTGCCTTAGCGGTCTTCACCCGAGGGGTTCGACCTAGCAAAGTCGGTTAAAACAAAGCATTCCATCCCTACACTCTACAACTTTGCGGTATTTCGCAAAGTTGCAATCCCTTGTTCTGAGGGTGGATGTGTTTTTCGGTCTTGCGGAGTTCCGCAATGTATTGATGATGTAGAGGCAAGGTGAAGCCCTCAAGCGACTTTAGTAGGTCGAGCCCCTTGGGCGAAGGCCGTAAGCTAGCTGGAGCTTTAGGGCTTTACCTTGCCTCGGATGAATGTAGTATATGAGGAAATAAGAATGAGCGAAAAAAATATCGTATTGATTCCTGGTGATGGTATCGGTACTGAGATTATTGCTGCAGCGAAGGCTGTGTGCGATGTGGCTTTTGAGAAAGCTAATGTAAAGGTTAATTGGATTGATAAAAAAGCGGGCGGTGCGTCTATTGATGCATACGGTGTGCCTTTGACTGAGGATACTATTGAGGCTTGTAAAGCTGCTGATGCTGTATTGCTTGGTGCTGTAGGCGGCCCTAAATGGGATAATGTAGATCCTTCTATTCGTCCTGAGAAAGCAATCCTTGGTCTTCGCAAGGAGCTTGGTTTGTTCTGTAACTTGCGTCCTGTAAAAATCTATCCATCCTTGCAAGAGTATTCCCCTCTTAAAAAGGAACTCGTACAAGATGTAGATTTCGTTATCGTTCGTGAGTTGACTGGCGGTATTTACTTCGGTGAACGCGAAGAGGCACAAGGCGAAGGTGCTAACGAGTTTGCTTGGGATAAAGAAACTTACAGCCGTTACGAAGTAGAGCGCATCATGGACATTGCTATGGAAACAGCTCGCAAACGTAACAAAAAGGTTGTATCCGTAGATAAAGCAAATGTATTGGCTTCTTCTCGTTTGTGGCGTAAAATCGCTCAAGAGAAAGCTTCAGCTAATCCAGATATCGCAACAGATTACTTCTACGTAGATAATACAGCGATGCAACTTGTTGTAAATCCTGCACAGTTTGACGTTATCGTTACAACAAACTTGTTCGGCGATATTTTGTCTGACGAAGGTGCTGTTATCTCTGGTTCTATCGGGCTTTTACCATCTGCATCCATGGGTACTGGCACAGCATTGTACGAGCCAATCCACGGTTCTGCACCAGATATTATGGGCCAAAACTTGGCGAACCCATTAGGCACAATCTTGTCCGCAGCTATGATGTGCCGTCACTCCCTTGATTTGCCTCAAGTGGCTGACGCTATTGAAAAAGCTGTTGAACAAGTGCTCGTTGATGGTTACCGCACAGGCGATATCTACCGCGAAGGCTTGAAACGCGTAGGTACCACAGAAATGGCACAAGCTGTTATCGAACGCTTATAATGGGTGCGATTGAGTGCGTACTTATGTATTGAAGAGAGGGTTGTAAGGCCCTCTCTTTTTTGTAGGAGGGGTTATGTTATCTTATTTTTTACTTGCCTTATCTATAGGGCTTGAGTTATTTGCTACGACCATGTTGAAAGCTTCTGATGGTTTTACGCGGCCGTTACAGACTATTGCCTGCGTATGTGGTTATGTAGGATCTTTCTATACATTGACGCATGTACTGAAATATATTCCACTTAGTGTTACTTATGCTACCTGGTCTGGCGTAGGTCTAGTGGTGACGGCTCTCATTTCGGTCTTTATCTTTAGTGAGGGCTATAATATTTACACTATATTAGGTATTGCTCTTATTGTAGTGGGTGTGGTAATCCTAAACTTGTGGGGTAGTGTAGGAAATTAAAGATATTTATAGTCCGTATTTAATATATTAAAAATTTATGCATTAGAATATTGTAGATGTAATCAGTGGGCAAAATATTTCCAAGGAGGCCATTATGAATTCTTCTATGTATCGAAATTTAACTATTACTGCGTTGTTGATGGCATTAGCTATCATGATTCCTATTATGATGCCTTTGAAAGTTGTCATTCCACCGGCTTCGTATACATTGGCTAGTCATGTACCTATATTCCTGGCTATGTTCTTGTCTCGTAAGATGGCTGCTTGTGTCGTAATAGGTTCTACGCTAGGTTTCTTTGTAGCTGGCTTCCCTATCGTTATCGTTATGCGCGCTGCATCTCATATCATCTTTGCCTTGATGGGGGCTTACTATATTAAACATCATCCAGGCGTATTGACTGGGGCTCTATCCTTTGCTACGTTCAACCTTGTATGTGCCATCGTTCACGCCATTTGAGAAGTACTAGCCTGCCTCTTGTTCTATACAACAACTACGATGCCTAATATTGATCTTATCTACGTTGTGTTCGTACTTGTTGGTGCCGGTACTATTGTTCATAGTCTAGTTGATGGATATATTGCGTTATATATCTATAAAGCTATCCCAGGATTATCATCTAAGCCTGAGAATAAATAATCGGACCTTATCCTAGCTTATTTAAGCTAGATAATAAACAACCCGCTATTAAAACTACATATGCTCGTAACCACTCATAGGAAATCTATTGTACGCTAATGTATAGAATTTGATTATCTATGAGTGGTTTTTTAGAATAATTATCAAATCTGTACCTGCAGATATAGACTTAACTATGCAATATGGGTATAATAAAACCATAGTTAATGACCGAGTTGTGATATATGCATAGGTATATAGATAGGTACATATACACAGATACCACATAGGCCATACATATTGTTAATTGTGAAAGACTTTCACAAGAATTATGGAGGTTATTATGAGAAAGCATATAAAAAATAACGTATCTTGGGTTGGTAAAATTGATTGGGAATTACAAGAATTCCACGGCTCTGATTACAGCATTAATAATGGGTCTAGTCAAAACGCGTACTTGATTGAAGAGGAAAAAACCGTCCTCATCGATACCGTATGGAAACCTCATTCTTCAGAGTTTATAGATAATTTGGAATCTGAAATTGATCTAAACAAGATTGATTTTATCGTATGTAATCACGGCGAAGTCGATCACAGCGGTTCCTTGCCAGCGTTGATGGAAAAAATCCCTAATACGCCGATTTACTGCACAGAAAATGCCGTTAAGTCCTTGGTTGGTCAATATCATCATCCAGAATGGAATTTTAAAACTGTGAAGACCGGTGATTCTGTAGATATCGGTAACGGTAAATCTTTGGTATTCGTAGAAATGCGCATGCTCCATTGGCCTGACTCTATGGCAACCTATATGACTGGCGACAATATTTTGTTCTCTAACGATGCGTTCGGACAACATTTTGCCGTAGAAGAATTGTGGGCCGATAAGGCTGATCAATGTCGTCTATGGGCAGAGGCGATGAAATATTACGCTAATATTTTGAATCCATTCTCTCCATTGGTAAAAGCTAAGGTTGAAGAAATTCAAAAGCTCAACTTGCCAATTGATATTATCGCTACTAGCCATGGTGCAATTTGGCGTGAAAACCCATTGCAAATCGTAGAGAAATACTATGAGTGGTCTCAAGCATACCAAGAAGACCAAATTACAGTCGTATATGACACTATGTGGGATGGTACAAAGAAATTAGCCCATAAAATTGCTGATGAGATTGCTAAACAATCTCCTGATACACGGGTTAAGATCTTTAACATCAGTAAAACAAATAAAAACGACATCATGACAGAAGTATTCAAATCAAAAGCGATTGCCGTTGGTTCTCCAACAGTAGGGAATAGTGTTATCTCTTCTGTAGCTGGTTGGCTAGACTTTTTGCGTGAATTGAAGTTCAAAAATAAAAAGGCTGCCGTATTTGGTACCTATGGATGGTCCGGTGAATCTACAAAGGTACTTCGTGAAGAATTAACTAAATATGGTTTCTCCGTGGTAGAACCTGAAATTAAATGTAACTGGAACCCAGATGCAGATGATTTTAGTAAAGCAGAAGAACTTGTAAAAGCCTTACTAGCATAATATATTAAGCATATGGTAGGGCATTAAAAAAGGTGTACCAACACAAATCAACGTGTTGGTACACCTTTTTTATGTAGTAGCTTCTAGTTAGTATATGTATCAAACACAAAATCTATAATTGTCCGAATGGTTTCATTAGCCCCTATAATCTTGATTTGTTTATACGATTTGAGGCCTAGAATTTTAATTGGATCTGCCAATAAAGCTGTTAAGAAGCTGTGTGTAGCTGTTATAGCGTGAGAGAAATCAAGGACTACGGTTTCTCCTTTTTGTATAGCCGGAATAATTTTTCGCTCTCTAAGATTAATGGCCTCTAATTTGACTTCACATCGTTCTCCACAATAGTTGTACATATCAATATACAATTCGGGAGCACGGACTATATTATTTCGTTTAGCTACAGTTTCGGTAGCGTGTTTTCTAAAATCCTCTAGGTGTTTATGAAGGTCATATGTTTTTAATCTATCAAAACCAATGGTCATGTATATAAATGTGCCGGGCCAAGAGTTGTTTAGTGTTGTGTAGGTTACATCTAATGGAGAAATATGTGCGACCCCATCGCCCGATACGATATACATATCTGCTTCTAATGTTTTGCCAAGATTACTAGATAAGTAAAGGCCCATGCCAGCATTGTTTTGCTGTTTATAAGGTCCTACGTTGACGCCAAATGTACCAGAGATTTCAGGCTCTAGTGCCATAGCGATGGCATCAGTATTGTTTGTGAAAGGTGCATAGGTTTGCTCTAAATGTGTTTTAATACCTACACCAAGATCAGCAAGAATAAATGATAGTTGGTTTTTATCTCGATACCAGTTAAATTGTAATAATGATGGAATCTGAGGATTAAAACCGTGTTCTAATGCATTATATGTTAGTTCGGATATGATATAACGAACTGCATCCTCATATCCTCTAATTAAATCTGTAGGTAAGTCCATAGCGTAATCACGAATTGTATTTAGCATTTGTGTAATATTATGATCTTTGTATTTAATGGCGAAGATGGGCTTGTTGTAAACGTAGTGAAAATTGTCTTGTGTGTTATTAAGAATTTTAAAGCATGAGGTTCCATTCATTCTTTGCCACATTTTTCCAAATAAAGAATGCTTAGAATATTGTAAATTTATATGAATCTTTTTTCTCTTTAATTGCCATATATAGAGTATGAGTAATGTCAGTGTTTGGTACTCAATACTTTGGCAAAATCTTGCATCTATAATTATATGTTTTGACTTGGCAGACCAATCAAATATACTAAGTACATTGTTAAAATCAATAACTCCCTTTGCTTTAAATGTAAAATCATTTGGTAATGTTAAGATAGGAACATTGGTTAGTGTGCGATGTGTCTGTCTCATTTTCTCTCTCCTTTAATTGACATGAGTTAGGGCACTTGTTATACTTAACACATAAGATAACGTTTAGAGACCTAGATAGGACGGAATGTTCGTCTCTCGGTTGTCTCAGTTGACCCCATACTGTGTATGGGGTTTTCTTATACCTATATTATAGAACTAATGTTTGTAAAAACAAGAGAAATATAGCTATTATGATTTATTGATACATATCTACTATTATTTCATGATTTTTGCAGTTTTATCATACCGTTCCGAAGTAGTTTCATTCTTCTGTATGTCCAGCTATTTCCTCATCTTGAATTGGATGTATTAATTTTATACAATATCTGTAATATTAAGTTATCGGGATGTAGAGTATTTAGGAGAGATAGATGGTTGGTCAGAACTGGTGGCGCCGCATAGGTTTAGTTGTGTGCATCGTAGTGAGTGTAGGCTTTGTAAGCGGCTGTGAGTTTAATATGGATAATTTAAGGAATAGCAGTCAGGTGAAAGCTACGCAAAGCGATAGTGAGAAGGAAATCTGGCGTGTTTTTAAGTTTTATTTGGCCGCCACAAATGAGTTTAATTTCACGAGTGTAAAATATAGTCATCAACATATGGAAACGGTGCAGCAAGCACGACAAAATATACCGTTAGCTGAGTTTAAAGAGCGGGATTATGAACGTCTTGAGCAAGAACTCCTTGCTGCGCGAGATGCGGGGCATACGCATAGTGACTTGGAAGCCGCTACGGATGCTTTATTACCGGTATTGCATGACATTGTGGTGGCTGTAAAAGAGCTAGATACGTATTATAAAGAAAAGCGCTATGAATCAGATAATTATGCATTTGCTCACACGCAGTTGGAGAAACTTTCATCATTAATGGATGTATTTGAACCAAAATATGATGCATTAGATACTATTGTTAAAACATATTATAAGCAAGAGGGCGAACGTTTTGTTAAGCTCATGCGTAATAATGGACAAACTAATGGTGCTAATATGTTGGAAATGATGATTATTTATAGCGATATAGTAGATCATATTATGGAGCATAAATCCGATAGTGATTTCCAATGGGTGAAAGCACAGAAAGAAGCCGCCGATGGGATTGGGGCAAAGATTACTGCTGCCGAGGCTCAGAATCGTTTAGAGCAAAAGAAACATCTTGATAAAGCGATTGAGGATTTTATTGCTGATCCTCGTAGTGAAACGGAAGAAGCCGTGGTTGAGCAATATAATGAAATGGTAAGTAGTCCAATGAATTTTGCATTATTAGATTCTGTGCAGAAGCCGTATGTACCGCAAGAGTTATAATATGAAATGGTATATGTTAAACATGATATAAATTTCGGGTAGAATATATTTGACAACCTACCCTTATGAGCCCTATAATTATCTATTATATGAATATTGCGTTGAAAAAGACGGCATGTCTCAGACGGATTTAGTAGAGACCAAACTCATGGGCTGAAAGGTTTGGAAATCTAGAGATGTGCGGATCACTTTGGAGCAAGCAGGAACCCTGCCGGTGAACACCGTTATATGTCTAAGTGGCTTTCACAACATGAAGCCTAGTTATTTCGTATGCTCGGAATGTTCTAGCTTTCACAGAAGGTCAGTAGGGTGGTACCACGGATATTACGTCCGTCCCTTCGGGGGCGGGCGATTTTTTTATGTAAAAGGAGCACATCATGGATTACGGTAAGACGTTACATTTGCCTGAAACAGAATTCCCAATGCGCGGCAATTTGCCTAAGCGCGAACCAGAAATTTTAAAGTTCTGGGAAGACAACAAAATTTATCAAAAACGTTTGGAATTGCGTAAAGACGCAAAACCATTCATCTTGCATGATGGCCCTCCATACGCAAATGGTAAATTGCACATCGGTCATGCCCTCAACAAAACGTTGAAGGACATCATCATGAAATACAAAACAATGACTGGTCATTATACTCGCTACATTCCTGGTTGGGATACGCACGGTTTGCCAATTGAGCATGCGGTTATTAAAAACACTGGTCTTAACCGTCATGAAATGGCGCCTCTTGATTTGCGCAATAAATGTAAGGAATATGCATTAGAATGCGTAGAAAACCAAAAACAAGACTTCATTCGCTTTGGTGTATTAGGCGAATGGGAACGCCCTTATTTGACATTGCGCCCTGAGTTTGAAGTTAAACAACTTGGTATCTTCGGCGAAATGGCAAAACGCGGCCACATCTATAAAGGCCTTAAAACTGTATACTGGTGTACACACTGCGAAACTGCATTGGCAGAAGCAGAAATCGAATACGCTGAGAAAAAATCTTTCTCCATTTACGTAAAATTCCCTTACGTATCCGAGAAAAAGGTAACATTGCCAGCTGGCGTAGATCCAAAACAAGCATACTCCGTTATTTGGACAACTACTCCTTGGACAATGCCTGCCAACGTAGCAATCTCTGTTAACCCAGAGCTTGAATATGGTTGGGTAAAAGTAGGCGACGAATACTACTTGATGGCTACTGAACTCGTTGATGCGGCTATGAAAGATATCGGTATCGAAGACTACGAAATCGTAAATCGCTTCTCTGGTGCAGATTTAGAATTGGCTGAATTCAAACATCCATTTGTTGAACGTAATGCTACAGTATTGTGTGGTGACCATGTAACACTCGAAGCAGGTACTGGTTGCGTACATACAGCTCCTGCACACGGTGAAGATGACTTTAACATCGTTATGCGTTATAACAAGGAAGGCAAAACTGAACTTCCTATCGTATCTCTTGTTAATGAAACTGGTAACTACACTAAACAAGTGGACGACAACCGTTATGGTGATACTGAATTCCCATTGGCTGGTGTAGAGATTCACGATGCAGAAGTGCCTGTAATCAAAATCTTGGCGCACAACAATGCATTGCTTCACAAATCTAGCTTGCGTCACCAATACGCTCACTGCTGGCGTTGTAAAAACCCTGTTATCTACCGCGCTACAGAACAATGGTTCTCCTCTGTAGATGGGTACCGTCAACAAGCGCTTGATGCTATCGATAATCAAGTACAATGGATTCCTAAATGGGGCCATGATCGTATCTTCAACATGGTTCGCGATCGTGGTGACTGGGTAATTTCCCGTCAACGTATTTGGGGTGTGCCAATTCCTATTTACTATTGTGAAAGCTGCGGCGAGCATATCATCAACGATGATACTATCAAAGCATTACAAGAAAAAGTAGCCGTAGAAGGCTCCGATGCTTGGTGGGCTCACAGTGCAAAAGAATTGTTACCAGAAGGTTTCAAATGTCCTCATTGCGGTCATGATGAGTTCAAAAAAGAAACAGACATCATGGACGTATGGTTCGACTCTGGTTCCTCTTGGTCTGGCGTACTCGAAGTTAATGGCTTAGACGTACCATGTGCTATGTACCTTGAAGGTTCCGACCAACATCGTGGTTGGTTTAACTCCTCCTTATTGACTGCCGTAGCAACAACAGGCAAAGCACCATATAACTCCGTATTGACTCACGGCTTCGTTGTGGACGGCGAAGGTCGCAAAATGTCTAAATCTGTAGGTAATACAGTAGCACCTAGCGATATCATCGACGTATATGGCGCTGACGTTATGCGTTTGTGGGTATCTTCCGCTGATTACCAAGCGGACGTACGTTTGTCCAAAGACATCGTAAAACAATTATCCGAAGTATATCGTAAGATTCGTAATACATTCCGTTTCTTGCTTGGCAACTTGGATGACTTCAATCCAAACACTGATAAAGTGGCTTACGCAGATATGTCCGAATTCGATAAATGGGCATTGTTGCGCTTAGAAGAAGTACGTCAAAAGGTTACTGATGCATACGAAAACTATGAATTCCACATGTTGTACCATGCAATTCATAACTTCTGTACAGTAGACTTGAGCTCCATCTACCTTGATGTAATGAAAGATACTATGTATGCTGAAAGCAAAAACAACGTAGCTCGTCGTTCTGCGCAAACAGCAATGTACGAAATCTTGAAAACATTGGTAGCAATGGTATCTCCTGTACTTTCCTTTACAGCAGAAGAAGTGTGGAAGTACATGCCTAAAGAAGAAGGCATGCCTGAATCCGTTATGCTTCAAGATTGGCCACAAGGTCATCCTGAACACTTCAATCAAGAATTGGCTGATAAATGGAACCAATTGTTAGACTTGCGTACATCCGTACAAAAAGCATTGGAACTTGCTCGTCAAAACAAAACAATCGGTCACCCACTAGATGCATCCGTTACAGTATATGCTGAAGGCGCTGCATTCGACGCATTGAACGCTCTTGGCGAAGAAGGTTTGGCTAAACTCGTTATCGTATCTGAAGCTCACATCGTAAATGGCGCTGCGCCAGCAGAGGCTGTAAAAGACGAAGAAACAGGCGTAGCGACAGTAGTTGCTCCATCTGAACTTGAAAAATGTGAACGCTGCTGGATCCACCGCGATACAGTAGGTCAAGATAGCAAACATCCTACACTTTGCCAACGTTGTGCAGAGGTAGTGAAAGCGCTATAATTCCACAATCGATTTAAATACAGTTGTCAAAATAGCCCCTTCAGAAGGCTCCATCGGCCGGGTCTGTTCCTTCGGAACAGGGCCAAAAGTCGCCTTCTAAAGGGGCTATTTTTTGTATTTCACTCGATTTGTGGGATTATAGCACTAGGTGAGGAGCGATAGTCGCTTCTCGGAGGGGATATTTTTATTAGTCTAAAAACTGCGTTCGCTATTAGAGTGCTTTTCTGGTGTTTTTGTTTTGTGTTACAATGATGGAAATATTAGCTGCTAGTAGAGGGAGGGAATATCATGCAATTTATGTTAATGCATAGGGATGTACCTGTCTTACAGTTTGCTGTTTTTGATGATAGAAATTGGGCCCGTATTGTTGATGTATTGAATGCGGCTCATGTACCTGTTAATATGCTTGTGCAGCCTCATAATAGGGAACGTGCTTTAAATGAATTTATTGATCATCGATTTATTCCTCAAAGTCGTTCTAATTATGATGTTATTAAGGCATTGTATAAGGCAAAAGATGCGTTTGAATTGTCCATGCGATCGTACATGGTGAGTATTTCTGACCATTACTGGGTTAAACCTTGTGATAGTTCGATGACTTGGTCTGATGTAAATTTTTATGATAATCCCATTCCCGATGATCAAGTATTAATAGGGGCTATTGATACATTACATCAATATGATCCATGGCGTCGGACACCGAATACATTGAATAATGGGACATTGCGTCAGATTTGGTTGCACCGCGGAGATGAAATTTTGCTTTCAAAAGCAGGCGAATTGACGTTTAAACAGGAACCATTTAATGAGGCTGTCGTCAGTGATGTATTGGCGTACTTTGATGTGCCTTATATCGCGTACTATTTGGATTATATGTCGGATGAAGCTGAGAATGTATCGGTCTGTGACTGTTTTACGAATCGCAATGTAGAATATATTCCTGCATGGCAATTGACGGTTAATACGAAACCTAACGATGTGAGTGAGTACGCGCATTACGTGAATCAGTTGCATTCATTTGGTCTTACTAATGTGACGAGTCAGTTAGAGCAAATGATTGTGCTTGATGCGCTCATTGCTAATGAAGATCGGCATTGGGGCAATTTGGGTGCTCTTCGTGATAGTGAAAGTCTAGAATTTATCGGTCTTGCGCCTATTTTTGATAACGGAAACTCCTTGGGGTATAAAGCGGCATCTGTTATGCGTAACCGTAATGCTGATGTGTCCATAGCTTTTAACAAGACTCATACGCTGGAATTGAAACATGTGTCCTCTGTTGTGAAAGTAGATTGGGATGGCATTATAAATCGTTGTATGGAGATTGTGGAACATAGATACAATCAATTGGTGGAACCAGAATTTGGCATGGACCGTGCACATATGATTGGTCAATTGATACAAGAACGAGCCAAAAAATTAAAAACTTTTTAGATTTATGAATTCATTGTATACTACCATTCTCCTCGAATATATGATGATAATTGTTATCGCCCAATTTTCCTCATGAAAGCTTTATGTGTAAAAATCTACTCATTTCACATTAACATTAAAATGATAGTTTACGATATTTATAGTTAGTTTAGTAAATAAGTGTATGAGAAGGAGGAATATGCAATGGTAGTAACAATTATTAAAGCTGTTATGACTGCTCTTACTGGTTTGGTAAACGCATTATTGCCTTTATTTAAATAATAAAGCCCCAAAAACCCTCATGAACCCTCAAGGCTAGAGTATATATACTCAGCTTTGAGGGTTTTTCTTTATGTCTAATTATCTATATAATTATATAGAAAAATGAATAAAATGTAGGTTTAAGTGATATTTATCTTTTATTTAAATGTAGGGGCTTTTATTGACTACATCTAAATATATACATATAATGAAAAATGAAATAAAGATGAATATATCTTTGGAATAATATATAGAGGGAGAATTGGCGATATGAAAAGAATATTAGTCTTAAAAGCTATGGTTCTTGGAACCATAGCTTGTTCAATTAGTGCTATTGGATTTGCAGCGGGGGTAGAGTCTACACATATACAAGATGCAACCAATATGCAACAAAATAAACAAGGTACGGAACAACATGAGGCAGTGCAATCCAATTGGATGGACCGCACAGATATTAAGGTTGGCACACAATCTAAGATGGGTACGCAAGTATCTGTAGAAACATTGCAACCATTAACTCATTACGATGAGAACTCCAAGTCCGTATTGTTTGTACAAGGCGGTATTGGCAGAGGTGGCCAAGAACATTCTGCTAGTTACTATCACGGATATAATGAGATTTGGTATCCTTATAACCCTGCGACTGGTAAAGGTGACCAACGATATATGGCAGAAAAATATGAACATACGAAATCATTAGGCACTGTCGCTAATGTAGGCTTAGGATATCGTCAGCTTAGTAAGCATGAGCATGCGTATGTGGGTGTTAATGCCTTTGTTGATCGCGCCTTTTCCGAGAATGCTAATCGTGTGAGTGGGGGCCTAGAATATGTATCCGGTCTTAACGAAGTTCGTGCCAATGTATATAGAGGTTTAGGGAGTGTGAAATCGCAATCTGATATGATACATTTACCACAATCGTACTTCACATTTGATTTGGATGGGGGCGCTGCTTACTATATGCCACATACGTCTCAAAAGGTATTATCTGGATACGATGTAAGTTATGCTCGTACATTTAAAAATGCTCGTTGGGCCCGTGTACACGCAACCGTATATCATTGGAATGGTCTTAGTGTGCCAAATCATAGCGACGCATTATTGAAAACACTGGAAGTTGGTAACAGTCATGGATGGAAAGTAGGAACTACATTACAAGTAGCGCCTCATGTATCGCTAGATGTAGGCTATACATCGGATAGTAAGTATACTAGTGGTGCTTATGGAGTTGTTAAGTACACATTAGGTACCTCTAAGTTTGCATGGCATGGTGGTAAACATAGTGATGATACGATTACGAATGCTCGCGCTAGAATGTTAGATAAGGTAGACCGTAGCCCTATAACAATAGGCCGTACATATGAAGAAGATTGGTATGTAGATCCTAATGATCATTTATAAAATTGATGATAATTTATAAAACTAAAAGGAGAGAAGTTTCGTAATGAAATATAAGTTAGTATTAACATCTATGGTCTTGGGGGCCATAGTGTGTAGCACAAGTGCCGTAGTGGGAGCAGTCGATGTGGCGCTACAAGTGAGTGATACAGCAAAACATGATGCAGTGCAATCTAATTGGATGGACCGCACGGATATTGCTGTAGGTGTACAGACTGGAGGCAAATCCAAATTAGATAAAGGACATTTTCTAACGGATGACCAGAATACTATTTATAATAAACAATCTGATTACGGCAATCTAACGAAAGCCTATATAGAAACATTGCAGCCTATTTCTCATTATGATGAGAACAGTAAAAGTGTTCTGTTTGTACAGGGGCGTATTGGACGTGGCGGTGAGAAAATAGCGTCGAAAGAGTTGCGTGGCTACCTTCTCCCTGAATTAACAATTAATCGGAATGGGCAACCTAGTTACACCAAAATAAATACGGATGAAAAATCATCAGAAACGTTAGGAATTGTTGGTACTGTTGGTATTGGCTATCGACGTCTTAGCCGAAATGAACATGCCTATGTAGGTGTTAATGCATTTGTTGATCGAGCTTTCACAGGCAATTACAATCGTATTAGCGGTGGTGTAGAGTATGTAAATGGACTCAACGAGGTATATGCTAATGTGTACAGGGGGCTTGGGGATAAGGACCTTGTAAAAGGTGGTGGTGGTAATCCATATCCAAAACGCTTGTATCCTAATGGTTATCCAGATTCATTCCCATATGGTGTTATTCCGTCAGAGAATTATTATACCTACAAAGGCGATAGAGCACTAGGCGGCTATGAAATCGGTTATGCTAGATCCTTTAAAAATGCTCGTTGGGCCCGTGCTTATGTAAATGGATATCGTTGGAAGGGCCATGGATTCGGTCATAGTCAAGAATATAATTATGGGCGCCCAGGCCATTGGTCCGTACCATGGTTTTCTGTGAGGGATGCAAACCACTATAAGGGCATTAAAATCGGTGCTGAATTACAGTTAACACCACATATATCCTTAGATATTGGGGATAACAATGCAAACAATATGTCGAAAGGCATGTATGGTACAGTGAAATATACATTAGGTACATCTAAATTTGCCTTCTGGGGTGGTAAGCATAGTGATGATACGATTACTACAGCTCGTTCTAAAATGCTAGATAAGGTACGTCGTCAAGACATGATTGTAGAATCCTTTGATGACATTGAATATTTTTATTTAGCACCTATCGATCATTTATAATATGGAGAAAATGTTAGTTTTATCATTGTTATGAGAGGGACTATATATAATGTCAGGTAAATTATTATTGAAAGCTATGGTTTTAGGGACTATGGCTTTCAGCATATATACAATAGGAATGGCAGCAGAGGTTCAAGATGCAAATGGACTAGATTCTGCACCACAAATAATTGCATTCGATGCGGCTAGGAAAGAGGCCGTTCGTTCTAGCTGGATGGACCGCACAGATGTGGTAGTTGGCGTTGGTATGAAAGACTCGAGAGAAAAGGAAACCGAGCAATTCCATAACTTTACATCATTGGATAATCAGCCGATTACTGTAACTTCGAAAAGTTTAAAATCTACTGAAATCAATAAATTGTATATTGAGACATTACAACCTATAACCCATTATGATGAAAACGCTAAAAGCGTTGTCTTTGTACAAGGTCGTATTGGCCGCAGTGGAGAAAAGATTTCATCTTATAAATTAAATAATTATTGGCTTCCAGCCAGACCTGCAGGGACGTTTACAGTACATAACAGGCAAATAGATAAGGAAGAATCCTTAGGAACGAATGCAAATATTGGTGTTGGTTATCGTCGTCTTAGCAAGGGTGAACATGCTTATGTTGGTGTTAATGCATTCTATGACTATGTATTTAAAGGTGGTTATAAGCGCGTTAGTGGCGGTGTAGAATATGTAGCAGGTCTTAATGAAATCCATGCTAATCTGTATCGGAATGTGGGGTCTGATGGTAGAAAATATATAGGACTCCATGGACGAAGTATTGTATTGGGGGATCCTACAGGATTGTATCCATATGGTAGAGATGATGATACTAGTCTTTATGATTATGCTATAGTTGATTACGAAAATCATTGGATGTTATCAGAAAAGGTTGCGGCCAGTGGATTTGATGTAGGGTACTCACGGACCTTCAAAAATGCTCGCTGGGCTCGTGTCTATGCGGACTATTATAATTGGCGTGGTAGATCCCCTGTGAGAGTTGGCTATTATAAATTACATAAACGTGATGCCATAAAAGCTTTTAAAGTAGGCGCAGAATTCCATATTACACCACATCTTACTCTTGATGCAGGTTATCAAACAGCATCTCATCATTTGAGTGGCCCTTATGCAACCTTGAAATATACCATCGGCACATCCAAGTTTGCTTGGCATGGTGGTAAACATAGTGAAAGTGTAATTACAACGGCTCGTTCTAAGATGCTTGATAAGGTACATCGCAGTGATATGGTTGTTCTTGATATAGTCCAAGAAGATTATGATCACGGCGTTGTCGATGTTGGTTTATAATCTGTACCCCATTAAAATTACTAAGAGATTGGTAATTTTGATGCTTCGGCAATAATTATGTAAGTGAAGGATTATATTATATATGATGAATTGTAAAACAAAGTTTAATATACGACTGCTACTCTGTGTAGCAGCTTGTACGATGTGTTGGTCTATTGCATTAGCGGATAGTGCTGATAATGGGAATGCTACACAAGTGGATGCAGGTATTCATCACAATTGGGCTGATAGAACCGACATGTCTGCGAAGTTTCAGACCAATCACAAACCAATATATAGCTTAGAGACGTTACAACCTATTGGGCATTATGATAATAACTCTAAAAGCGTAGTGTTTGTACAAGGCAAAGTCAGTTCTCATGGCGGTGTAAGTCAAATTGCCAATGGATATGCGAATCATGTAACTCGTAATGCGGGCGGAATTGTATATGAATATGACTTTAATCAATCTACGCAATCTATAGGCACAACTGGCAGTATAGGACTTGGCTATCGACGACTAAGTAAAGGGGAGCATAGCTACGTAGGTATTAATGGCTTTTATGATTATGCATTTAAAGAACATTATAAGCGTACCAGTTTGGGTGTAGAATATGTAACCGGTGAGAATGAATTCTATGCTAATTTCTATAAATCACTAGGGAATGGTACGTCATCCTATCGTATATTTAAGCGCGATGAAATGATTCCAGCCCCATTCAATACGCCGGACATCAACGTTTCTGTTGGTGAAAGTCATGAAAAACGTGTTGCCTCTGGATATGATATCGGATATGCACGAACCTTCAAAAATGCCCGTTATTTGCGAGCCTATATTGACCGGTACCACTGGAATCGTATGAATGGAGAGATTAGAGACCTAGAATGGTCTAATCCTGATATATATAACTATAATATCGCATTTCCTGTAAATGGTATCTATAGTAATGGTCTTAAGACAGGTGTCAATGTGAATGTGACCCCTCATATTTCTGTAGGTCTAGGCTATGATAAACCGTTTGGTCACTCCGGAGAGTTTTATGTACAAACTATGTATACGCTTGGTAAATCTAAGTTTGCTTTCTTCGGTGGAAAGCATAGCGATAGTAGCATGACAACTGCTCGTTCTAAAATGCTTGATAAGATTGAACGTCAAGATATGCAGGCGCTCAATCTAAACGGAGATTTCCACGTTCATTACCCTCATGATTCTCTAGACTAAATGTAGCTTATCTTTAGGTTATAACAAAGGAGCTAGTACGCTGTGTACTAGCTCCTTTTGTATCTTTGTTTATTATTGCAAATCCTTAGGCACGCTGAGCGGTTTCCAGTTATCTAGTTCTGGAATGTCTAAGGTCGTAATGGTCCGTTGTATCCAGTAGTTCAAGGATACTTCGTTGCCAAAGTACTGCTCAAATAGGTATGTATTACCGGGAATGTCCTTTTGCTTGCCGTGTTCGTCGACGATGTGGCGCATCGATTCCTTGAGGTACAGTTGCACCCTAAATGGGGTGGACCGCTTGCCTTTGAATATGAAATAGGATGGCCCAATAAAATCGTGGGTACGAACGTTGATTTGCTCGTAGCGATTGCTCTTGAGCCCTTCCAAGGATGCTTGAATCATGGCGTTGGCGTCGTCATATTCTTCGAGTAAGAATGGTTCTTGGTCCACGTCGAGTACATAGTGCCACGTCGGTTTTTTCTCGTCTGTTTCGATGGCCCATGCATCTGAAAGCTCCGGTAAACGGTGGCTTTCATAAAAATCATGCCACAAATTATGGGCGTCCTCTGCATTGAGTAGCGATTTATAGATAATCTCATGCCCTTCAGCTGGGTCGTATCCGTATAACCGCACCTGATAGGTGTTGCGCGGCATACGTTTAGTCTCTAGCTTATAAATATTCCGCAATTTGTCTGGAATGGTTAGGAAATGATTGTAAAAACTAAGCACTATCGTCTCTTGTGTAGATAGGGCCTTATCGATGGTTTCTAGGTCATATAAGGTAGTATCCCACTGAAAGCCATTCATATTGACGGATAATCGGGCTGCATTGTGAGGCCAAGTGGTAGGGGCCGGGCGCACGGTTGTAGAGGATTCGGTAATACCCTCTTTATAATGCCAATGACCATCTATCTTTTCGAAGGCTTTTAACCGCTCCGCTGCTTCGTCATCTACCGGAATATCTTTAATCTCTTCGCTACGATTGGCGAGGTGTGACACGATGTACTGATGGGAGCTTTCATAATAATGAACCGCACTGTCGAGGTCAGGCGTTCCCGTCACATATCCTTTTTCATAGGCATAGCCCAAGGTAACTCGTGTAAGCGCACGGGTGATGTCGTAGAAGAGCACGCGGTCCTCCTCTTGAAGCGCCCGTTTCTCCTCCTCTAACACGCGAGTCAATGACTGAACGGCAAATCGAATGTTCTTGGTCACGCCGATGCCGTGCATACGCATGTAACTGATATACGGCAAGGAGAACAAAAATCTATCCTTCGTCGCCGCCATATGTGTCAAATCGGCGATGAGGCCCCAGTCGAGAGAAAGGCCGCCAATGTGAAAGATATAGTTAAATGCAGCCTGTAACGCGGCATAACCGGCATCATTAAAGTCCTTTGTGGTCGCCTGTTGATATAGTTCGGTGGCCTTGATTGGATCGTACGGAATGGCTGCACGCAACGCAGGTTGCTCGTAAAAATGATAGTAATAGTCCGCAAGTTCCGCGATACATTCTGGTTGGCCTAGGTCGGCACCCTTTGTAAACCATGTGAAAGCCTCTGTAAATTCGCCTTTTTCATGATGGTCGAGACCCGTATAGAGCATCATGGTTGGATTTCCTAGTTCGGCGGCCTTACGTGCAACGTGGCGTGCATTATCGTAATCACCTTCGTCGATATAAATATTGCGCAAGTTTCCTTGAAACATGGCTAGCCCTTGATCAAGGGCTTTGTTAAACCAGTATTTTGCATGCTCACAGGATTTTTTATGTAACGTTTCTTCGTCTACCATACCGCGTAAGGTCGCGATACCTTCGCGTAAACTCTTGCTATACGTCGCTTGTTGTAATCGTCGACTCAAACTTGCCTTTTCTGGACCTAATAGCTGTTTGGCTTGGTTAATAATATGGTAATCGCCCCAAAAGAATACATTGCCTATAATATACTGGCAGTATGCATCGCCTTGCTTTGCGTAATCATAGATGATGCGGAATGCGTCGTCAAAGGACAGCTGCATATCTCGCCTCACCGTTGGTGTAATCGACCCGGCTATGCGTAGCGCCTGTAATGTACCAATTGGACTATGCCGGCGGATACTATCATGTAAACATTGATACGTCCGCATATTGTCCTCTGGAAAGCCCGACTCAGCCCACGTAAATCGAGGCCCTGCATACACGCGTGCTAATAGGGCGTATGCATCACCCAACTCACGTTCCTCTGGAGATAGAGCCTTTTTGTAAACTTCTTCAGCATCTGATTCTCCCGTACTGCCTTGCGATGTAGCCGTGTTGCGCAACTCATGTTGAATTGGCTTTGTCACATTCGATTGATTATTTACAATCGACTCTAACATGCGCAGACCCTCTTGAGCGGACTGCGGATCATAAGATATAAAAATTAAGTGGAAGACCCGTTGGAGGCGGTCTGTGAAATATTGAGCCATAGGCCCTCCTTTCGTTTTTATACAATACACTATTATTATATACCGAATACACAGCTCGTGAAAGGTAGGAAAGGTGATGGGGCCTCTGAAAGTCGACACGCTACTGCGCTTCGCGGAGCCCGAAGTCGTTTTCAGAGACCCCATCACCTTCAACTATCTCGTTCTATGTTAATTCGGTATATAATAGTAGTGAAATTGATAAAATCCGTTATTGCCAACCCAACCGATAGACAGAGAAAGGAGGGCCTACGGCCCATACGGCGGTGTGTCCTAAGAACTTCCATCGGCCGGGTCTGATTCGCCCTACGGGCTCACAGGGCCAAAGTCGGATTTTTGGGCCCATCGGTTCTATCTCTCAATCCATAGCCGACACGCGGTATATAATAGTAGTGAAATTGATAAAATCCGTTATTGCCCACCCAGCCGCTGGACAGAGAAAGGAGGGCCTATGGCCTCTTTCTCCTCTGTATAACAAAGAAATAATTTCTAAGTCAGGTTAGAGTGCATATGAAAAAGACACCCTGTGAAAAAACGACTTTTCCAGATGCTGTGGATTTTCCTTTGGAAAATCTTACGCCTCTGGATTAGCGATGTGTGGCTCCCATGCGTCGCTATGCTCCTCTGTTAGCTCACACCCTGCGTCGGCCCTGCCCCTATAGAGACAAAAATAATTTCTACTTACGGTTATAGGATAGTAAAAAAAGAACCGGTTCTGAAAACGACTTCGGGATCCGCGTAGCGCAGTAGCGTGTCGGCTTTCAGGACCGGTTCTTTTTTCTAAACGTATGATACGTAATAGAAATTATTTTTTGTTATAGTCACCAAACCATTTATCATAGATTTTTTGGTATGTGCCGTCTTCTTTAAGTTCTTTAAGTGCTTTGTTAACAGCGTCTTGCAATTCTTTGTTGCCTTTTTTAACACCAAGTACTGTGCCTGGGGCCTTAGTAGGTTCGCCTACGAGTTTAAGGTCTTTGTCAGCACCTTGTTTTAGGTAGTACATAGCAACTGCGTTATCGATGATTGCACCATCAATTGTGCCAGCTTTTAGTTCCATAAAGATATTGGAGTTGGAGTCCATTTCTTTTACTGTTGTGTTAGGAATTTTTTTAGCCATATCTGCAGGAACGGTACCGATTTGAACGCCTACAGTTTTGCCAGCAAGTTCATCCATGTTATGGATTGTGGAGTTGTCTTTACGAACAACTGTGATGAAACCGCCTTGGTCAAAGTATACATCGGAGAAGTCCAATGCTTTTTCACGTTCTGGTGTTGAGTTGATACCGGCTGCGATCATATCGATATCGCCAGATTGAACTGCTGGAATCAAAGCGTCAAAGCCCATGGATTTGAATTCCATTTTTAGACCTAATTTTTTAGCAATTGCTTCGGACAAATCAACGTCGAAACCAACGTATTTATCGCCTTCAGTAAATTCGAATGGTGGGAAGGTAGTTTCAGAACCTACACGTAACACACCAGCCTCTTGTGTCATTTTGCTTTTTTCACTGCCACAACCAGCCAATAAACCCATAGCAGCAACAGCTACGAGCGCGATGGCTGTCAATTTTTTGAATTTAAACATAGTATCCTCCTCAAACATGATACAAACATATTAATCTGTTTCTATTGTACGGAATTTTGAACCAATAGGCAATAACATTGTATAATTAAAGGTACGAAAACAAATTATGCACACGAAATATACCTTTTATTAAATAAGGTCGGTTATTTATACACACATTTAGGAGGACCTATGTCTCTTACTGAACAATTTTCCAGTGCTTGTGAAAGCTTCGCTAAGGAGGCTTTCACCATTAATTATACATTGGCGAAGAATCCTGAACTGTCTAGTCATGAATTTAAGTCTGTTAAGACAATCGGCGCTATCCTTGAAAAATATGGTATTCCTGTGACCTATGAGTTTTGCAATTTGCCGACTGCTTTTAAGGCATCTGCTGTGAAAGTAGATTATACTAAAGGACGTCTGGCTATTTTGTGTGAATATGATGCGTTGCCAGATGTGGGGCATGCGTGTGGCCATTGTGCCAGTGGTTCTATGAGTACCTTAGCAGCCCTTGCATTACATAAGATGCAGCAAGACGGCGTAGCTTTCAACATGGATATCGACATCATCGGTACCCCTGATGAGGAAGCGATGGGCTGCAAGGTGGATATGTGTAATGCTGGCGTATTTAAGGATTATGATTTTGCTATTATGGTGCATCTCGACGGCGAAGAAACGCGGCCGAATTCACAATTCTTGGCCCTCGATTGTTTCCGCGCTAAGTACCACGGTAAATCGGCCCATGCGGCTGGCGAGCCTTGGAATGGCATCAATGCGGTAAACGGCGTGCAGCTCGCCATCCATGCCATGGATATGTTGCGCCAACAAGTGCGACCAGAATCTCGCATCGGCACGTGGATCATTAACGGCGGTACCGCGTCCAACGTCATTCCTGCATATGGTGAGTTAGAGGTCACCGTGCGCCATACAGAACGGGAGTATTTGAACGGTCTATCCGCGCAAATTAAAAGGATTTTTGAAGGCGCTGCCCTTTGTACCGGTACGACCGTAAATGTTGAATTCTACGGCAACCCTTATGACGATATGAACCAAAATCATCGCGGCACACACCTCATCGAAGACGTGATGGCCGACATGGGCCTCGATTTTGAACCGGGTCCAGCGGATATTGGGGGCAGTTCTGATATCGGCAATGTAAGCTATCAATGTGCGGCGTTCCATCCTAAATTACGCTTGGCTGGCCCAGATAAGGTGTGCCATGCCAAGGAATTTGCAGACGCCATGCTGGAACCAACCATTGAACAAACCATTGTAGACGGGGCCAATATTATTGGGCGTACATTGTTGCGATTAGTAGAAAATCCAAATGTCTTAGAAGAAATTGTGGCTGAGTTTAACCGTAGTAAGTAATTTTAATGGGAATTTGCAATGCTAATAAAGTGCATTCTATATCTGTGGGGAGAGCTATAATATCGTAGGTAGAATTCGTTGCCTTCTTCAGAATTGTTGATAATAGATGATAATGGAACATTGCCATTTATAAAGCTACGATTTTGTGTAAAATAGGCGCCCACCTCAACGTCGTGGTGATAGAGCCCCCATACTACGTCATTTCCAGCGATGACTGGGATGTACTTAAATTCAAGAAATTCAAATAAACCGGCTATGGTTATATCATCAGGTACGGTAAATTCTTCACGATGATGACTCATATCATCAGCCGCACAAACGGCATCACGATCGATTATTATATACATATGAATTCACATCCTTTGAACTGATAATTCTATAAAATATATGCTATCTTTATTGTACATCAAGTAAAAATTATATTGTATTAAAGGAGGTTTTATGTCCTCATCTGAACCATTAGATATTAAAAATTATATAGGTCTTACTGGCGATACACCGATTCGATTCATTGCGTCCGACGTGGATGGCACATTGGTGAATGACGCGAAATCCGTGGACCTTGAGGTGGTATCTGCTGTTCGTGCTGCTCGTGAAAGCGGCATTCGCGTGGCCATCGCATCGGGCCGTGCGTGGCATGAGATGGACGATGTTATCGACGCCATGCCGTGCCTGCGCTACTTTGTGTGCACCAATGGCGCCTATGTTATGGATAAAGAAGAACAAAAGGAACTCGTTCACATTTCCTTTGGTAAAATGCGTGCCATAGATTTAGTACGAAAACTAATGACCTACGGTGTGTTTGTAGAGGCTTATGTGAAAGCCGAAATTTTCGGACAATATCCTGTGGTTGGCGATGAAACTTCACAAGCAGAGCATTTCTTTAGACCTAATATTAGACCGTTCATTTTAAAGACGCGCACAATGGTACTTGATTTATTGGCTCATCTAGAATCCTTGCCAGAAGGGCCGGAGAAAATTCAAATCTTTTATGGCGACGAACGTATACGCGAGCGCATCCTGGACGATTTGCGTGATGAATTTCAGGGGGCTGCCACAGATGGAAAAGGCCGAGAACGGTTTTATGATGTTCTTGAATCTAGCGAAGGTAATTTAGAATTTGTATTGCCTCATACGACAAAAGGCACGGCCGTAGAGGCCTTGGCAAACCATTGGGGCTATACGCCTGACGAAGTGATGACCATCGGCGACAGCGAAAATGATCTCTCCATGATCCGTTTTGCTGGCGCTAGCGTGGCTATGGGTAATGCACGAGAGAATGTGAAAGCTGCTGCACGTTATGCGACAATGGATAATAACAATTATGGTGTAGCTCGTGCACTCTATTCGGCCATTGCACATAATCGTAAATTAGAAACTAAATAGAAATAAAATTTGATAGCGAGTTGATGATAATCCCCATAATTGATAGAGAGGTGATGTAGTATGGGCAATCTAAAATTTGATATTGACGATACCTGCGTTAAATGCGGAGCCTGTGCTGAAGATTGCCCTGTACAATGCATCACCGAAGAAACCACAAAATTTATTATTGGTAGCGGCTGCATCAGTTGTGGTGATTGCTATTCAATCTGTCCCGTTGGAGCCGTGCAAATGCATAAAAAATCCGAACGTTAAAAAGTAATTTGTAACTTTCATACGGAATATATGGAGTGCATATGGTTCCTATGGTATAATAGACTGTAATAAAAAATTGGCGTTTTGTTTGTAAGACGCACCCCCCAGTACAGGAATGTATGGACATTATAAATTGGTGAATATACTTTCACAAATAGATGCATACGGAGGAATTATGGAAAACAAGGAATTTGTTATTGTTGTCGATTTCGGCGGCCAATATAATCAGTTGATTGCACGCCGCGTTCGTGAAAATCATGTATACTGCGAAGTATATCCATACAACAAAGCATTAGAAAAAATTAAGGAATTGAAGCCGCAAGGTATCATCTTTACTGGTGGCCCTAACAGCGTGTACGAAGAGAATTCCCCTAAAATTGAAAAGGAAATCTTTGAACTTGGCATTCCAGTTCTTGGCATGTGCTATGGTATGCAATTTATGGCGCATACATTGGGTGGCGAAGTTAAATCTGCGGACAACCGTGAGTTTGGTAAAACACCTACTAAAGTGGACACTACATCCCCATTGTTTAAAGGTTTGGACGAAGACCAAGTTGTGTGGATGTCCCACGTTGACTATGTAGCGAAAGTACCTGAAGGTTTCGAAATCGTTGCGCATACAAAAGACTGCCCTGTTGCATCTATGCAAAATAAAGAACGCAAATTATACGCTATGCAATATCATGCAGAAGTATTGCACACTGAACATGGTAAAGAAATGCTTCACAACTTCTTGTACGAAGTATGTGGTTTCACAGGCACATGGACAATGGCAAACTATGCAAAAACTGCTATTGAAGAAATCCGCAACACTGTGGGCGATGGTAAAGTGTTGTTGGCATTGTCTGGCGGTGTAGATAGTTCCGTTGCAGCAGCTCTTATCTCTAAAGCTGTTGGCGACCAATTGACTTGTATCTTCGTTGACCATGGTTTAATGCGTAAAAACGAAGGCGACGAAGTTGAAGCAGCTTTCAAAGATTCTGGCATGCATTTCATCCGCGTCGATGCAGAAAAACGTTTCTTGGATAAATTGGCTGGCCTTGAAGATCCAGAAGCGAAACGTAAAGCTATCGGTGAAGAATTCATCCGCGTATTCGAAGACGAAGGCCGTAAAATCGGTTCCGTTGACTTCTTGGCACAAGGTACAATCTACCCTGACGTTATCGAGTCCGGTACTGGCGAAGCTGAAGTTATCAAATCTCACCACAACGTAGGTGGCTTGCCTGCCGTTGTAGACTTTAAAGGTCTTATCGAACCATTGCGTAACCTCTTCAAAGACGAAGTGCGTGAACTTGGTTCTGAATTAGGTTTGGCTGATTACCTCGTATGGCGTCAACCATTCCCAGGTCCTGGTCTTGCTATCCGTGTAATGGGCGAAATCACTAAAGACAAACTCGACATCTTGCGTGATGCGGACTACATATTCCGTGACGAAATTGCAAAAGCTGGTCTTGATCGCAGCATCAACCAATACTTTGCAGTATTAACATCTACACGTACTGTAGGCGTTATGGGCGACTTCCGTACATACGATTACACATTGGCATTGCGTGGCGTAACAACAACAGACTTTATGACTGCTGACTGGGCACGCATCCCTTACGACGTATTGGACACAATCTCTCGTCGTATCGTAAACGAAGTACAACACATCAACCGTATCGTGTACGATATTACATCTAAACCACCTGCAACTATTGAGTGGGAATAAGAATAACAAATAACTTTAGTTATTTCTAAGCTAAATAAGCCTCCTATCTTTTGATAGGAGGCTTTTGTAAATATTGCGGTAATCGTATATTGTAGTGTGATAAACAGAAGTAATCCTATATCATATATCTAGTTGTTTTGCTTACTGAGGAGACATATCAATATAATGGATTGTTAATATTAGGGTTACTGATGTACGAATGGATTAATTGGTATGTTTATAGAAAGTAAACAAAAAAATTTAAAAATATACTTTATTATTTTGCCATCGTAAAGTTATTGTTTCCTTTTAATATATTTCTGATATAATTTAAATTATGAAGTTAGTATGAATATATTATAGTTGCTTATAACTAAAATCATATCATAATAAATAAAATTGCATCTGTAAAATATCAGAGGGTTATGCTGAAATTTGGTAATGCTGTTTACTTGACTCGTAATATAGGCATAAGTTGTAATGTGATATAGTACAATTTTATCTTAAGTCTAATGGATATTATTGTTTGTGAGCCGATAATAAATGATAAATAGAAATTTATTCAGATGATACTATTTTTTGTAAGTATATATTAATACTGAATTTCATTTATAACTGCAATGGCGGAGGTATAGAATGAGAATTAGTTATAATAGATTATGGAAACTTCTTATAGATAAAAGCTTAAAGAAAAAAGATCTAATGAAGCAATGTCGTATTAGTTCAGCATCTGTTGCAAAGCTTACGAGAGGCGACAATATTACAACAGATGTTTTGCTAAGAATATGTGAAGGCCTTGATTGTGATTTTGCAGATATTATGCAGATAATACCTGATGAAGAACCGGAAGAAAAAGAAGTTTAATTCTCCGGTGGAGGATGAATATGTCAGATACAACAAAAGTGACTCTGCAGGCAGCGAGCCCATATAATGCTGCTATAACAAGAGAACAATTTTTATTTTATGAGGTAAGAACTACCGCAAAGTTACTGCACGAAGGATGCAGCTTAGAAGAAGTAGTAGAGCGTATTATTTCAGATAATTTATTTCAGTACCCGACAGAAAAATCAGTGCGCAGGATAGCACTTGCCTGCCTGAGAAGACTGGGGGCACTTGGTGATAATTCTTTAGTGATGGCAATCGCAACACAGCCATCTAATGTAGCAAAGCAGATATGTCTGTATGCTATGATGAAACAGTACCGATTGGTTTGGGATTTTATGATTACCGTCATCGGTGAGAAGTACAGATTATCGGATACTACTTTTGGTAAGATAGATTTGAATAGCTATTTTCTGCGTTTGCAGGAGCAAGATGACTGGGTGGCAACATGGAGCGATTCCACGGTTTCTAAGCTGAAACAGGTAATCATAAAGATGTTAGTTGAAAATGAATACATCGATAATATCAAGTTCACAAAGCTCAATCCGGTATGGCTTCAGCCAATACTTGAGAATGCAATCCGTGAAAATGGTGATGAGATTGCACTTCCTGCATTCAATTGCTTTTCGTAAGGAGGTAGGTCCCGGTGAGCGAATTAAAAGAAAGACTAGATAACCTTAGAGCCTTAATGCAGGAGCCAGAGTTTCTTGAAGGTAAAGGATTGAGTAATGAGGTAAATATACGAATCTTCTGTTATGACCCATCCAATGAGATGATGGTCAGACACTTTATCGAACAGATTATGACAGATCACTCAATGAGCTGTCATCTAATAGAACACAATTTATATGAAGTGTTCCTTTCCATCTGTGAAGATAAGCGTATCGCAAAAACAATATCTGCAATGGAAGAGAAAAAAGGTAAAGAATTTATTCGAGACCAAATGAGCCGTATGGCCAATAATACGGCGTTTGTAAATAAGATGAAATACGAACCGCATGAAGCTGGTGACGTACTCGTCATCACAGGAGTGGGAGATGCATTTCCGTTTATCAGAGTCCATGACCTGTTAAATGCGATGCAACCAGAATTTCCAGATGTTCCGATTCTGGTGCTCTATCCGGGCAATTATGATGGACGTGATGTACAGCTATTTAATCGCCTGAAGAAAAATCCTTACTACCGAGCTTTCAATGTGATCTAAGGAGGAACAGCAATGGTTATTGGACAATTATTCCAAGATGATATTAATCGTAAAATTAATGGCGTCGTTAAAGTAGACCAAGATGCCACAGATGTTCTTGTTCAGGAATTGGACGAGTATGTCATTACCAGAGATTTGAAGAAGCATTTCATTACCTTCTTTAATAATTATGGTGAGTCCTTCCGAGAAGGCACTGCAGATATCGGAGTTTGGATTTCCGGTTTCTTTGGAAGTGGTAAATCCCACTTCCTGAAAATGCTCTCATACCTGCTTGCCAATCAGGAGGTTCAGGGCATTCGTACCGTAGAAAGATTCCGTAAAAAGTTTGAGGATGACCCGGCAACATTCATGCTGATTGATTCTGTTACCAAGGGCCATACAGACACCATTCTTTTCAATATCGATATCGAAGGTTCTATCAATAAGGACAAGACTGCTGTTCTTCGTGTTTTTGCAAAGATGTTCTATAACTATCTTGGTTTCTATGGAGAGAATCTTAAGGTGGCAAAGCTGGAGCAGTTCATCGAAAAGCGTGGAAAGACCGCAGAGTTCCGTCGTGTATTTGAGGAAAAAAATGGTGGTCCTTGGCTTGAGTCTAGAGATGCCTTCGCTTTCTTTGAAGACGATGTTGTTGATACATTGAAAGAAGTCCTCGGTATGAGCGAGGATGCTGCACGAAACTGGTTCAATGGAACCGAGACCGTAGAGACCAGCATCGCACAGCTTGTTTCTGAGATGAAAGACTATGTGGATAATCAACCGGATGACTTCCGTTTGCTATTTATGATCGATGAGGTTGGCCAGTATGTAGGTGGCGACACAGACCTTCTTATCAACCTGCAGTCTCTTGTTGAGAAAATCGGCAGTGAGTGCGGCGGTAAGATTTGGGTTGTTTGTACCGGTCAGGAAGCTATCGATGAAATCATCAAGGCGCGTGAAAATGAGTTCTCTCGTATTCAGGCCCGTTTCAAGACTAGACTTTCTCTGACTTCTTCTTCCGCAGACGAAGTTATCCAGAAACGTATTTTGAAGAAAAAGACTGAAGTGGAACCGGCACTCACGCAGGTATATAACCAGAACGATTCCGTTCTCCGTAACCTGTTCAGCTTTACCGATGCCATGCTGGATATTAAGGGATACACCGGTCCGCAGGACTTTACCAGAAACTTCCCGTTTGTACCTTACCAGTTCATTATCATGCAGAAGGTATTTGCTGAAATTCGTAAGCATGGTAACTCCGGTAAGCACCTTTCCGGTGGTGAACGTTCGATGCTTTCTGGCTTCCAAGAGGCAGCACAGAAGATTCAGGATAAGGACGAGTATGCATTAGCACCGTTCTATCTGTTCTACGATACCGTACATACATTCCTTGACAGCTCTATTCGTCGTGTTATTGAGCGTTGCCAGAGGGCAGCAGATAACGGAAATGGCATTGAGCAGCAGGATGTGGACGTTTTAAAGCTCCTGTATCTTATCCGTTATGTCGATGATATTCCGGCAAACCTCGATAACATTGTTATCCTTATGGCGGATGATATCCGTTTGGATAAGATTACAATGCGTGAAAAGGTACGAGGCAGTCTGGACCGGCTGCTTAGCCAGAACTATATCGGAAGAACCGGTGACACTTATAATTTCCTGACTGATGAAGAGCAGGATATTCAAAGAGATATTTACAAAAATACTCAGGTTGATACATCTGCAATCGTGGAGCGTATCGGTCAGATGATTTTTGCTGATATTTATACAACAAAGAAATACCGTCACGGAAAGTACGACTTCCCATTTGACCAGATGGTAGACACCACTAGCATTGGTGCCATAACCGGAGGTATGAGACTTCGCATCATGACGGTAGCAACGGACACTGTCGAAAAGAGCGAACTTCGTCTTATGACAGAGTCTAAGAATCAGGCAATCGTTGTGCTTTCCGAAACTCCTTACTACGAGTCTCTGGAAAGAGCAATGAAGGTGCGTAAATATGTGAAGCAGCGTAACGTGGCGCAGCTTCCGAAATCCGTACAGGACATCATCCGCAATCATCAGGATGAGGCTACCAAGTATGAGTCCTCTGCAGAAGAAGATTTGAAGAAGGCTATCATCGGTGCTGAGTTTTATGTGGACGGCGAGCATATCGAGATTAAGGGCGGCGATGCCAAGAGCAAGTTGGACCAAGCGCTGGAGTATCTGGTAACGCATGTTTATAGCGAACTTGGCCTCATTACCAAGAATGCCGATACGGATGCAGATGTCCTTGCAGTTCTGCAGGGTGAACATTTGAATGGTGTCATGGCTGATCTTGAAGAAAACCATGATGCAGCTGTGAAAATGGAAGAGTATCTTGAAATGCAGGATGCCAAGAAACTTCCTACTTCGATGGCAGATGTACAGAACCGTTATCAGGCAATTCCGTATGGCTGGAAAGAAATCGATATTGCAGCCATCGCTGCGATGCTGATTTATGACCAGAAGGTTACCATCAAATATGGTGGAGAAACTATCCAGCCGGGTAATCCGAAACTGCCGGATATGCTCCGTAAAAAGAGTGAAATCGGAAAGACAAGCATTTCTAAGCGTCAGGTTATTACGCCGGCTAAGATGCGTGCGGTCAAGGACCTGCTTCGTGAATACTTCGATGTAATGGATGTTCCGGATGATGAAGACGGACTCGTTAGATATATTGTTGAGAAGTTTGAAGAGCAAAAGTCTCATTATGAGAAGCTGAATGAACGCTACGATGGTCACAAATATCCAGATCACCATCTTGTGATGAAAGCTCTCAGCCTAATGGAAAGCGTGCTTTCTCAGCGCAAGGATAATACAGCTCTGATTGACAGACTTCTGAAAGAGGAAGACAACCTTCTCGATAATAAGGATGACATGCAGAGCGTAGAGGGATTCTTTAAGAATCAGGTACAGGTATTTGATGCAGCTGTTCGCATGGAAGTAGAGCTGAGAAACGACCTCTCTTATCTTCAGAAGGAAGAGGAAGCAAATCAGGCCCTGAATCAGATTCATAAGATAACTGTAGTAGAAGCTGGACAAAGTAGTGTTTATAAGAGAATTCCTGAACTGAACGAATTGATGGAAACAGTTTGTGAGGGCCACGGAAGACTTCTCGAAGCAAAGCGTGTTGAGATTCTTGAAATTATTCGTCAATGTTTGGCTGAGATTCATACTCTTGCTGGTGATGTCTATGAAGCTAGAATACTCTCTGAGCGTGCTGATAAGTTCTTTGAGCAGCAGAAAGTAAGAGTAGCAGAGTTCAAAAGTTTGCAACTTCTTGATGGTCTGGTACCGCAGCTGTGTGTATATAAGGATGAGATGGTCGATAAAATCGATAGAATCATTCATTTGAAGACTCCAGTTGCACCTCAGGTCAAAGAGAAAGAAGGTGGAGTTGAGACTCCTCCGGCTCCGAAAAAAGTCATTAAGAATGTATACCGTCAGGTAGTATTCCCTTCTAAGACTTTAGAGAGTCAGGAGGATATCGATGTCTACGTTGAAAGAATGAGAGCATCCCTAATGGCGATGATTAAGGATTGCGACGGAATCAAATTAAGCTAAGGAGACCGTTATGAACAAGAATGCGATAAAAAAATTCGCCATTGAAGCTCGTAGGGCGTTAATCTCTCGTGTGGGCCAGAGGGCGTTGAAATATGGTATTTCCGATAAAGCGGTCGGAAATCCAAATGACGATAGCGTCAATGGGCACCTGCTTTCTTCTACTGAGAAGAAGCAAAGAGCTGCTCTGATTGGGCAGATTAAAGAAAAAGGATACGAGCAGGTTATAGAAGAAGTTGCCTACACATGGTTTAACCGTTTCTCTGCGCTACGTTTCATGGAAGTTAATGGCTACCTCCCTACTAGAGTGCGTGTTTTCACTGATGAGAACAATGCCTTCAAGCCTCAGATTCTGACAGAGGCAATCCACATGGAGCTGGACGGCCTCGATATGGAGAAAGTCTATGCTTATAAGGATGCCAACGATAATGATGAACTGTATAAGTATCTTCTGATTACCCAGTGTAATGCACTGAATAGCGTACTTCCGGGTATGTTCCAGAAGATTGCTGATTACACAGAGCTTCTGTTCCCGGACAACCTTCTTCGTGAAGGCAGCGTCGTTCAGCAGATGATTGAGCTGATTGATGAGGATGATTGGAAGGATGCCGTTCAGATTATTGGATGGTTGTATCAGTACTATAACAGTGAGAAGAAGGACGACGTATTTGCCGCCCTCAAGAAGAATGTAAAAATCACGAAGGAAAATATTCCGGCAGCAACTCAGCTGTTCACACCGGACTGGATTGTCCGCTACATGGTTGAGAACTCCTTGGGCCGTTTGTGGGTAGAAGGTCATCCGAATGATGAACTGAAATCTCAGTGGAAGTACTATCTGGAAGAGGCAAAGCAAGAACCAGAGGTGAAGGCTCAGCTTGCGTCTATTCGTGAAGAGTATAAAGCCCTGAAGCCAGAAGACATTCTGTGCATCGACCCTTGCTCCGGCAGCGGGCACATTCTGGCCTATATGTTTGACGTGCTCGTTCAGATTTATGAGGCTTATGGTGTCGATACCAGAACGGCAGTTGCAAGTATCGTAGAAAACAACATCTATGGTTTAGATATCGATGACCGTGCAGCGCAGCTGGCATACTTTTCCGTTATGATGAAGGCCTGCCAGTATGACAAGAGATTCCTTCGCCGTAAGGTACAGCCGCATGTATACGCCATTGTGGAAAGTAATCATGTTGACAAATATGTAGGTGAATACTTCTGTAATGGGGATGCTAAGCTGAAAGATGCAATGGATACTATTATTGCAGAACTTCATGATGCTAAGGAGTATGGCTCGATCATTACTGTTAGCAATCAGGATTGGGATGCACTATATGCTCGTTTTGATGAAATTCAGAATGAAAGTGTGATGTCTATCTACTCGGATGCGGCATTAAAATTGCGTGAGATTGTTAGAGTTGCAGAAGTTCTGTCTAATCGTTATTGGGTAGTTATTACTAATCCTCCTTACATGGGAGGACGAAATATGAATGGAAAACTCCTTAATAAGATTGTTAAGGAATTTCCGTCTGGAAAATCTGATTTGTTCTCTGCATTTATTTTAAAGACCAGCATGATGACTAAAAATAAGGGCTATACAGGTATGATAACTCAACATTCATGGATGTTTTTATCAAGTTTTGAAGCGCTCAGAAAAGATTTTCTTAATACAAACCTTATAAACATGTGTCACTTAGGGCCAAGAGCTTTTGAGGAAATAAGTGGAGAGGTTGTTCAGACAACAACTTGGGTATCAAGAAAATCACATGTAAAAGGACTAAAGGGCTCTTATGTTAGATTAGTAAGTTATGACAGTCAGAACGAGAAGGAGAAGATGTATGTAAATGGAGAAGCGCCTAGATATGATGTGGGTCAAACACAGTTTGAGAACATTCCAGGACAGGCATTTGCGTACTGGCTAGGTAATCCGAAAGTGTTTATTCAGGGGAAATCGCTTGAACAAGTGGCAAATCCTCGACAGGGAATGAAGACACTTGATAATAATTACTACATACATTTTTGGCATGAAGTTTCTCTTGATAAGATTATGTTTACTGCAATAGATGCTGAGCAAGCAAAATCGACAGGATGTAAATGGTTTCCTATTAATCACGGAGGAGAATACCGCAAGTATTACGGCAACAATTATACTGTCGTGAATTGGTATAATGATGGCGCTGAAATGAAAGCCAATGCTATCAGGAAGTATAACAGCATCACACGTACTATTACTAACATAGCATACTACTTCAAACCCGGTATTACATGGAGTGTTATTTGCTCATATCCATCATTTAGGTGGTATGGAAATGGATTCTTATTTAGCAACGGTGGGCAGTGTGTTGTACCCGATAGTGATGAAGAATTGGAGTATATTATCGGAATACTTAATTCTAAGGTGACAGAGTATTTACTTAATATTCTTTCACCAACATTAGGGTTTGAGTCGGGGTATTTGAAAAAGATACCGATTATTCAAAACCCAGAAAAAAAAGAAAGCGTTATGAAAATAGCAAGGGCAAATATTGAACTTTGCAAGAAAGACTGGGATTCGTTCGAAATATCATGGGATTTTGTTACCCATCCGCTGATTACATATCGCAGCGGATCAGGATATGCTGATGTTCCTATGGATAAGTGGCAGTATCGAATTGCTGATGCATACCAGACATGGGAAAGCAATGCGACAGCTCAATTCGAGTTACTAAAAGAGAATGAAGAAGAACTCAATCGAATCTTTATTGATATTTATGGGCTTCATCATGAGCTTATACCAGAAATTGAGGATAAGGATGTTACCGTTCGTAAGGCTAATTTGGAAAGAGATATTAAGTCCTTCATTTCTTATGTGGTTGGTTGTATGTTTGGTCGATATTCTCTTGATGTCGATGGACTTGTATATGCAGGTGGAGAATGGGATGCTTCCAAGTATTCTTCGTTTGCAGCAGATAAGGATAACATTATTCCTATCAGCGACGATGAGTATTTTGAAGATGATATTGTTGGTCGCTTTGTGAAGTTCGTGGAAGTAGTATACGGTAAAGATACACTGCAAGAGAATTTGAAATTCATTGCTGATGTGCTTGGTGGTAAAGGACAGCCGAAGGAAGTTATCAGAAACTACTTTATGAACGACTTCTATGCAGACCATTGCAAGATGTATCAGAAGCGTCCAATTTACTGGCTGTTCGATTCAGGCAAAAAGAATGGCTTCAAATGCCTGATTTACATGCATCGTTATCAGCCGGATACCATTGCACGTATTCGTACTGATTATGTTCATGAGCAGCAGGCTCGTTACCGTACAGCGATTGCTGACTTGGAGACACGTATTGCAAACTCATCAACCAGTGAGCGAGTGAAGTTGAACAAACAACTCAAAACACTGAATGATCAAGCGACTGAAATTCATGCGTATGAAGAGAAAATCCACCACTTGGCGGACCAGATGATTTCCATCGATCTTGATGATGGTGTGAAGAAGAATTACGAGATATTCAAGGATGTCTTGGCAAAGATTAAATAAGGAGGTGGCAGCATGGCCAGTATGGATTTAGATACAATAATCCGAGATTTGAATAAGCGGTTTGCTGCACCGCTGCCGGAGTTTTATAAACGTCGTATCATCTTCTGGTATGACGAGGATAGAGAGTTTGAGGAGAAGCTGGATGATATTCAGGTGGATAATGCAAAGCTACTGGTGCTTACTGGTACTAACAACTTTACAGCTAAGAAGCTGTTAAATGTAGATGATACCACCAGCAATTATCTGGTTTATAGCCCAATATCCTATGAATCACAGGAAGACAACTGGCTTTTGAATATTGAAATTTACAGTGAAGAGTTCAGGGCCGACTTGGTTTCTATCTGGATGAATGATATTGACCTTCCGGCCACTCCGGACTTCCGTAGACTGGTAAAGGTCTATAAGAAGTTCTTCGGGGCACAGACCAGAAGAGCAGCGTTCGCAAAGCTCAATAAAGGAATCAGTACACCATCACAGATGCATCTTACCGTTATGGCTGCTATCTGTGGAACCGATGATGCTCAGCCTAATAGCATTGTAAAAGCTGTCATCGCAGGTGGAATCGATATGGAGTTCAACGAGGTATTCCGGAGCCTTGTGAACTATGAGGCCGAGGCACCTTTCTGGGCACTTGTAAAACAGGCGACCGGATACTTTGAAGGAGAAGATTCTACCATCGAGAAATTGGTGACGCACATCCTTCTTACAGCAACGACCAGAACGCTCCGTATGGAATATCTGTCAGGACTCGATAGCTTTATTTCCACACCACATCAGGCGTGGTGCTATGATTTCGTATCTGAGTGGATTGCAGGAGATAATAGACAGGAACTTATCGAAATTCTGCGAAATGTGGAAGAAGAGCTTGTTCTCAGAAAAAGATTCAAACAGGTACCATTGGATGACTTGGTAGGCACCGAGGTGTTCCCGTGCGTTAACGAATGCATCCTGACACAGCTCATGACTGAAATCAGTAATCATATTATCAATGTTGATGTGATTACGAATACGGTCGAAAAACGTCGAACTTTGGCATGGTATGAGGATGTGGAATGCTACTACGAGGGTATTCTTCAGGTGGCGAAGATGCAGGCATTCTTCTTGGAGCACTCTACAGGTTTCCATACCGTAGAGGCAAGAAATGTCTGGAAAGAGTACACAGAAGATTACTATCATATGGATACCTATTATCGCCAGTATCACTTGGCATTCGGAAAGAGCCTGACAGTGGGCAACGACCATCTGGATGACCTTTTCAAGCAGGTAACTGATAAGGTGGAAGGTCTTTATACACACTGGTTCCTCGGTGAACTGGGTAACAATTGGTCTGATGCATGCGCAGAAGAGTTGGAGAAATATGGACGCATCATAGAAGTTCCTCAGCAGGAAGACTTCTATAATCAGAAGGTGAAGGGCGAGGACAATCGTGTATTTGTCATTATCTCTGATGCACTCCGCTATGAGGTGGCGGCATCTTTGGCAGAGCGGCTCCGCCGTGAGACACAGAGTAAGGTTGCGTTAGGTTCTTGCGAGGGTATTTTCCCAACCGTTACAAAGTTTGGTATGGCCGCATTGCTTCCGCATAAGCAGTTATCCATTAATGAGCGCAGTAACGGTGACCTGCAGATTCTGGCAGACGGAATGTCTACGGATGCAGGCAATCGAGATAAAGTTCTCAAGGCTGCAAACAGCAATAGCGTAGCACTGAAATATAAAGATATTGCACCGATGAAACGTGCAGAAAGAAGTACGTTAGTTAAGGGCATGGATGTTGTTTACATCTATCACGATAAGGTGGATGAAGCAAGCCATACTTCTGATAGCATGGTATTCCCGGCATGCGATGATGCAATCGAAGAAATCAAAAATATTGTGAGAATCATCCGAAATGAGTTCAGAGGTACTCGTGTGTATATTACTGCCGACCACGGATTCCTTTACACATACAGTCCGCTGTCTGAGGATTTTAAGGTGGACAAGACGACACCGAGTGAGCAGGATGTGGAGATTGACCGTCGTTATTTGATTACTCGTAAGGGAGCAAATCCGAATTATTTGCTTCCGGTGAAGTTTATGGATGATGGTTACGATGCCTTCGCACCGAGAGAAAGTGTCCGTATTAAGAAAAAAGGTGGCGGACTCAATTTCGTACATGGTGGCATCAGCCTTCAGGAGATGGTGGTTCCGGTTATCGAATATCATTATCTTCGTAACGATTCCAAGGCTTACCAGCGCAACAAGGCTAAGTACGATACGAAGCCGGTAGAAGTAGGACTTCTTTCTGCAAGCCGTAAAATCAGTAACATGATATTCTCACTGAACTTCTATCAGAAGGATGCGGTTGGCGATAACCGCAGCGCAGTAAACTATTTGTTGTATTTTGTCGATTCTAATGGAAAACAGATAAGTGATACAGCAAAGATTATCGCAGATAAGACCAGTGATAACGGACAGGAGCGAACATTCCGTTGTAGCTTTAATCTGAAATCACTGAAATATGATAATAGAGCAAGCTACTATTTAGTCATCGCAGATGAAACAGGTCTGCAGATGCCGCAAAAAGAAGAGTTCCAGATTGACATTGCATTTGCGGTAGATGAATTTGACTTCTTTAGTTGATGCCGCCAATGGGAGGATTGCAAATGGACAATGTATTTGAAACGGGCGAAAGCTCCCGTGAAATCATAAAAGACAAACTCCGCCAGCACTTTGATGGCAAGATTGTCCGTAAAGACCTGACCAAGAAAATCAAGGAAGGCGCTAATGTACCTGTTTATGTTCTTGAGTTTCTGTTGGGCCAATATTGCAGTTCCGACGATGATGAAGTTATCGAGCAGGGTGTGCAGAATGTAAAGCGTATCCTTGCTGATAACTTTGTAAGACCAGATGAAGCGCAGAAGATTTTGTCAAGGCTTCGTAGCCGTGGCAGCCACACAGTCATTGATATGATAACGGTTAATCTCAATATGAGGGACAATATCTATCAGGCTGACTTCTCTAATCTGGGCATCAGAGGAATACCTATCGCTGACGAATATCCTGAAAAATATGATCGCCTGCTTTGTGGTGGTATTTGGTGTATTGTTCAGCTGAGTTATGAGTACATTGAAGAAGAAAAAAAGAATGGCACACCGATTCGAATTACAAAGTTGACTCCGATTCAGATGCCACGTATAGACATAGAAGATTTGAAACAGGGCCGTCAGGCTTTTACCAAGGAAGAGTGGCTGGATGTTATGCTGCGCTCGATTGGCATGGAGCCAGATGAATTATCCTATCGTGAGAAGTGGCTTCTTCTGACCCGTATGATTCCGTT
Source organism: Veillonella sp. 27098_8_77 (assembly GCF_041431535.1). Lineage (NCBI taxonomy): Bacteria > Bacillati > Bacillota > Negativicutes > Veillonellales > Veillonellaceae > Veillonella > Veillonella sp. 27098_8_77. Next base: position 118,487 of record NZ_JAPVXW010000003.1, on the reverse strand, counting down.
GGTAGAGAACAATTTCAATTTCTGTGAACTTGGTCCTCGAAGCACCGGTAAATCTCATCTTTACAAGGAGATTTCTCCGAATAGTATCCTTGTGTCTGGTGGACAGACGACGGTAGCAAACCTTTTTTACAACATGGGACGCAAGACAGTCGGCCTTGTTGGATTATGGGATTGTGTTGCCTTTGATGAAGTAGCAGGTATCAAATTCAAGGATAAAGATGGCGTGCAGATTATGAAGGACTTCATGGCATCCGGCTCCTTCGCACGAGGCAAAGAAGAAAAAGCTGCATCTGCATCTATGGTATTTGTAGGTAATATTAATCAGAGTGTGGATGTTCTTCTGAAGACATCAAGTCTGTTTGATCCATTCCCTCCTGAAATGGGAACTGATACAGCATTCCTTGACCGTATTCATTGTTATTTGCCTGGTTGGGAGATTCCAAAGTTTCGTCCGGAGCATTTTACAAATGACTATGGATTTATCAGCGACTACCTTGCAGAGTTTATTCGTGAGCTTCGTAAGGAACAGTATGGGGATACCATAGATCATTATTTCCGTCTTGGCAAGAATCTCAATCAGAGAGATACCATCGCCGTGCGTAGAATGGCGGATGGATATTTGAAGTTGCTGTACCCGGATGGCAGTTTTACAAAAGAAGAAGTAGAAGAAGTTCTTCAGATTTCTTTGGAGATGCGCCGCCGTGTTAAGGAGCAGTTGAAGAAGCTGGGAGGTATGGAGTTCTATGATGTTAATTTCTCTTACATAGATAACGAGACGTTTGAGGAGTATTATGTTTCTGTGCCTGAGCAAGGTGGCGGTAAACTCATTCCAGAAGGAATGTGCAATCCGGGACAGATTTATACTGTCTCCCAGGGGAAAAGTGGCATGCTTGGTGTATTCCGCTTGGAGAGTCAGATGCTTCCGGGTAACGGAAAGTTTGAGAGAACAGGTATTGGTAGTGACCGTGATGCTAAGGAATCCACAAACATTGCTTTTAACTTCCTAAAGGCAAATGGAAAGCGTATTAGCTCTTTTATCAGTACCACAACAAAAGATTATATTATTAATTACCAGGATTTACAGGGAATAGGCATGACTGGAAAATTGGCCCTTCCTACATTGATTGCGATATGCTCTATTGCCCTCGGGAAACCAACACTTAGTAGTCTTGCTGTACTTGGTGAAATCAGCATAAGTGGAACCATGATGAAGGTGGACGAGTTGGCAAATTCTCTGCAGGTATGTTTGGATAGTGGAGCAAAGAGAGTGCTCTTACCTATTACATCGGCAGTAGAGTTGGGTGCAGTACCGTCAGATCTGATTGGAAGCTTTAATTTGATTTTCTATAATAGTGCTGAGGATGCTGTTTTTAAAGCACTTGGTGTAGAGTAAAGTACTATAGAAATACGTTTGTTTAATAAAGAAAAATGATATGTGATATATAAACAAAGGCTAATAATTTGTTTCTGTATCGGGATATTATGATTTCCAATTCGAAAGAAATAGACGATTTGAGTTTGATTTAATTTGAGCTTGATGTATTCTAAGAAAAATATATATAAGTTAATTGAGTGGTTAATAATGGAAGTATTACAAAAGGAGTTGTCATATTGTATTACAAGTTCTGTTATTAATTGAGGGAAAGCCAGTTTATAATGCGATGAATATATACTTTAAAGGAGTTATGGTATCTATAATATGAAACTGTAGATTTTTTTGGCTCATTTGAAATAGAGGTTAGAATGAAATATGTTGCTTTTTTAGATATATTAGGATTTAAGAAGAAACTGAATACATTTAAAACACACAATCAGGCGATAAATTATATTAGCAAATTTTCTAGTATTGTATATAAGGAATTTAAAAAGTTAAAAGAAACGAATAGTATAAAGGGATATATTGTTAGTGATTCAGTGATTTTATATTCAACGAATAGTGAATTTGAATCTTTAATGAGCTTAATCAGTTTAATTAATAATATATGTAGAGCTGCGTTTAAAGAAAACATTTTAATTAGGGGAGGACTAACTAAAGGTCATTTTGATAAAGTGCCAGCAAGTGAACTTAACAATCTAGAAAAAGGATTAATTGTTGGTGATGCATATGTTAATGCTTTGAATCAAGAGGGTTTTGTAAAAGCAATAGGGGTTACTATTTCTAAGGATGTAAAAGAAGATCTTTTTAAGCATAATAAGAGTCATGATAAAAGTATTAATATAGATTTAATTTTACTGTCTAATATATCTAGTTTAAAACAGAAAAATAAAGAATATTATTGGTTTAAATATATTGATATAGACTTTTTATTTAACGATGATAATCTTAAAAAGTTTATCAGAATGGCGGTAGACTCTAATTATTTACCACATTACTTTAATACATTGAACTTTGCTGTCAGAAATGAAAGAAATAAGCAAGAAATTCAAAAGCTTTTTGATCAAATAGTAAAGACTCTAAATGAATTAGGCGGTAATAATGAGGATTTAGTTTCCAAATTCAATAAAAGTGTATTTGTAGATAAAGTTTACCTTGAGTCTTAGTCAAAATTTGTTCAATCTTTAAATGATTATTTAAAGATTGAAGACTAATTATGGGCTATAAATTATATGTATCAATTGTAGCTCCTCTTTGCTAGAGGGTACCAATTATGAGTTGTTTAATACTCATGAAATTTGTCCTACTTACAAAGGTAAAATGTACTTTGTGAATGAGAGGTTCAAAGCACTTAAATAGTAATTAATACGGAGGGGTTATGATTACTATTGTTGATGGAAAAACGTATTTAGATTAGGTAAAATCATTAATTCAAGTGTATACGTAATAGCTTGGTCGAGATTTATTCTTTCAGGATTAAGATAAGGAATTAGCAGATGTAGCTGAAAAATATATGGCACCCAATGGTGAGTTATTGGTAGACATCAATATTGAGAGGGAATAAGAATAACAAATAACTTTAGTTATTTCTAACCTAAATAGGCCTCCTATCTTTTGATGGGAGGCTTTTGTATTTTGTACAAAAATTGGTATACTGATTTTAAGTTATAGATTTTTGTTTAAACAGTTGTTTGAAAATAGAGGGCTATGAATATAATAAGGTCTTTTGGCGAGTATCCCAAATATTCTCTCCACGATGCAAGGGTACAGAAAATAGAATATGTAGACGATAGTTTAATCTTTACATTTGACTATATTTTTTCTTATGAGAATGGTATTGAACAAACTCATAAGGCCAAGATTGTATTTGAGAAATGTGATGTTGATGATCTAGAAATTCTTGTCTTTAATAGTACAATATTAGATACTTTCACAGGTAAAAGGATTGAATTACCTCAGTATCAGCAGGAGTATAGTGAAAGTGAGTTCGAGGTCATTACAGAGACTTATAACTGGGGTCGAGCTGTACTCCAAGGTTGGTTATGGAGTGAAGGGAATCCCGTACATTGTATAATGAACATATACTTTACAGGTGATATGGTATATGTAGTTGATGAGGCTTGAAATGAGCGATTTAGATCTTACTATTTGCTGTACAGTTATTTTCTTCAGCAAGAAGAGGGGAACTCCACCGAATTTGGATAATAGAAAGTATTGCCCTCATCTTGTTATAAAGGGCTATGAATAGCTGTTAGGTGTAAACTTTATTGATGGTGAGGATGTTACCTTTGATAAACAAATAGGAGCTAATGCGCTACCACTTTATGAAACTGTAGATTATTCTGCTCTACAAGCAGGTACTGAGTTCTTTATCATGGTAGGCGGAAATATTGTTGGTGAAGGGATTGTAAAAGAAATCTTTCAACATAAACCAATGGGAGAAAATAATCATGGGCTATAAAAATGTATGTACTAATTGCCGGATTTCCTTGTCTGAGGGTACGAATTACGAATTATTTAATACAAATAAAACCTGTCCCATATGTAACGGCAAAATGTACTTTGTGAACGAGAAGTTCAAAGCTCCTAAAAAATCTAATGATAAAGAATGGAAGATTATCGAGTATTTGTTGTTGAACGGCTATGATTTTAGAAATCCTATTTATGGAACTGAGAGATATATGTATTTCGAGTTTCCAAAGACCTTACAGGAGGCTGAGGCATTCGTGCGTGAGATGAGAAAGTTATAGTAAACTATATGAGCAAAGCGCTTTAATGATATGTAAATGAGCATTATCATATTACATAGTATATAAATTGATAATAGAATATGTATAGTAAAGGCTACACAAGAGACCATGTCTTGGTGTAGCCTTTAGTGGTTAAACAGTATATACTTAGGGTAATAGCAACATAAATTTTAAAGAGAGGAGGCAAAACTATGTGTGAAGTAACAATAACACAAGCTACAGCAGAATTGCCTATGCTTGTAAAAAAACTACAGACAGGAGAAGAGTCTGTTGTGTATATCAAACAAGATGGACGGACTGTAGCACAGCTTACACTATCTGAAGACAATAGGCAAACAGAGTCTAAAGTGGATGTGTCGAAACGTATAGGCATTGCAAAAGGTAAATTTAAAATGCCAAAAGATTTTGATAAATGGGATAAAGATATAGAAGAAATGTTTGGAGATACAAGATGAATATACGTAAAGCCACTACTGATGATTTAGACATTGTTACAAATATAGAATCTACCTGTTTCCCACCAGCCGAAGCAGCCCCTCGCGAAGCGTTTAAAGAACGCCTTGCTCATTATGCAGATTATTTCCTAATTATTTTTGATGGTGATACGCCAATCGGTTTTATCGATGGCTTCGTAACAGATGATGAAATCTTAACAGATGAGATGTTCGCTGATGCATCCATGCACAATCCAAATGGTGCTTGGCAGATGATATTTGGACTAAATACAATGCCAGAGTATCGGAATCACGGTGTAGGAGGCCAGTTGATTGAAGCTTTCATAAAGCTTGCTAGAGAAGAAAACCGAAAAGGTGTAATTTTGACATGTAAGGAAGAAAAGATTCATTATTACGCCAAGTTTGGCTTTGTGAATGAAGGTGAATCTGAATCTGATCACGGCGGTGCTAAGTGGTATCAGATGCGTGTTGTGTTCTAGCCATATAATTAAATACAAAAGAAGAAGCTGAAATCTTGCAGAGTAGCATTGATTTCAGCTTCTTTTTTTGTTAGGAAAAGTATTGGTGTTGTATTTAAATAATTTCTTTGACCTGTGCCACACCTTTATCGGTCAGCATATAGTACCCATTTGTCACATACAAGAGACCTTGTTTCTTTAGGTGTGATGCGGCTTGGTGTGTATAGTCTGGTTTCCAGTTTAGGTGTTCGTGAATGGTGCCAATGCCGTTTTCAATGGCAGCCACAGGCGTATTCATATGGGTATAGATGTGACAGAGCATCATTGTTTCCCGATAGTGACGACGCAAGTGGCGTTGGCGACGATAGGTGGCGATATAGCCCGTCTTTGGCGTACAAATAACGGCGATTAATAAGGCTAAACCAATGGTCGTTGCGATAGCGCCGGCAATTGATACGTCTAAGGTGAAAGCAACTTCTGTGCCAATAACAGCACAGATAATGCCGATGATGATACTGCTAATGAGCATGGCCTTCACAGAGTCCGTCCATAAATAAGCGATGACTGCAGGTCCAATCATGAGTCCAATAACGAGGATGGCACCTACTGCTTGGAAGGAGGCCACTACGGTGAGGGATACCATGGTCATGAGCACATAATGGATGAGGGCTGGCATGAAGCCGAATAGACCGGCTAGTAATGGATCGAAGGTGGATAGCTGCAGTTCCTTATAGAAGAGTACAACTAATATGAGGTTGATGAGTGCAACCCCTAGGGAAATCCATAGTGATACAGGACCTAAGTCAGTGGAGTTTACAATCCATCTATCGAATGGGGCAAACGCGATTTCGCCCAGTAATGCCGTATCTACGTCGAGGTGTGCGTTACCGCTGTAGAGACTGACAAGAATGATAGCAATGGAAAAGAGGAGAGGAAAGATGATACCGATAGACGCGTCTTCGTTGACGAGGCCCGTGTTATGGATCATTTCCGTAAGCCATACAGTTCCTACACCGACTAAGGTTGCTCCTACTAGAAGTAAGGGGGAGTTTAAGTCTTCCGTTACAAAGAAGGCCAGCACGATACCGAGAAATACGGTGTGCGTAATGGCATCAGCCATCATGGACATACGGCGTAGAACTAGAAATACACCAGGTATAGCGCACGCCATAGATACCGCAATAGCGATGAGTAAAATTTCTGTATGTACTGTCATGGGGCACCTCTTTTACGATATTGCCATAAAATGCCTCTATTAGGTGCGAAAATGAGGCTCAATAGGACGATAATCGACAGAATCACGATGATAGCTGGACCGGTGGGTAGTTTTTGTACTGCTGTGCTCCAAATGGTACCGCCCATAGCAGATACCATGCCGAAAAGTCCTGCTAGTATACACATGGTACTTAGCTTGTTCGTCCACTGACGGGCTCCTACGGCCGGTGCAATGAGTAGGGAGCTAATCAGGATAGCCCCTACTGACTGAATACCGATGATAATGGTCATGATTAATAGAGCACGATACAAAATGAGGGTAAAGGTAACGGGAATCTGTAATGTTTTGGCATATTCCACGTCAAAGGAAATGAGCTTTAGCTCCTTCCAAAATAGTGCGGTTAATACGATGATGAGGAGTGCTGCTGCCGATGTAATGTACACATCGCGAGCTAATATGGTGGCTGCCTGTCCAAATATAAATTTTGAAAGCCCTGCCTGACCTGCATTGTTTAGACTTTGAAGGTAGGTGAGTAGAACCATACCAAGACCAAAGAAAGCAGATAGTATAGTAGCCAGAGCACCATCAAATTTGATTTTACTGTTTTCAACGGTGATGGTAATGAGCCATGCCGCAGTGATAGAGGACAGGGCAGCACCTATAATGAGTACCTCAATGTCTTTTATACCGGTCAGCAAGAACGCGATGACTACACCAGGCAGTGCAGCGTGGGAGAGGCCGTCACCGATGAGGCTTTCTTTGCGCAGTACTGCGAAGGTGCCTGCAATACCACTGGCAAGGCCCAAGAGAGCCGTGCCGAGCAATACCATCTGTGTCGTATAGGATTGGAGTATGGTCATACAATCCTCCCCTTGCCGTAGGTGCGCTCGATGGCTTCATCGGTAAAGGTCTCTGCTACGGGACCATAGGCAACAGTTTGCTTATTGACCATCGTTACCCAGTCGAAATATTGAGGTACCGTATTTAAATCGTGATGTACGACAATCACCGTTTTGCCACGCGCTTTCATTTCTTGTAAAAGAGAGATAATGGCGTGCTCCGTCGTTTTATCGACGCCCTTGAAAGGCTCGTCCATGAGGTAAATATCTGCCTCTTGTACGAGGGCTCTCGCAAGGAATACACGCTGTTGTTGGCCCCCTGAAAGTTGACGAATTTGCCTGTTTACATAGTCGCTCATGCCCATTTTTTCAATCATGGAGAGGGCGAGTTCCTTATCCTTTTTACTTGGTCGTTTGAACCAACCTAGATGACCATAGCGACCCATAAGTACGACATCTAATACGGTAGTAGGAAAGTCCCAGTCTACGCTACCGCTTTGAGGGACATAGGCGATTTTCTTGTAATCCTTTTTGTCCATCGCAAGGTGATGGTCGATATAAAACTTAACACTACCTGAGATAACTGTTAATAGGCCTAACATGGCCTTTAATAATGTAGATTTACCGGCTCCGTTAGGACCGACGATGGCCGCTAAGGAACCGATGGGTACCTTCATATCTACGTCCCATAATACGGGTTTTGTCGTATAAGCTACGGTCATATCTTCAACTTCAACGGCCCATTCCATAGAGACCTCCTTTTATCATTGTTTATTTAAGTGCTTTAACGATGGTATCGATATTGGCTTTTACCATGCCGATATATGTGCCGCCTTCAGTGCCTTCAGAACCGAGGGAGTCGGAGTATAATTCGCCACCGATAGCAACGTTCCAGCCTTTAGCCTTAGCTGCTTCTTGAACGGCTTCAATTGTTTTGTGCGGTACAGAAGATTCTACGAAGATTGCTTTAATTTTGTGATCTACGATGAATTGAACAAGTTCATTTACATCTTGTGTGCCTGCTTCTGTAGCAGTACTAACACCTTGTAAACCTTTTACTTCAAAGCCGTACGCGCGAGCGAAGTATTGGAAGGCATCGTGTGCTGTTACGAGAACGCGAGATTCTTTAGGAATTGATTCTGCTTGAGCTTTGATGTATGCATCTGTTTCATCTAATTTAGTGAGGTATGCATCATATCGTTTTTTGAAATCCTCTTTGTGAGCTGGATCTGCTTTTGAAAGTCCTTCGTATACAGCCTTGGCTGCAAGTTTCCAATTCGCTACATCGAACCAAATATGAGGGTCTTTAGTTTTCACGCCATTTTCTTCGTCAAAGTCGAGTAGAGTAGCTGAATCAATGGCGTCGGATACGCGGATAGTAGCTTTATTTTGTTTTGTTAAATTGTCAAAAATGGAACCCATTTTACCTTCTAAATGAATGCCGTTGTACACCACAACATCTGCCTTAGACATAGTTGTTACATCGCCGGCGCTCGCTTGATAGAGGTGAGGATCTACGCCAGGACCCATGAGTCCTTGTACAGACACATGGTCACCGCCAATTTCTTTTACTAAATCCGTTAACATCGTCGTAGTGGCAACGACGTTTAATTTCTTCTGGTTGTCTTGTGCTGCATCTTTTCCACAGCCTGCTAATGCGAATAACATAAGTGCTAATGATACGACTATTAGCAAGATTCGATTGAATTTCATAATAAACCTCCTTTTATAGGTACTGAGTTTAACATCTTTGGTTATCTTGTTAACTGCCCTTATTTAAGTGGAAAAATAGCCGCTACTAACGTAGCGGCTAGTGGCAGTTATACAGTTTTCTGCTAAGGTCACGATCGTTTAGTGGATGAGAGATTGTAGATGGTTTGGCCCAACGAGGGCAACGATACCAAGTACCATCATGACCTTCATTTGAATACGCTTTCTACGTCTCATGATGAACCTCCTTTGTGTAATTTTTTTGTCATATCAACTTGATATGTAAGTCCGAACAGTTATCTTGAAATCAATATATCATAAATGAGAAAAATTATCAATAAAAATTATTCTATACATATATTTTTTACTAATAGACTACATTTTGCAGTTAGGTATTTTTTTCTTCATCTTTATCGAGTATTATATATGTATATTTATTATATTAATTTCGAGGGGGAACAAACCATGAATATATTAACTCGATTCGCGTGTGCTGCTGTTCTTACATTTGCGGTAGGTGCTATGATGCCGGCTCATGCTGATGCGGCTGCGGGTAGATTTACAGAAGCACCTCGCGAGGTATCCATCGTTAAACCTACGATGCCAGCTATTCCAAATGGAATTACCGTAGCTGATCATATGCGTGTACGATTCCTAATTAACAAACAAGGCAAGGTTGAAAATGTCTTTGTAGAACAATCCTCTGGTTATGGTCCTGTTGATGAGGCTGTGAAAGCTGCTATTAGACAATGGGAATTTACTCCGGCTATTGGCACAGATCAAAAAGCCCATGCATCCATCATAGGCATGACAATTACATTGCCAAAGGGTAATGCTCCAGCTAAGTCCGGCAATGGTAAATTGACGGTAGACAAATCACAGTCTAACGATAATCATGCGTCTGATGTGAATGCGAAAGCGAATGGTCCTAAGGCAAAATAAGGAGTGAAACAGTCTAGGACTCAATAATGAGAGTAGTCATAAGACTAAATGAGGAGAAAGATGATGAGTAATGTATTGCGTTGTGTTGCCTTAACGGCATTAATTATGTCCATGTCTGCCGCTGTTTCCATAGCGGCCACACCTTATGAAGCGCCAAAAGCAGTATCTACACCAGGCTTTGATTCTGGTGTGCTACATGGTTATGCCGGTGATGCAACTGTTGTTAATGTAAACTTTACTATTAATACAGATGGATCCGTTTCTCATGTAGAATTACAAGGGTCTACTGGTAGTAGTGATGCGGATGCATCTATTGTGAACACAATTTCTACATGGAAATTTACACCGGCTACGGATAGCAATGGCAATCCTGTAGAGGCATCTAAAACTGAATATATTAATTTAAGGAATTAATAGAAGGCACTCATACATTGTATGGGTGCTTTTTTATGTGCTGGTGAAAGTACTTAAGGATTTAATTATATTGGGTGAAAGTGTTTTGTGGATCAATTGTCTTGGAAAATGTATCTGTAGCAACTGAAAATTACTTTCAAAATGGATATAATAAAAGTATATTTAATATAGTAATAATATATTGTATATACTAATAGTCTTTGACCCCTGGAGGTATAAGTGTATGAATCCATTACAGCAAAAGCTAGATATTAATAACGAACGGTACAGAATTATTGTATCTATTAAAGAGGATTATTTAGACGGTAAATTATCCTTGGAAGAGGGTAACCGTATTTTAAAAGAAAAGTTAGGTACTTGTACGCCTGACGAATTTGCTTATGCAGAGCAAAGTTTGAAAGGTGTCTATAAGGATGAAGAAATACTAGACAAGATGGATGATTTGTTGAATTTATTTGACGGTGTATTAGTGCGTGCCGAAAATGAGTACCCAGAGAATCATCCGTTGTGGGCTTATTTAGAAGAAATTAATGCGGTTGAAAAGGTAGCTCTTGAAGCGGATGAACTGTTAAAACAAGATAAGTTTATTAAAAATCCTTGGCTTGGTGTTTTTGATTCCTTAGCAGAATGGCGTATCCATCTATCCCGTAAGCAAAATCAATTATATCCAATGTTAGAAAATCATGGGTTTGATCGTCCAACGCGGATTATGTGGACCTTTGATGATGGCGTGCGCGATGCTATCTCTGCATCCTATGCATTGCTTCGTGAAGATAAATACGAAGAATTCCTAGCATCTGTTCCAGAAACACTGGCAAAGTTGCGTGATTTGAACTCTAAGGAGTTAGAGGTTTTATTGCCAACATCCTTTAAATTATTAAGCGATGAAGAGTTTGTGCGCATGAGCAAAAATGACCATGAAATCGGTTATGCTATTATTAGCGCACCAGGTTTATATGTAGTGCCAGGTATTAACGATTCCGCAGCCCAATTAAATGGAAATGCTGTTGATCAAAATAGTGCAGTATCTAATGAGTTCCTAAACGATTTAGCAGGGTTATTATCCAAATACGTTGGTCCTGTAGGTGGAACACAAGTTGGCAAGGATACAGTCCTAGATGTGGCCACTGGCAAATTGACCTTAGAGCAAATTAATTTGTTGTTCCGTCATCTGCCTGTGGATTTATCCTATGTAGATGAAAATGAACTCGTTAAATTCTACAGTGATACACCACATCGCATTTTCCCTCGTAGTGCTAATGTTATTGGCCGTGAGGTGAAGAATTGCCATCCTGCTAAGTCTGTTCATGTAGTAGAAGAAATCGTGGAGAAATTCCGTTCGGGAGAACAAAGCCAAGCAGAATTTTGGATCAATAAACCGGGTTTGTTTATCTATGTTATCTACACGGCCGTGCGCGATGAAAATGGTAAATTCCGAGGCGTACTAGAAATGATGCAAGATTGTACACATATTCGTGAATTAGAAGGTTCCCGTACATTGTTGACTTGGGATAAAACTGACTTTGTAGGCGATAATCAACGCATTTATTAATAAAAATAAAAAGTAACTTTATTATTACAAAATGTGTTGCACTAATTTAAAATAAATATACAATAATTTACTTTTGTTCATCTCTTTCGTGTATACAAATTTATTAAAAACAGGTAAAATAGAAATTATTAGAAGTATTTTCAATACACGTACCGATAGGTTTTTATAAAGTTATACGATAAAGGTGAGGATTAGAATGGCAACACGTCGCATTTGGAATCAAAGTGAAATCAAGACAAATCCGTTATTTTCTAAATTACGCAGCACCATTGAAACTGCGTTTTATGGCAATAACGTAAAACCTGTTACATCTGTAGCAGAAGCGTATACATTGGCAACGCAAGAACCAGGTGTCATTCTTCTTGATATGCCTGTATTTAAACCAGAAGAACAAGGTTTACCAGCTGATGCTAAAATTCTCGTAACTAATGATGGTAAAACGACTGGCCGCTATGCGAAGGCTCGCCGTATTATTGGTGATGAAGGTATTGATGAAGTCGAATTAGCCGGTATCGCTCGTGATGCTGTGTATGATAGTCGCAATAAAGAATGGATTTCTACACAAGTTGTGGTTGGTCTTGATCAAAAATTCACGGCTCGTGCTCATCTTATGATTCCAAAGGATCATGCATCCATCATGTATTCTTGGATTATGAACTTTAAATTCTTTGACGAAGCGACAAAAGATTTCTACAACAACAGTAAAGATATTCCAGAAGGGGATATTTACATCTATTCTGACCCTGACTATGTAGTACCAGGTCATCCAGGTGGTCTTGCTATTTTTGACCCTGCTCATAACTGCGCTATGATTCTTGGCATGCGTTACTTTGGGGAACATAAAAAAGGCACATTGACATTGGCTTGGTCCTTAGCAAACCGTTATGGCTACGTAGCCTGCCACGGCGGTATGAAACGCTATAACCTTAAAAATGGTGAGTCTTTCACAATCGGCGTATTTGGTCTATCCGGTTCCGGTAAATCTACATTGACTCACGAAAAACACAATGGTCGCTATGATATTTCTATCTTGCATGATGATGCATATATCATCAATACAAATGATTTGTCCTCCGTTGCGATGGAACCAACATACTTTGATAAAATGCAGGACTATCCTGTGGAACACCCTGCTAATAAATACTTATTAACATTGCAAAACGTAGGCGTTACCCTCGATGAAAATGGTAATAAGGTCGTATTGGCTGAGGACGTGCGCAACAATAATGGCCGTGCTATTAAATCCCAATTCTGGACAGACAATCGCGTAAACCACGTGGACGAACCGGTTAATGCCATTGTGTGGCTGATGAAAGATAAAACATTGCCACCAATCCTTAAAATCGACGACCCTGTATTGGCTTCCACTATGGGCGCAACCCTTGCAACACGCCGCTCTACTGCAGAAAAACTTGATGCCAACGTCGATCCAAATGCACTCGTTATTGAACCATATGCAAACCCATTCCGTACCTATCCGCTAGTTCGTGATTATGAAAGCTACAAAAAACTCTTCAAAGAATGTGGCGTAGATTGTTATATCATGAACACCGGATTCTTCCTTGAAAAGAAAATCCCTAAAGAAGTGACCATTGATTTATTAGAACGCCTAGTAGAAGGAGACCTACAATTCGAACCATTCGGTGCCTATGAAAACCTATCCTACGTAGAAGTACCAGGATTCGAACCACCATTTGATGTACGTGAATACCATCACCAACTACACCAAGCCTTTGAATTCCGCTCTGAATACGTGGAAAAACTCAAAGACGGTAAAAATGAATTACCACACGAAGTACTTGATGTACTAAAAACTTTAATGTAACACTTTACAATAACCGAAATAGCCCCTCTGGAAAAAACACGCTACTGCGCTAAAGCGGAGCCCGAAGTTTTTTCCAGAGGGGCTATTTCTTTTCTGTATCTGTTTACATTAAGGTTTTTAGTGCATCGGTGTAGGGGGAGCTACTGGGCTAAAGCGGAGCCCGAAGTCATTTGTGACGGGCTGTTTTTACTTTATCCTTTATGCTTATACATTAAAGTTCTTAGCACATTTGCGTTAGAGAAGCTACTGCGCTACGCGGAGCCCGAAGTCGTTTGAGGAGGATTTTTTCATCCTTACTTATTCAGTAAGTACATTAAAGTTTTTATCATATCTGCGTTAAGAGAGGCACGCTACTGGGCTAAAGCGGAGCTAATGTTTTAAATATTTTAGATGGAGCAGTAAGATTTTGTGAAAATGATGCAGGAGAATTGTTGGTGTATATAGAATTAGTATTATAAGGTGTTTATTTCTCATGAGTGCTTTTAATTCCTTTAATAAATAGGAATTAAAGATAAGTTTGTTTCATGAAATTATTATGAGTTTTATAATTGAAAAACATTGTTATAATGGGGGATTGGAGACGATATTTTTTATAATATGTATAAAATTAGATTGACAATTGTCCTCTCAAAAAATATACTTGTAATAGATTAAAACATATTTTGAAGATAGGATTTAAAGCCCATCATTATGGTGGAATTAACTAGAAGTAAATGTAGAATATGTTTTCTTGTTATTGTCAGTTGGCCTATGTAGGCCCCTAGGAGGTTTATTATGAATAAAGATGTGGAAAACAAAAACATCCATGACCACAGTCATGACGAACATCATCATGACCATGACCATTGTGGCGGTTATCATCATCATGGTCACGACCACGACCACGATCATGAACATGGTCACGACCATAGTCATGCAAAGGCTATGCCGACGGATAAATGGGTGCCACACACTCATGAACCAGGGGTACCTCATGAACATGGTGTAAACGACTACATGAAAGCCGTTGCTGAGTATCGTAAAACCTGGCCTACAAAACAGGATGTAATTGAACAAACACCAGACCCTGCGGTACGTGAAATGATTCTTCGTATGGAGCAAATCGGTTGCGATACAGTGTTTGACCGTTTCGACAAACAACAACCACAATGTACTTTCGGTATTGCTGGCGTATGTTGTCGTGTTTGCTTCATGGGTCCATGTAAAATTACACCTAAGAGCCCTCGCGGTGTCTGCGGTGCTAATGCTGATCTTATCGTAGCTCGTAACATGACACGTGCCGTTGCTGGTGGTTTGACTCAACATGGTGCGCATGCTCGTGAAATCTTGATTTCTTTGAAGGCTGCTGCTACTGGTGAATTAGATATTCCGATTTTGGGCGAAGAAAAAATCCGTACCGTATGTAAAGCTTTCAACATTCCTGAAGAAGGCCGTTCCTTAAAAGATGTAGCTAATGATTTAGCAGATGTTCTGTTAGAAGACTTGAGTCGTGCGTTGCCAGGTGAATATAAGACGATTACAGCTATGGCTCCTGCTGAACGTCGTGAAGTTTGGAAAAACCTAGATATCTTGCCTGTTTCCGCATACAACGAAGCATTTGATGCATACCATCGCACATGTGTAGGTGGAGATGGCGATTGGGAAAGCAATATGAAACAATTTTTGCGTTGTGGTCTTGCTTTCACATTTACTGGTGTAGTAGCTGCAGATATTGCTACTGATGCATTATTTGGTCAAGGCGGCCGCCGTACATCAAAGGTTAATATTGGTGCTTTGAAAAAAGGGTATGTTAACATAGCTGTTCATGGTCACTTGCCAACATTGGTATCTCAAATTTGTAAAATTGGTGCATCTGAAGAGTACTTAGAAAAAGCGAAAGCTATCGGAGCTAAAGGTATCCAATTCTACGGTATCTGCTGCTCTGGTTTGTCCAGTATGTATCGTTATGAAAACGTTATCCCATTGTGTAATGCAATCGGTGCTGAACTTGTACTTGGTACAGGTGCTCTTGATTGTTGGGTAGCAGATGTACAAGACGTATTTCCTGCCATTATGGACGTAGCACGTTGTTTCAATACAAAAGTTATTACAACATCTGATGCAACTCGCTTGCCAGGTGCAGAACACATTGGTTACGATCACCATCATACTAACTTATCTGAAACAAAAGCATTGGCTCGCAAAATCTTGGATCGCGCTCTTGAAGCTCATGAATTGCGTAAAGGGATGCCTGTATTCATTCCGCCATACGAAATCACTGCAGAGGTTGGTTTCTCTCCAGAATCCACTGTTAAACATTATGGTTCCTTCAAACCATTAGCAGAGGCTTTAAAATCTGGTAAAGTTCGTGGTATTGTTAATGTAGTAGGTTGTTCCAACCCTCGTGTTATCTATGAAAAAGCAACTGTAGATGTTGTTGATACACTTATTAAAAATGGTTGCCTTATCTTAACTAATGGTTGCGCATCCTTCCCATTGATGAAACTTGGCTATTGTAATACAGATGCTATTAAGAAATGTAGCCCTGCATTGCAGGAGTTCTTGGGCGATGATCAACCACCAGTATGGCATGTTGGCGAATGTGTAGATAATGCGCGTTCCTCTGGTATCTTCGGTGGTATCGCAGCAGAATTAGGCCTTAACTTGCCTCAATTACCATTTGCTATGTCTAGTCCTGAATGGTCTAACGAAAAAGGTGTTGGTGCATCCCTCGGTTTCCGATTGATGGGGATTAACTCTTACCATTGCGTTGAACCACCTACACAAGGCTCTGATGCTGTTACAAAATGGCTTAAAGAAGACACTAAAGATCTCTTAGGTTCCGTTATGTATGTAAATACTGATCCTGTTAAAGTAGCAGAAAAAATCTTAGCAGATATGGATGCAAAACGGGCTGCTTTAGGTTGGGCAGAAGTAAAATAATTATTAATTGATTAGACTATTTAACCGAAAATAAAACTCATCTTCTTTACGAGGTAATGAAATACCCTCTCGTGCGTCCTCCACCGCCTTAACGGTCTGCGGCATAGCCTTGACCTAGCAAAGTCGGACGTACTGAGAGGGTTATTTCATTAGAGGTAAACTCTGAATTAGTAAATCTAAATGATGAGTTTTATTTTCTACGTTTTAGCCTAATTAACTAATAATTATTTATGAAAGAATAAAAGCGTCAGGCAGACCTGACGCTTCATTGTAATTTCCATCTTAAGTTTATTCAAATAAACTTAAGATAACGCCTAACGTAATAAGTACTACCAATACTTACACGTTAGGCGTATCTTATTTCCCAAATTTTTAGATGAGCCTAACGCTCGCACACGTCAATGACTCTCTTTATGTTTATAGTATACCTCAATAACAACATAAAAACAACATAGGTATATAGTAACTTATAGTATAATAGTTTCTCCATCCTCAGGGACTGCTACATGGCTTTCGATATTGGTGCCTTTGATAAATTTGTGCACATCCTTACGGCTTGTTGCTGTATGATTAACTGTATCCATATGAACAGCGATGATTTTAGCTTCTGGTTTGCGTACTACCATGCGGCCAATATCTTTTGTCCCCATAATAATACTATCTTCAAAGCCCAAAACTTGAGCATATCCTGTATTCATAATAATAACATTAGGGTCGAAGCGAAGAAGGGCCTTCTCTACATCGCTTGTCCATACTGTATCGCCTACAAGGTACACAGTTGGTTCGCCTTCTGCTTCAAAAATAACGCCCATTGCATCGCCTGCTAATGGTGCGAGAACTGGATTTGCATACATTTCTACAGTGCCGTGTGAGCCACCTGTTTTTCTCAATGTGATACCATTAAACTCAAGACTTTCAAAAATGATGCGTACATCATTAAAGCCTTGGGAGATAATAAGTTCTTTGTCCGCTGTATTTTGCACAAAAATAGGAAGTGACTTTGGAATAGATTTAATTGCCGTGTCATCCCAATGATCGAGATGTGTGTGTGTAACTACTACCGCAGTTACATTGCTTAATAGATTGTCCATTGATACAGGTAAATCAACCATAGGCATTCTTTGTTGATAGTTAAATGTTCCTTCAAAGCCAGGATAAGTATCTTTGGGTGCTAAGAATGGATCAATAAGAAATGTTGTGTTTTTTATTGTTAATTTTCCTGTAGCATTTCTAATGTGAGTATATTTTGTCATAGGTATCTCCTTAATTGTATTTTGAAAATCTAATCAAATAGATTACTGTTTGTAATCCCTAGAATTAGTGTACCTTGTTTTGTTATACTAGTCTCAACAATAATTGACACTATGTTTGTTAATAGACACATTGTATAAATGTGTCTATGTAGGAGGTTATATGATAACTCGAAAAGAAATGACACGAATGTTGTTAAAAGAAGGGTTGCTTAGCTGTTTAGAAAACCATTCTTTTGAGTCTTTAACCGTAACATTGTTGTGTAAAGCATCAGGTATAACTCGTTCTACATTTTATTTACACTATAGCAATATAATGGAAATTGTTGATGATTTAGTAGATGATGCAATCGCTTATTCGCGACCAGGAATGGTAGATAATAATAATTTACAAACTATAGCTCAAACCTTATCAGCTGCTTCTAATTCTGTTTCGCTGAGAGAAGCATACGATTCTATTTTTGATAGATTGCCCTTATGTCAGCGTATTATACGACATAAAAAGTATTTACCTTTATTTTTAGATGAACAAATTTCAGAATATGTATTACAACGAATTATACGGAGTGAAAAAGATCGGCAAGGGCTTGTTATGGCAGAAGCACTTGGGACTTCATTTGACGTGGGTGTATCCGTTTTTGTATTTTTAGTGCACGGACTATATGCTGTTAATAAACAATATAAGTGGTCCCAAAGCGATGAATGGTTAGAAGCACAGAAAGTTATCTTTGAACTCGTTTACCGTGGGTTACATAGAAAATAAGCATATAAGGCTCACATACTTCCTTGGTGCATCAATACATGCTCACCTAGAAATTAGTACAGGCCTGTACTAATTTCTAGAAGAGGTATATGGATGAGGTCAAGTCCCTAGGCCGCGACCGTTCTGTCTATTTAGAACGCATAAATTCATGGATAACCGTAATTGCTGTGGCAGAAAATATAATTTACTATGTGATGTTCTAATACAGATCTAAATTCCAATAAAAGAACACCCACAATTATCCGACTTTACTAGGTCAAGGCCCTAGGCCGCAGACCGTTTTGTCTATTTAGAACGCATAAATTCATGGGCGATCGTAATTGCTGTGGCAGAAAATATAATTTACTATGTGATGCTTTAATACAGATCTAAATTTCAATAAAAGAACACCCACAATTATCCGACTTTACTAGGTCAAGGCCCTAGGCCGTAGACCGTTAAAGTAGCTGGAGGATAATTGTGGGTGTCTTTTATTACCAAGTTTAGATAGTAAATTATATTTTCTGTTCCGCAGCTATAAGGTAGAACATGAATTTATACGTTCATGTTTGCCCCTTTTCTCACATAGAACCAGAAGCAAACCGCAACTGTTACGATGTTGAATGCTAGTAGTACTGCGAATGCAGGGTGAATGTTGCCGAATGTGGAGTATACGAAACCGAAGATTTTAGGTGTAATGAATGCACCGTATGCAGCTACAGCAGCTACGAAACCTGTGATTAAAGAGGATAACAACGGATTGCCAAATACGTGAGGAATCATACGGAATGTAGCACCAGTTGCGAAGCCACAGCATACGAATGTCAACACGGACATAGCAAAGAAGAATGGGAAGTTGTGCATATCTACGCCAACCGCAATTAGCGCTGTTGTTGCACATAGACCGAGAAGGCTTACAAAGGTAACTTTTGTACCGCTGTTAATTTTGTCTGCTAACCAACCACCTACAGGGCGAAGTGCACCTGCTACAAGTGGACCTACGAATGCGATAGAAGCAAATGGTACTTCTGGGAATTCTTTACCTACTAATAGACCAAGTGCTGCTGCATAACCAGAGAAAGCACCGAAGGAACATGTATAAAGTAATGTAAACGCCCAAGTGTGTTTGTTCCCAAAGATTTGTACAAGATTTTTAGGATTTGGTTTTTCTAGTGGTAAGTTATCCATGAAACGTGTCATAAGTGCAAGGATAACAACGAGTGGTACGATCCACATGAAAGCTGCATTGGCAAGGTATACTGCGTTACCTTTGATGATAGCTGGTGTTACACCAAATACACTACCTAGTGCAGTAGAACCCATAGCAAATGGAGCCAAGAAGTAGATTACAGAAACACCAAGGTTACCAACGCCGCCGTTGATACCAAGAGCAGTACCTTTTTCGGATTTAGGGAAGAAGTTGCCAATGTACGCCATGGAGGACGAGAAGTTGCCGCCCGCTAAACCGATAAGGACAGTCAAAATCATGAATGTCGTATAAGAAGTTGTTGTATCTTGAACGGCAAAGCCAAGCCATACAACAGGAACTAATAAAATAAGTGTGGAAATAAATGTCCAGTTCTTACCACCGATTAAGGCCGGCATGTAGGTATATACGAAACGTAATGTAGCACCTACAAGACCTGGTAATGCGGCTAATGTAAATAATTGATCTGTTGTAAAGTTAAAGCCAGCGCCATTTAGTTGTGCTGCAATGGTTGCCCATAAATACCATACACAGAATGAAAGGGTTAATGCAATTGTGGATATAACCAGGTTTTGTTTAGCAATTTTTTTACCAAACTTTTCCCAAAATTCTGGATTTTCTGGTTGCCAATTAGCCACAATTTCGCTACGGCTTGCCCCTACTTGAGGCATTTTTAGTTCTGACATGAGAGCTCTCCTTTAACTAAAACACATGTGATAAAGGGTAGATCTTTTCACACGAATATGTGGCACATCTCGTTTAAAAGCCTTGTAAAATGTGGTACTATAATAATAGAGAGTGTGCCTAAAATCACACCATTATTATATAGGACAGAATATAATGTGAATGTGACGAAAAACACACTTATATGAGAATTAATCGGTTATAATAGGGATAATATACGTAAAGTATATAGTATATGTGCCTTTTGTGCATGGCTGTTTGTGAAAGCTACTTTCACAAACAATATGGACAAATGACACTGAAAGATGCACGGTGATAGTATGGAACAGGAGTTAATTAACCAGTTACTTGCATTGCCAGGAGAAACAATTCACCTTGAAAAAGGCGAGTTTTTGTTTCACGAAGGTGATATAGCAGATCATTTTTTTATTGTCCGCGAAGGGCGACTTAGTATTAAGAAGTTTGAGGCAAGTGGTCATATTTTTGCTCATCGGTTGGTGGGGCCAAATAATGTGCTTGGTGAAATTCCTTTGTACGAGACGAACACCCGGACTTACGTGTTCAATGCGATTGCACGTGAAAAATGCTCGGTATATTCCATCCGTTATGATGTTTTGGAACCAGCCATTGCAAAGGACCATTCACTGGCCATTGCAATGATGAAAATCTATACACTTCATATGCGGCGACAACAAGCCAAATACAGAGATTTGTTGTTGTATGGCAAAAAAGGTGCATTCTATTCGACACTATTGCGTTTAGCTAATAGCTATGGTATTCAACGTGATGACGGTATCTATATAGATATCGCGTTAACAAATCAAGAGTTAGCTGAATTTGCTGCCACATCTCGGGAAAGTTTAAACCGCATGCTCAGTGAGTTACGAAAATTAGGCTATGTAGCCTATGATAAACACCATCTGGTAATCTGTGACTTAGATGCATTAATCGGATTACTCGATTTAGATAGCGACACGATCGACCCTAATATCAGTAATATCGAATAATTGTGGATATTCGCCCTTGTTGTTGGCATTGCTAACGCAAGGGCTTTTTTGTAGTTTTAAGGAGGACACGAGATGAGTTTATTGTCTCAGAAATTCAAGTTTCTTCGCAAGAAGGACGTATCTCCAAGCGGTCACCAAATCACAGAAGAAGGCGGTCGCGAATGGGAAAATTTTTATCGTGACCGTTGGTCCTACGATAAAGTAGTCCGCACAACACATGGCGTAAACTGTACTGGTTCTTGTAGCTGGAACATTTACGTTAAAAATGGCGTCGTAGCATGGGAAAACCAAGCTACAGATTATCCGGAAACACCGGATGATATGCCGGACTATGAACCACGTGGGTGCCCTCGTGGTGCGACATTCTCTTGGTATTTATACAGCCCATTGCGCGTAAAATATCCATATGTACGCGGCGAATTGGCTGAGCTTTGGAGAGAAGCTAAGAAAACAGCTAAAAATCCTATCGAAGCATGGAAATCTATCGTAGAAGACCCTGAAAAGGCGAAAAAATATAAATCTGCCCGTGGTATGGGTGGCTTTGTGCGCTCCACTTGGGACGAAGCGACAGAAATCACTGCAGCATCTTTACTATATACAGCAAAAACATACGGCCCTGACCGCAACGCAGGCTTCTCTGTAATTCCAGCGATGTCCATGTTGTCCTATGCAGCAGGTGCTCGTTTCCTTAACTTAATGGGTGGTTCACCATTGTCCTTCTATGACTGGTATGCCGATTTACCACCATCCAGTCCACAAGTTTGGGGTGAACAAACGGATACACCTGAATCTGGTGACTGGTACAATGCTGGCTACATCATGACTTGGGGTTCCAACGTACCGTTGACTCGTACGCCTGATGCTCACTTCTTGACAGAGGTCCGTTACAAAGGTACTAAGGTTGTATCCGTATCTCCTGACTATGCGGAATCTACAACTTCTTCTGATGCTTGGCTTAATGTGAAAGCCGGCACTGATGCGGCTCTTGCTATGGCAATGGGTCATGTTATCTTAAAAGAATATTATATCGATAAGGAAACTCCATACTTCAAAGAGTATGCTAAAGAGTTTACCGATATGCCATTCCTTGTACGCGTTGAAGACATCAACGGTGCAGTACAACCAGGTCGTTTCTTAAACGCTAAGGATTTAGGTAGCAAAGAAGACGGTGCTGATTTCCAAACTGTATTAATTGATGAAACAACAAATGAAATCGTTGTTCCAAATGGTACAATGGGCGACCGTCACACAAATCCACAAAAATGGAACTTACGCCTTGAAAACCGTAATACAGGGGCTAAAATTGACCCTCGCTTATCCGTGTTTGACCAACGCCAAGATGTGACTGTTGTTAAGTTGCCATACTTTGGTGATGAAGAGCACGAAGGCGTTATTGAACGTGCTATTCCAACTATTACAGTACAAACTGTAGACGGTCCTGTAAAAGTAACTACCGTATATGACCTTATTCTTGCTAACTATGGTATCGACCGTGGTATCGGTGGTGAAGTAGCAACATCTTATACTGATGACACTCCTTACACACCTACATGGCAAGAAAAAATTACTGGCGTAACAGCAGATATCGCTATTGCTACAGCTCGTGAATTTGCAGATAATGCAGAAAAAACTAAAGGTCGTTCCATGATTATCATGGGCGGTGGTATCAACCACTGGTACCATGCAGATATCATTTACCGTACAATCTTGAACCTCATCATGTTCTGTGGTACAGAAGGTGTTAACGGTGGTGGCTGGGCTCACTACGTAGGTCAAGAAAAACTTCGTCCTGTTGAAGGCTGGGGCGGTATCATGACAGCTAACGACTGGAGTAAAGCGCCTCGTTTGCAAAATGGTACATCTTGGTTCTACTTTGCTACAGAACAATATCGTTCTGATTGCATCGATTTGGCAGACCGCGTATCTAAATTAGCTAAGCCACGTTACCGTCACCCTGGTGACTACAATGTATTGGCTGCACGTTTAGGCTGGTTGCCATCTTATCCTACTTTCAATAAAGGCAGTCAAGAATTAATTAACGACGCTCGTGCAGCGGGTGCTGGTACAGAAGCAGAGATTAACCAATATGTAGCGCAAGCGTTGAAAAACAAAGAATTACAATTCTGCGTAGAAGATCCAGCGGCTAAAGAAAACCATCCACGCAACTTGTTTGTATGGCGTGCGAACCTTATCGGTTCTTCCTCTAAAGGCCACGAATATTTCTTGAAACATTTACTTGGTACAAAACATGGTGTTCTCGAAGATGATGACGCACCAGTAAAACCAGAAGAAATCAAATGGCGCGAAGCAGATGAAGCTGGTAAGCTTGACCTCTTAATCGACATCGACTTCCGTATGGCTTCTACAGGCTTGTATTCTGATATCGTATTCCCAGCGGCTACATGGTATGAAAAAGAAGACTTGTCTTCTACAGATATGCATCCATATGTACACGTATTCCAAGCGGCTGTTGATTGCGCATGGGAAACTAAATCTGACTGGGATACATTCCGTACTCTTGCTGAAACAGTATCTCGCGTAGCGAAAGAGTCTGGCTTCACAGAATACGAAGATATCGTAGCGTTACCTCTTGGTCATGACAGCCCAGGTGAAGTGGCTCAACCAGAAGGTAAGGTTCTCGACTGGAGCAAAGGCGAATGTGAACCAATTCCTGGTAAAACAATGCCGAACCTCGTTCATGTAAAACGCGATTATAGTAAAATCTTTGAAAAATACATTGCATTGGGACCTAATATTGAAAATAAAATGGGTGCTCATGGCATGGCTTGGGATGTATCTGATGAATATAAGACATTATATGATCAAAATGGTGTCATCGATAATCCAGAATTTATTTCTCATGGCCGCCCTAGCATTTACGAATGTAAGGAAGCTTGTAATGCTGTATTGACATTGTCCTCTTGTACAAACGGTAAATTGGCTGTTCGCTCTTGGAAAGCAATGGAAGAAAAAACAGGCCTTTCCGGTCTTGAAAAGAACGCAAAAGGCCGTGAACAAGAAAAAATTACCTTCGATGACATGGTTCGCCAACCACGCTTCATCATTAGCTCTGTAACAAGTACTGGTAAGAACGATAAAAACCGTCGTTATTCTCCATTTACTACATCTACAGAAGATAAGGTACCATTCCGTACCGTAACAGGTCGTCAATCCTTCTATTGCGACCATGAAATGATGCGTGATTACGGTGAAGCTATGGCGTTGTACAAACCGGTATTATCCTATAAACCAGTACAAGGTGACTACAAACAAGAAGGTGTTCCTGAAATCACATTGAAATACTTAACACCACATCACAAGTGGTCTACACATAGTATGTATTTCGATAGCCAACAAATGTTGACATTGTTCCGCGGTGGTCAAACTATTTGGCTCAACGAAGACGATGCAGCAGAAATCGACGTTAAGGATAATGATTGGGTAGAAGCTTTCAATAAAAACGGTATCGTTGCAGCTCGTGCTGTAGTTTCCCCACGTATTCCTCGCGGTATTTCCTATATGCACCATTCCCAAGATCGTCACATCAACGTTCCTGGCGCGAAAGTTAAGAAACAACGCGGTGGTACGCATAATGCACCAACTCATATTCACATGAAACCGACACACATGATCGGCGGTTATGGCCAATTGAGCTATGGCTTTAACTAC
This sequence comes from Veillonella sp. 27098_8_77, assembly GCF_041431535.1. Classification (NCBI taxonomy): domain Bacteria; kingdom Bacillati; phylum Bacillota; class Negativicutes; order Veillonellales; family Veillonellaceae; genus Veillonella; species Veillonella sp. 27098_8_77. Next base: position 93,470 of record NZ_JAPVXW010000003.1, on the reverse strand, counting down.
TATGGCCCAACTGGTAACCAACGTGATATGACAATTGTGGCTCGTAAAATGAAGGAGGTAGATTGGCTTGAAGATTAAGGCTCAAGTATCTATGGTCCTAAATTTGGATAAGTGTTTGGGTTGTCATACATGCTCTATCACTTGTAAAAATACATGGACGAACCGCGAAGGCGCGGAATATATGTACTTCAATAACGTGGAAACTCGCCCAGGCGTAGGTTACCCACGTCATTGGGAAGACCAAGAAAAATGGAAAGGCGGCTGGACATTAGATAACTCCGGTAAATTAGCTCTTTCTACAGGTTCTAAAACAAATCGTTTGATGAAATTATTCTTCCATCCTGAACAACCAGAATTGAAGGATTATTTCGAACCTTGGACTTACGACTATGAAACATTGATTCATGGTGGTCGTAAAAACAACCAACCAGTTGCTCGACCTCGTTCCCTTGTGACTAAACAAAAAATGGAAGTTACTTGGGGCCCTAACTGGGATGACGATTTGGCTGGTGGTCAACATGCTCGCTCTGATGTGAATTTAACTAAGATGGGCCAAGATATCGTATTTGACTACGAAGAAGTATTCATGCGTTATTTGCCTCGTCTTTGTAACCACTGCTTGAACCCTGCATGTGTAGCTGCATGTCCATCCGGCGCGATTTATAAACGCGATGAAGATGGTGTGGTTCTCGTATCTCAAGATGTATGCCGCGGTTGGAGACATTGTGTTCCATCTTGTCCATACAAAAAAATCTTCTATAACTGGGAAACTAATAAAGCCGAAAAATGCGTATTCTGTTACCCACGCTTAGAAAATGGCTTGCCTCAAATCTGTGCTGAAACTTGTGTAGGTCGTATGCGCTATGTTGGCGTTGTATTCTACGATATGGACAAAGTAGAAGCTATGGCAGCTACAAAAAATGAACAAGATATTTACGAAAATACATTAGATTTGATTTTGGATCCTCATGATCCAGAGGTTATCAAAGCGGCTCGTGCAGAAGGCATCTCTGAAGCATGGATTAAAGCAGCTCAAAAATCTCCTGTATACAAACTTGTAAAAGAGTGGGGCGTGGCATTGCCATTGCATCCTGAGTATCGCACATTGCCAATGGTTTGGTATGTACCACCACTCAGCCCAATCTTGCAACGTGTAACATCTGATGTATACTTGCCAGATGCGCATGAAATGCGCGTACCTGTACAATACCTTGCTAACTTGTTTACAGCGGGTAATACAGAAATTTTAGCTCGTACATTGCAACGTGTTCTCGACATGCGTGAATACATGCGCCGTCGTGAAACAGGTGACGGTCCTATCGATCACAATGTGGAGTTAACAGAGGATCAAATGTACGGTATGTACAAATTGTTGGCATTGTCCAAATACAATGATCGCTTTGTTATTCCATCTGATGTAAAAGTATCTCGCGAAGGTCGCCTAGAAATGCAACAAAATCGCGGTTTTGCTTGCCCTACAGGGGGATGTCAATAATGAAGGATGCTCAGAAAATCGCTCTTATTGCGTCATTTCTTCTACGCTATCCTGATGAACAATGGTATAACGAATTACCTGAATGGAGAGAGGACGCCCAATCCGTTGGGCATCCTCAACTTCGCCAAGGTTTATTAGAATTCTTCGACTATGTAGAGGAATCTGATAAAAAAGAATTTGAAGACCAATATGTTCGTACCTTTGATTTTAGTCAAAATACAACGATGTATTTGTCGACTTATGAATTACAAGGTACTGGGGAACAAGCAGAAGAACTCGTTAAATTTAAAGCGTTCTTCCTAGAAAACGACTATGATTTGCCAAAAGAAATGCCAGACTATATTCCAGCACTTCTTGAATTATGTGCCGTTATCGATGATGAAAAAGCAAAAGAAATTTACGACTATTGTAAACCAAAATTGGAATACATTAGAGAACGCTTCATTGAGGCTAAATTGCCTTATGCATTCTTGTTTGATATTATCTTGTCTGTTGCAAATGGATTGGAGGACGGTGCACGATGAATCTATTCCTTTGGGGCGCTTTGCCTTACATCGCTTTCACCTTCTTAATCGTAGGTACTTTGGTTCGTTTCTTCTACTTTGAAAGAAACTGGACTACAAAATCGAGTGAATTTTTAGAGAAAAAACAATTGCGCATTGCCAATCCATTGTTCCACTTTGGCTTGCTTTGCGTTATCGGTGGTCACGTAGTAGGTGTGTTAATCCCTAAAACTTGGACTGCTGCAATCGGTATTAATGACCATATGTACCATCAAGGTGCGTTATACATGGGTGCTGTAGCGGGTATCATCTTCATCGTCGGCTTCTTGCTTTTGATGAAACGTCGCTTTACTGTGCCTGCTATGAAAGTTAATACATCTGGCCTTGATAAATGGTTATACTTGTTCTTAACATTAGCTATTTTTAGCGGTATGGCTGGTACATTGCTTAATGCATCTGGTTTCTTTGATTACCGCGTATCCATCGGCCCTTGGTTCCGTAGCCTAATCTCCTTTATGCCGGATCCATCCTTGATGGAAGGCGTACCATTCATGTTTAAATTCCACATGTTAGCGTGGATGGTGGTAGCTATTATCTTCCCATTTAGCCGTTTGGTACACTGCTTGAGTGTTCCGCTCAACTACTTAGCACGTCCGTTCATCGTATATCGCAAACGTGATCGTGTATAATTGAATAGTTGAAACTTTATATCGGTTGCATACGGTATACTAGTTTCTCTAATAGCCCTCATGGTTGTGAAAGCTGTCGCTTTTACGGCTGTGAGGGCTTTTAGTGTTTATCTGCTCTTGGATAGTATTTAAAGTCTATATTGTAATATGGGCATATTCCTGCTATATGAGTAACATTCATGTTTTTATATGAGATTGGTATACATTTTCACTTTACTATGAGAATGAAAATTGGTATTATCTTATATGGTGTTATTTTAAATTATATAGTTAAACGTGAGGAGTCTCGATAATGGCAGAAGTAGTGAAGAAACAATTTAAGAGTAAGTATCATATTCTTATTTGGATCGCTGTGTTAGCACTTATTTTAATGGGAATGGTAGAATATGGGTATGTAACTAGCGGCAGATCATTTGGTAACTGGAAGGTTCATTTAGGTTTAATTCCCTATGCTGCATGGCTCGTATTAACCTACATTGCAACGAAGCCAAAATGGTTTATCAAACGATATAATCCTAAAGAAATGTTTGAAGTGCATCGTATAGTAGGTATTGTCAGCGTTGTCTTAGTCTGTGCTCACTGGTATGTATACTTCTTAAAGGCCCTAAAATCTTTCTTAGGTTTTTGGGGCGGTTATATCTCCCTTGGAGCCATGTTTATTGCTCTTATTTTTGGTGTACTATACTTAACACCTTGGATTGGAAATATGGCAAAATCCGTATCTCGTAAGAAAGCGATTTGGATTCATCGTTTAAATCTTATTGCCATCATTGCAGCAAACATTCATGTTCATGGTTTTGGTCGTTTGTCCAAAATGGTACCATTCTTACCTGTATTTGATGTATTAACATATGCATTGGTTATTTATTACATCTATTGGATGATCAAACAAAAGCAATACTAAGAATGTAGTATATATTTTTTATAAATAGAAGCTCTCGTCTATTACTAAGAGATGAGAGCTTTTTTCGTACCTATCTTTACTTATTAGTGCATAAGAGATGGTCTTTTTTTCTTGTTTACGATACAATATATAGGTAAGTTATCTTAATATATTTAGGTAAATATATTCTAAATAATGTATTTTAATTAATTGCTTGAAGGTTGTATGGATATTTCATGGAAGCGCATCATCTATTTGATTTGCGCTATACAAGTCGGTGCTGGCATTACTATTATCGGCGTATTATCATTTATACCTTTATATTTGGTAGATCTAGGGCTGACCAATCAAGGTGAGGCTGCTATGTGGGCCGGTCTTGTATCTGGTGTAACACCTTGTATGGTAGCCTTGAGTGCTCCCTTTTGGTCCAGGAAAGCCAATGAACTAGGACCTCGGCGGGTGATGATGTTCATCCTTGCCACTTTGATGCTAGCTGTAGGGGCTGCCGGTTTTGCACAAACGCCGAGTCAGCTGTTAGTGTTGCGTACCTTACAAGGCTTAGTGGGTGGTTTTGTACCCATTGGACTTGGTATCATTGTATTAATCACACCAGAGGAACGCGTACCATGGGCGATGGGATTGTACCAAGCGTCGATGGTGATGGGGCTTGTTTTTGGCCCTCTTATGGGTGGTCTTGCTGCCGATTTATTAGGCTATCGGGCTCCGTTCTTTATGTTTTCTATCTTATCAGGCTTGTGCTTGTTAGGTGTGTACCTACTCATGCCTAATCTACAGCATACGCATAAGGTAGATAGTAATGAGTCCCAATGGTCATTAATTAAATCATTTCTTGCTATCCCACGTGTACGATTGCTCGTGGTTATGCAATTTTTATGTAATTTTGGTATTACCGGTATAGGCCCTATATTGCCACTTTACATTAAACACTATATGCAAGTAAATGATGATTTTGTGGCTACCATTGTAGGTGTTATTATCTTTGGGGCCGGTCTGTTTAGTGCACTAGCATCGATTTCAATCGGGCGCATTACTAAATGGATGTCTATGCCGAATATATTATTGACGGCCACCTGTGGTGTAGGCGGATTTTTTATCCTCCAATATCTTATGCCAAATGTGTGGGGCTTAGGTATATTTAGAACCATTGCAGGATTCTTTATGGGTTTTATTACGCCTATAGCGAATACCTTGATTTCAAAGGCTGTTCCCAAAGAGCGGCGAAGTATTGTCTTTGGTGCTGTATCTAGTGTAGCCATGATGGGCAATGTGTTGGGCCCTATGATTAGTGGTATGATCGCTAATTGGTTTGGTTATGGCATGGTATTTTGGAGTACTGCTAGTATCTTTTTTATAGCCGCTATATTTGTGTGGCGTAGCCTGTTGCATGAGAGTATCTAGATGTCTGGATAGTGACAGGTTTATTGTTTGAGATTATGTGTATTGAGAGAGTTCATCATGTTATTAAAACAATTGGAGTATTTTATTTCTGTTGTAGAGCATAATAGCTTTACACAGGCAGCCTATGAGCACTATGTGTCTCAGTCGGCTATTTCACAACAAATTAAATCCTTGGAGGCTAGTCTTGGCGTTCCATTGATGATACGTGAAAAGCGTAGCTTTCATCTAACACCGGCTGGTGAATATTTATATCGGAATGGTAAACAGCTGATGACGCGCGTCAAAAATTTACAAGATGAGACGGTGCGTGTCGGTAAAAATGAGCGTAAGTATTTGCGTATTGGCTATTTAAATCGCTATAGTGGCATTGCATTGCAACAGGCATTAATGCGCACTACAAAACGGTATCGTGACCTCGATGTGCGTATGTATAGTGGCAGCCATTCTGAATTGAATCAAATGCTCGATGATAATTTGGTGGATATTATTTTTAATGATTATTGGCAAATTAAGTCGGATAATGATTATGTAACATATCTTATTAGTAAGGCCACCGTTATAGCAGAGGTGCCCAAGGGGTATACTCCGGAGGGGTCTGTAGAGCTGAAAGAATTATTAGATTTGCCGTTAATTCTTGTATGTCATGATGACCAACGGTTAGATGAAGAGGAAAACTATCGAAAATCGATGGGATTTATGGGATCGTTCCTACAAGTTAAAAATCTTGAAGAAGCCCGTTTTCTCGTTGGTGCTGGACAAGGTATATTATTGGTAGACCGATTCAAGTATTTAGTGGATACCATTCCAGGTATTGAGCGAAAATGTATATTAAATAATGGTAAACCTATAGAAAAGGATTACTATTTCTATGTGAGTTCACAAAATCCTAATACCTATGCAGAGGCATTTAAAGATATTTTTCTACAGGTCCTCGATGAATTTTAAATAACAACATATATGAATAAAACAGGTATCGCCTAAAACCTCACAGCTTTATGGTGTAGTGATTTCAGGTGATACCTGTTTTGTGTTTATATGGACAGCATCATTAGAATGCCATCATAGACGAGCTTTATGCCATATATGATTAATACGGTACCGCATACGCGATTGATCCATACGAGATGGGATATCTTAATTTTCTTAGCTAGTACATACATGGTTCCAGCAAGGAATCCAAACCAAATCGGTGTCATCGCGAGGAATCCAAAGAAGAAGTGATATATGTTTTCAGCAGGAATATTAGCGCGAAAGGCGCCGAGCATCATGGATGCATCGATGACTGCTTGCGGATTGCCCCATGTAACGAGAAGTGCCATTAACAGGATATTTTTGATGGGGATGTTCGTATCAACCTTTTTAAGTGAAGGTGTAGTTTTAAATGTTTTGTATCCTAGGTAGGCTACGAGCAAGCCGCCTGCAATGAGAATGATCAGGTTGAAGACTGGCCATGCCTCGAGGAGCGCCCCAATGCCGTAAAAGGCCGCCGTACTCAAGGTCATATCGAATAGCCCGATAATAGTGATGGTTAACAGGATGCGTGGCAATGGTTGGACGAGGGCCGTATTGATGATAAATAGATTTTGCATCCCAATCGGTGCAAACGTGGCGAGACCTACTAATAAACCTTGCAGGAAATACATAGATAATCCTCCTTTCTTGATGGATAATACGTTTAGGTAAATTTGGTACGTATAATAAAAGAATAGACCCCTGTGTAGTGTTATAAAGTACTACATAGAAATCTATTCTGTATTAAACGAAGCTTTATTCTATTTTACCATAAACCGATAACATGTTGCATCCCTAGGCTGACGAGGGTGATGCAAATCCAGCATGCAGCGCCTAATGCAAGGGCACTACCACCAGATTTGATAAGCTTAACAAGATTTGTATTAAGCCCAATAGCAACCATGGCCATGGTGATAAAGTATTTAGAAATAGTTTTGAATATGTCTAAGAAGTGAATATCTACATTTGCATAGGACAATACAGTTGTAATAAGAGAACAAATGACAAAGTAAAGAACGAACTTAGGGAAGATAGCTGCAATATTAACAGATTCAGCGTTATCGCTTGCCTTAGCCGCTTGTTTGGCTTTGTACACTTGATAACTAGCAAGACCTAAACAGATAGGGATGATTGCCAATGTACGTGTCAATTTAACGATGGTTGCATATTCAAGAACTTGCGTGCCTGTGCCCTTCATGCTATCCCAAACAGCAGCAGTAGCTGTTACGGATGATGTATCGTTAACGGCTGTGCCCGCAAAGAGGCCAAAGCCCATGTTAGACAACCCAATAGCATCGCCAAGAGGTGGGAATATGAATGCAGCGACTACGTTGAAGAAGAATACAACGGAAATAGCTTGTGCAATATCTTGATCGCTAGCTTTCACAACAGGCGCCGCCGCAGCAATGGCACTACCACCACAGATGGAAGAACCGACACCAATCAAAACGGCTGTGTTAGAATCGATATGCGTGGCTTTGAATATGATGTAAGAAATGATAAGCGATGTGGCAATGGTTGAGATGATAATTGGTAAGGAAACCCAACCTACATGCAATACTTGGGTGATGTTAAGACCAAAGCCGAGAAGGATAACGGCCCATTGTAGGATTTTTTTAGACGTAAATCCAATGCCGGAGCCCGTTTTTTCTCGTTTCCAAGATGTGAATAAAGAACCAATAATAATACCGAGGATAATAGCGAAGATTGGACTGCCGATAAAATGAAAATATTGTCCTAATAGCCAACATGGAATGGCTAGAATTGCACAGAGCAATATGCCTGGCAGTGTTTTTGCATTGATACCCATCATAAAACCTCCTAACTGTACCTACTTGGTACATACATCGCTGTGGTATCGCGCAGGATGTATAAATAAACTACTACTTAATAGTAACATAATCGGGGGAATTAATCGAGGGGGATTCCTCATTAAGTATCTTGTATACATAGCTTATAGTATTGTATCTTATGGTGAAAGTTTTATATAATCTTATACGGGATAATTATACTTAATGAAATATGATTCCTAGTAAAATACGTAGAGAACATCAACATGTCTCATAGAATATGCGAGGTGCATTATGATTGATATTAATGGTATTATTGAAAAAAACAAAGAATATGTAGCTAAACATCCTGAGCTTGCTCAAAAGGGTTTAACTAGTCATCCTACAAAGAAATTAGCCATTGTAACATGTATGGATACGCGTTTAGTGGGGATGCTCGAAGAATCTTTAGGATTTGATCGCGGCGAGGTTATCACCATTAAGACGGCCGGCAACAGCGTAACGCAACCGATTGATAACATCGTTCAAAGCTTGCTTGTATCTACATACGGCATGGGCATCGAAGATGTAATCGTCATCGGTCACGAAAACTGTGGTATGATTGACTTTTCCGCAGAACAATTTATGGAATCTATGAAAGCCAAAGGCATTAATGAAGATGCCATTCGCATGATTGAACCAGGTCTTATCGATTGGATGGACCGTTTCCACATTTCTGAAGAAAATGTACGCTATACAGTTAAATTCTTGCGTCACCATCCATTATTCCCAAGAGGCATGGGATTCTACGGGGGGATGATGGATCCTGATACAGGGGAATTCCGCTATATTGAGGTTTAATCATCTACTCGATGGGGCCCTATTACAATTCTACATTTAGGCTATCAAGAGCCACGCATACTCTCTCGCTCCACCGGCCGGGTCTGACTACGGCCTGCGGCCTTCGCAGGGCCAAAGTCGCGCGAGAGTATGCGTGGCTCTTGCTATAACTATAGATGTAATTAGGTCCCATCGAGTTTTCTCATAACCACAATGTAGCGGAATTCCTCTGCATTTAATGAGAGAGAACACCGGCCGGGTCTGTTCCTACGGAACAGGGCCAAAGTCGCTGCGAGGGTATGGGTGGCTCTTGTTATAGCGAAAATTGTCAACCTGTATAGATTGTATATAGTTGACTGTTTTATTTGTAAGTTTTATACTGTAATTAAATTGTCAACTAATTATATATGCATAGTTGTTAATGCTGATTCGATATGGTAAAGAGGTGCTCGTATGAGACAGTTAGGTGTTTCTATTATTGGTACAGATACGGATGTAGGTAAGACGTTTGTCACAGGTTTGCTTGGGGCGTTAGCAGTGGACGATGGTTTTGATGTGGGCATGATTAAGCCTGTGTCGTCTAGTGCAGTTCCATTTTCTCAATGCGGAACAATGGATGAAGATGAAATATGCATGGGTCTTGAAAGTAAGGATGCTACCTATTTGATGCAGTCTGTAGGTATTCCTGAGTCGCGTCGTCGCGAGGTGAATCCTATTGCATTGGCAGGGGATTATTCACCGCGTTTGGCGGCAGAGTTGGCCGGTGTGGACATCGATTATCCAGAGATTGTAAATCATGTGAAAAGGGTTGTAAATCAACATGATATTACATTTGTAGAAGGGGCTGGTGGAATTACAACGCCTCTTACTAAGGATATTACGTTTACAAATCTTATGACAGATATTGCATATCCTGCCATATTGGTTACTGATGGGCGTCTAGGTTCTATCAATCGCGTTGTGTTAACGTATGAGTATGCAAAACAGCATCATATTGATGTAAAAGGAATCATTGTAAATGATACGACTGTGGTGGATCCATTCTTATTAAAGACGAATATTGAGGATATGGAACGGTATACCGATATTCCGGTGCTCGGTGTACTTCCTCCATATCAAGGACCTAATCAAGCGCATATCAAACTTGGTTGGGGGCGTTCGTTCTTAGATTCGGCTAAGATTTGGCAAACTGTATGGGGCATTTAGTGAAAGCTCCATATACAAGGAATCTGGAATTAAGTAGATAGTATAGATATAAAATCTTAAGTATGAGGTGTTATGATGGCAGAGAAACAACTTTCACAAATTGCACAATGGGACCACGAATTTGTATGGCATCCATTTACACAAATGCAAGACTGGTTAGCACAAGAACCTGTAGTTATCGAACGCGGTGAAGGCGTGTATTTGATCGATGACAAGGGTAAAAAGTATTATGATGGTGTATCATCTCTGTGGGTTAATATTCATGGCCATAATCACCCTGTGCTTAATCAAGCGTTGAAGGACCAAGTTGATAAGATTGCGCATAGCACATTGCTCGGATTGGTGAGCCCTCCATCAGCACAGTTGTGTAAAGAATTAGTTGAACTTGCACCAGAAGGTTTGGAAAAGGTGTTCTTATCCGATGATGGCAGTACGGCGATTGAAGTCGCTATTAAGATGGCGTACCAATACCGTCAATTAGTAGGTCAAACAAAGAAAACGAAATTTATCGCACTCAATGCGGGCTATCATGGTGATACATTAGGTACTGTATCCGTAGGTGGGATTCAGTTGTTCCATCAAGTGTTTCATAATTTGTTGTTCAAACCGTTAACTTTACCAAGCCCTGGTGTATATCGTGATGTAGCAGATCGAGATAAAGCGTTTGAAGAGTCCTTAGCAGAATTGGAACGCATCCTCAATGAAGAAGGGGACGAAATTACAGCTCTCGTTATGGAACCATTAGTGCAAGCCGCAGCTGGTATGCTCGTTATGCCTCACGGCTATTTAAAACGCGTTCGTGAGTTAACTGCCAAACATGATGTATTCCTCATCGTTGATGAAGTGGCAACAGGCTTTGGCCGTACAGGTAAATTCTTTGCTTGTGAACATGAAGGCGTATCGCCTGATTTCATGACCTTATCCAAAGGGATTACGGGCGGTTATTTGCCATTGGCCGCTACATTGACTACCAAACGCGTATTCGATGCATTCCTTGGTACATTTGAAGAAAAGAAAACATTCTATCATGGCCATTCCTACACCGGTAATGCCTTGGCATGTGCTGTTGCATTGGCTTCGTTGAAAGTATTCCGCGATGAAAAGGTCATCGAAGGATTGCCTGTGAAAATCGAAGCTTTCACAAAGGCACTCAAACCTATTGAACAGTTAAAACATGTTAAAGAAGTGCGTCAACGTGGCCTTATCGTAGGCATTGAGCTTGAAAAGGACGTTGCTACTCATGAAGCGTATCGTCCAAATGATGCGGTAGGTGCAAAGGTTGCCGTTCTCGCTCGTGAACAAGGCCTTATTTGCCGCCCAATAGGCGATGTGGTTATCCTCATGCCACCATTGGCGTCCACGGTAGAACAATTGGAAGATATGGTTCGCATCGTAGGTGAAAGTATTAAACGTGCCACAGAAGAAGAGGGCGTATTAGAAGATTTGAAGCCAATCATTTTATAAATGAATGTATTTTCCTTGCATAATCTAAAATATATTCTATACATTCTCAAAATACGATGATTATTCTGCATATCTATGATACTATATATGTATAGTATATATATTCAAAGGAGGTCATCGTATGGACATTTATGTAATTATGCAAGTCATTATCTTGTTCGGTGCCATCTTCTTGGGCGTACGCCTCGGTGGCATGGGCATCGGCTATGCTGGAGGCCTTGGCGTCGTATTGCTGAGCCTCGGTATGGGGATGTTCCCAGGGCAAATTCCTTGGGATGTTATCTTAATCATTATGTCAGCCATTGCAGCGATTTGTGCATTGCAGTTGGCTGGTGGTTTAGATTATTTAGTACGTATTGCGGAAAATATTTTGCGTAAAAATCCTAAACACATTAACTATTTAGCTCCTACAGTTACGTATTTCTTGACGATTTTGGCTGGTACAGGTCATACGGCATTCTCTATGATTCCTGTAATTGTAGAGGTTGCAAAGAGCGAGAACATCAAGCCTTCCGTACCACTATCGATTGCCGTTGTAGCGAGCCAAATTGGTATTACCGCAAGTCCTGTATCCGCAGCGGTTGTTGCTATGAGTGGATTCCTTGAACCATTCGGTGTTAGCTATCCAACATTACTTGGCATCTGTATTTCTACCACATTTATTGCGGTTATGATTACAGCGTTTATCATGTCGACCTTTTCGAACAATGATTTGTCCTCTGATCCTGTTTACCAAGAACGTTTGGCAGCAGGTCATGTGGCACCACCTCGCGAAAAGAATGTGGATTTCCATTTAAAACCAGGTGCAAAAAAATCTGTTTTAATCTTCTTAATCGGTATTATTTGTATCGTATTCTATGCAACAGCGATTTCTAAGAATATTGGTATCATTAAACCGGTTATCTTTGGCCGAAACGATGCCATCGTTGGCTTTATGATGATTATTGCGGCGGCCATTACATTCTTCTGTAAACTAGATACAGCAGAACTTGTCAACACAAGTACATTCAAATCTGGTTTATCCGCCTGTGTCTGTGTTCTTGGTGTAGCGTGGTTAGGCGATACCTTTGTAAAAGGTCATATCCCTGAAATCAAAGCTATGGCATCTAGCATGGTAACAGCGTATCCATTCTTGTTGGCAGTCGCCTTCTTCTTTGCTAGTACGCTTTTGTATAGCCAAGCAGCGACGACACAAGCACTTGTGCCGGCCGTAATCCTCGCCTTAGGTATTACACCGGAAAATACGGGTTCTGTATATATCATTATTGCATCCTTTGCGGCCGTATCTGCACTCTTTGTATTGCCTACATACCCAACACTTTTGGGGGCTGTACAAATGGATGATACAGGATCGACCCGAATCGGTCATCTCGTATTTAACCATCCATTCTTCATCCCAGGCGTACTTGCCATTGCTATTTCCGTAGCACTTGGCTTCGTTATTGCACCATTGATGTTGTAATTGGTGAAAGTTTATAAAATCCTATACTATGCATAATGCACAGGGCCTAGTCACATACGACTAGGCCCTGTTAACTGTTGTGCGATGGATACATTATTGGAAAAATGCTATACTATAGATAAGAGAGGGATATATAGTATGGTAGAGAAAGATGATATAGGAGCCTATTATGTATACGATTTCTATCAAGCTAGATATGAATCGCATCCCGCCGGAAGCATTCGATGCATTGAGAGAGAAGCATCATATCTGGTATAAAACATATTTTGATGCAGGAAAATTTTTAATGTTTGGCACAAGACCAGATAACTCTGGTGAAAGCCTTATTATTGCTCAAGGAACAAAAGAGGAATTAGAAGAGGCTGTGCAATTCGACGCATACCATGCAGAGCAATTAGCAACCTATGACATTCGCGAATATAAGGTATCCTTGTTCAATGAAGCGATTAAAAACTATATAGATTAATATTGGATATCCCATATGAAAGGGCCCCTAGTACATAGAACTAGGGGCCCTTTGGCAGTTTATTTATTTTTACAGTTTTTACATATACCCGCTATCTCTAAATGATGCTCAGTTATAGTAAATCCCGCATCTATAAGTTCTTTTGGCATTTCTACAACTGGGCAGGTATGAAGTGGTATCATAGCACCGCATTTAGTGCATACCGCATAGTGGCGGTGTGTGTGTGGTGTAATTTCGTAGTACGCCATGTCGCTACCCATGATGGTGGTACGTGTAATGATATCCTTTGTTTCTAATAACTCAAGGGTGCGGTAGATGGTAGACATCCAGGTGGTGCTGCCATCGCCTAATCGTTCGGCAATTTCGATGGCGGTAATTGGTTTATCTGTTATGGTTAATACAGACCAAATGGCTTCGCGCTGTTTGGTCTTTTTTATGCCTTCTGGCCAATGTGTGGTATTCATAATAACGCTTTCTATTATGGGTTAACTATTAACTGTATGTACTCTTGTACACATGATGTTTATTTACTAAATTGCATCCTCCGAATAATGGATTTAATATTTTTGATGATGAGTACCACTAATAGGATGAACACCGATGTAAGTGATACGAAACCACCTGGAGCTACGTTGAGATAGTAGGACCCGAATAGGCCGATGATCATGGCGAGCAAACTAAATCCAATGGAGCAGAGTAAGGTTGTTCTAAAACCTTTTTCTAATTGCAATGCAGAGGCTACCGGTAAGGCGATCATGGCACTTAATACGAGAACACCGACGATTTTGATGGAAATAGATACAGCCGCTGCCATTAAGATGGCAAATACATAGTTAATCAAATCCACCTTTACACCTGCTACCCGTGCCGCCTCTTCGTCGTAGGCGATATAGAGTAGTGAGTTGTAAAGAAAATATAAGGTTAATACAGATAGGATGGTGAGCACCGCAATGCTAATCATATCTGCAGTATTAACGGTTAAGATGCTACCGAAGAAAAAGACATTAGCGTTAGCTTTCAGCTTGCCTGAACTGATTAGGGTAATGGCTGTACCGATGCTTAGGGATAAGATGATGGTAAGAATCAAATCGAGGTGGTGAGAAAAATATTTTCGCAAGAACTCGATGAGGGCACCGCAGATGGCGGTGAATATGAAAGCCCCTAATATAGGGTTCGTATTAGTCAATAAACCAAGAGTAATCCCGGCGAGGGATGCGTGGCTCATGGTATCGCCAATCATACTGGACCGGCGTAGTACCATAAATATACCGATGCATGGGCATAATAGAGAAATGCAGACTGCTACGAAGAAGGCATTTTGCATGAAATCATAATTAAACATGGCGAACCTCCTTAGTTGTTGTATCATCAGACTGAGCCGTCACGTCTGTAAAGCAGGAGCAGTTCTCGTGGTCCACAGGATTGCGTCCCGTGTTATGCATGATTTCGCTAGCATATTGTTCAGGGGAACAGAGATGACCTTGACCGTTTGCAATGTGATAGATATTTGTCGAGTTTGCAAGGGCCATTTCTAAATTATGCTCTACAGAAATAATCGCAATATGGTGTTCCTGATTTAGTGTGCACAAGAGGGCATAAATACCTTCTTGGCTCTTGCGGTCGATGCCCGTTGATGGTTCATCGAGAATGATGAGATCTGGGCTACCGATAAGGGCCCGTGCGATAGAAACGCGCTGTGCTTGACCGCCGGATAATTTGCTGATGAGGCGGTCTTTAAACTCCGTCATATGTGTGAGCTCAAGAACGCGATTCACTTCATGCTTATCTTTGATGTTCAATAGCTTGCGATAGGAATCTAGAATTTCATAGACTGTAATAGGAAATCCAGCATGGGAGAAATCATTCTTTTGTGATACATAACGAATATTGTTCGTGTTACATGTGATGGAACCTTTTACAGGCGTTAGAAAACCTAGAATGAGGCGCAAGAGGGTGCTTTTACCAGAACCATTGTCGCCTACGATGGAAATATAATCACCGCTATGCACCTCTACGTTTAAATCATTTAGCACATAGGGCGGTTGACCTTGGTATGAAAAATAAAGATGTTGAATTGATAACATAAAAACCACTTTTCTGATTGACAAAATTATTACTACGTTTATACTATAACTATATTACAAATGCAACTGAGTCGCAACTGCAATTAAAGAATACTATATATACTATAATAGCATGAGCACTCAGGATTTAGAAAAAGGAGGCCTACTATGGTCAAGAAACTGGTATTGTTAGTAGTTGGCGTGCTAATGGCTGCTCTATTTGCAGGCTGTGGTAATGATGCGCCAAAGGAACAAGCAGGTAAGAAAATCCAAGTGGTAACAAGTTTTAATGCTATGTCTGAATTTGCGAAGGCCATTGGTGGCGATAAGGTAGAGGTATCTACGATTATTCCTGATGGCACAGAACCTCATGACTTTGAATTGAAACCAGAAAATATGAAACAATTGGCATCAGCGCAAGTATTTGTTTATAACGGACTCGGCATGGAACCTTGGGCGCAACAAGCGATTGATGCGGCTAAAAATGACAAACTTGTATCTGTGAAAGCATCTGACGGTATAGAGGCTATTAAAAACACAGATCCTGACGAAATTAAAGAACATGGCGCAGAAGATCCTCATACATGGTTGTCTTTGAAAAATGCAAAAATCGAAGTTAAAAATATTAAGGATGCATTGGTAAAGGTAGATCCTACGAATAAGGATTATTACGAAAAGAACTACAATGATTATGTGGCAAAATTAGATGCTATGATTCAAAAATATGAAGGTCAATTTGCAAAAGCTCCACATAAAAACTTTGTAACAGGTCATGCTGCTTTTGCATATCTATGCCGTGACTTTGGATTAGAACAAAATAGCGTAGAAGATGTGTTTGCAGAAGGTGAACCAAATGCGGCACAATTGGCTAAACTCATCGAATACTGCAAGGAAAACAAGATTACCACAATCTTCGCAGAAGAAATGGCTAGTCCAGAAGTATCTAAGACATTAGCTCAAGAAGTAGGCGCTAAGGTAGAAACTATTTATACTATCGAAAGCAAGGAAGACGATAAAACATATCTTGAAAGAATGGATGATAATTTGACTAAAATCTTAGGAAGTTTGCAATAACTTTTTATGAGTAGAATTAAACTATTTATAACATAAAAATATAATAAAATTAAAAGCAAGGTATATTCTATACCTTGCTTTTATGTTATAATGAATGAGCGTTTCATGAAACAATGTACTGTTTATGTGCATTGACGCATACTTTGTATTGTGTTGTATTAATAAGTATTAAGAGGACATATGATTGAATTCTTTGATCGATTAGTAGGGCCTATCGATACGGATGGCGTACGCATATATCGTCAACGCACCAGTATGACTCAGTTAATCGTCATGATTATACTGGCTATTATATGTTACCAATTCACCGCCATAGGTGATTCGGTATATGCGGCGGCCATGAAAAACTTCATTATGAATCCCACTACATTCGTAAAGCTCGAACATCTCCCAATGGTTAATGTCATTGAAATTAACGAACTTTTACAAAAGCTAAATACGACTACGCCGCTCTGGGATGTGAGTAGATGGCTGTTGCTGATTGTGAAAGCTTTAGTTATGGCTATACTTATCAGCGGATATGCATTATGGCGTGCTCGTCATTGTTATACGATGACCATTTTAACAGGCGTGTTCCATTGTATTGCGTATGCGCAAGTAGTGATTGGAATTTACATGTTGAGCTTTGGCGTGCTTCTTGCTTTTGCAAAAGCGCCCGTTGTTCTCGTGTTGTTATTAGGCGTATTTCTTACAATTATTTGCCTTCTTCTCACCATGTCCTTAATTTCCGTAGTAGGGCGCATCGTGGGTGCCTCCGTTTCGGGAAATGCTTTTGAAGGGCTTCTCGTTATATGTAGCGCGTACATCATCTGGATAGGCATAAAATTTTTAGGCATATTATTATTTTAAAAAGGCACATTCCGTTTTTTGGAATGTGTCTTTTTATCATTATATGGCAACTGCACATTATTTGTCGTAGTTGCTGTTTTCATATGCATTAAATAAGAATGCCACATTATCTTCATCATACTCGATTTGCTCAGACCATCGTCTAATTTGTTCTGGCATATTTCCAAATTGATGAATTAGTAATGCGATGAACAATGTGGCGTCAAAGGCGTATCGAATGAGGCTACCTAAGGAATACTCCGCTAGCATATCGATTTGACGATACAGGATATACTGATACACCTTGTTGAGCACGGATGTGTCGATGGTATCAGCTGCAAGCAAATCCATTGTAGTTGATGCCGTTGTTGATGATAGCATGTCTTGTAAAAGGCCTAGCTGTTTTGTCCACTCCTCATCGATAGGCTCTGTTTTTTTATATACATTAACTAACTCTTGGCAGTAAGGAATGGATTGATTGGGTGTAAACTGACAAATCTCTGGCTTGATACCTAATGCTAAAAGTTCGAAGATATTTTTTAGTACTGGCCTATCCTCAGCGGTAAACTCACCGTCATCATCTTCAATGGTAAATAGCAATTGATCGCCTTCGGTAGCTAATAGCTTTTCTACTGATTCTTCGCAGGATAGACCTACGCCGCAAAGTTCTAGATCTTCGATATATTTATAGAACCTAGGATGCATATGGCATGTATCACATAAACTATCTTCGCCCAGTTCTAAAACAACGCGACACAATCCGTCTTCCCGTAGTAGGGGACAGGTGGGCTGTTTGTCGCTAAACATAAAATAATAGCCTTCGTCATCGACGGTCATAAATTTCCGTAGGTCTTCACCTAATGGCGTAGGTAGCGTTTGATATAATTTAGCTGTCTCCTCATCTACATCGATGGTCCATTTTTGGCAACATGTATGGTGACATTGATTAGCTTTGCATTGAAATGTATGGTAAAAGGTTGGATATAACGAAATCATAGTACTCACTTATATATATTATTAACTACTGTTTTGATAATTAAATTGTAACACATGCTATCTATTCTTGGTGTTATTTAGGGTATGATTTTATTCGTGAAAGTCCTAATTATTGTGTATAATAGGAGTATATGGAATATTTACTAATACAATTTATGTAGGAGGAACTTATGAAATCTATGTTCGTAAAAGGCGGCATTGCATTGGCACTAGCAGCGGCATTTGGGGTAAATGCACCAGCTGTTGATGCGGCTAGTATTGTACCGGTACAACCAACAGTAGCAGTTGTTGATGCTAATCATGCAGCTATTGTAGGTGCCAATACATTGCTTAATGCTTTCATTCAACAACATCCAAAAGCAGCGATTACAGAAATTGCATTCGATGGCGAAGACGGCCAAATTAAATACGAAGTTGAAGGCTTTGATTCAACAGGTAAATATGAGTTGAAATACAACTACAATACAAATCAAATTGGTGAAATAAAAGAAGGGGAATATAAGGCTGGTTTAGAGAAAAAGGCCTTTGACCCTACCCGTATCTTAGCGCCAGAAGCAGTTGTTAACTTTGCCTTTGCTCAAACAAAAGGCCAAGCGACGAGCCTCAATAGCTGGTCTGTAAAAAATGAAAAAGGTCGCTTCGTGTACGATGTAGAATTTGGTGCAGCCAATCATCAAGAAATTGAAGTGAATGTAGATGCTTTCACAGGTGAACTCGTATCTGTAAAAGGCGTAAAATAGGTGTATTTGACATCTTACTGCAATAGGAGTAGGATGTTACTATATACATGCTGGTATAGCTCAGTTGGTAGAGCGGCTCATTCGTAATGAGTAGGTCGTAGGTTCGAATCCTATTATCAGCTCCAATGGCCACAAGGTTAACACCTTGTGGCTTTTTTGTATGTGTAGAGTTTTTTTCTAAAAATTTACTCATGAATTATCTAGCTTTGTGTCATTTTGAAAAAGTTAGTATTTACTAATATGGGAGAGGTTACATAGTATGGGCTTTCACAGAAATTATCAGTCCTAATATGAATTGATGATTCATGAATCGCATTTGTAAAAATTCTATAGAAATTTAGCCAAAAATTCATATACATTTCATGCAATAAATTGGGTGGTTTGGATATCTTAATTTACATCTCATACGCGGTGACTAAGATGGACTCAGTTAGCCGCCATAGGCCTAGGTGGTAAACAGATGTGATTGTACATAAATACCATACACATATATCGCGTCATCCCATCGGCGCTTGGGGTGCATCCAATCTCCCAGTGCACCCCATACGGGCCCTTTGGTGGTTCAGACAAATATTGACTCTCTCCTATGCCGTCTGTCGCCTTAGGGCCTCCTTATGAAGGGTTCCCTCCCAATTCATAAGTATATATACATCATGTATATACATATCTCTCTCACAACACACAATACACACACAACACACACAATCCATATGTGTATGGTATAGGAGAATAAAAGCACCACCGAATTTTTGGTGGTGCTTTTACTTTTGTGGATGACATTGGAATTATCAATGTCATCCTTTTTGTGTTATATGTATTGTCGTGGCACGCGATCAGAGAAGCCACAGAAAATTTCATAAGGAATGGTGGAGGCGAGGGCTGCGATTTCAAGGGCAGAGATGCTTTCATGACCTTGAGAGCCCAATAGTACAACCTTGTCGCCTGGTTTAACCGTAATCGTATCAGGTACGGCTACCATGAATTGGTCCATACAGATACGGCCTACAACTGGGCAACGAGTACCTTGGATGAGGACGGTACCACGATTGGATAGGCTGCGTGGATAACCGTCGGCGTAACCTACAGGAATAGTAGCGATTGTCATCGGTTCTGGTGTGACATAGGTAGAACCATAACCAATGCCTTCGCCTGCCTCAAGGTGTTGTACATGGACGACCTCACTATGGAAGGATAGGACTGGTTTTAGGCCTAATCGGTTTGGTACATCGAGAGATGGCATGATACCGTATTGGATGATGCCTGGTCGTGCATCCGTGAATAGACTGTCCTTTACAGATAATAGGCCGGCGCTGTTGGCAAGGGAGAAGCGATAGTCCGCATCGGGTCTAAAGTCGCGGATTTCGTCCACCATTTTATGGAACTTTTGGGCTTGCCCATGGGCGTGACTTTGGTCCGCTGCATCGGCATTACTCATATGTGAAAAGAAACCATCTACAGCAAGGTTAGGATAGGATTCAACGCGTTTGATAAATTCTATTGCATCCTCTGGTTTAATGCCTATGCGATGCATGCCTGTATCAACGGCTACGGCGACACGGATAATCATATCGTGGTTGTCCGCTACCTTGTTGAGTGCTTCTAAATCTGTGGATTCACAAACGGCGGGAATGGAATTCGTATCCGCTACAAGTTCAAAGGATTGTGGTCTTGTCAGACCCAATAGATAAATAGGAACCATAATGCCAGCATTGCGAAGTGGTACAGACTCTTCTGGAATCGCGACAGCTAAGGATTCATAACCTTCTTCAACAGCAATACGTCCCATCATAACGCTACCGTGACCATAGCCGTTGGCCTTGATAACAGCTGTGGATGTACTCCACTCTGGGAGGCTGTCTTTTATTTTTCGTAGGTTCTCGCGAACCAAGCTTGTATCAATCGTTAAATATGTTGGTCTCATGATCATTTCACTCCTAAAATACATTACTTTTATTGTATAACTTTTAGGGAATTAAACAATAGTTTTTGTGAAAGTTTATGCTAAGATTTCATTTGGATTTATATTCTAGGGAAAATTAGTCTTAATCTGCATAAGCTATGATAAATTAACATATGATATATAATATCTTGTAGTATAATTATTATATAATACATTTACCCTTAATAGAAATTGTTAGGAGGTCATGATGAACGAACGAGTTGTAGTAGTTAATGCAGGCAAGATGAATTATGATCACTTGCTAGATTTTTCCGTTGTATCAAATGATGTACAAGTATATGACGATAGCACTAATGCAGAACTTATTGAACGCATTCAAGGCGCCACTGTAGTGGTAACAAAAGAAATACCTGTAGGTCCAGAGTTGCTTTCACAATTCCCTGAATCTGTGAAACTCATCGTAGAAGCTGGTACTGGATATAACAACATCGACCTTGATGCAGCGCGCGCTAAGGGAATTACGGTGTGCAATATTCCGGCCTATAGTACGGAACGTGTAGCACATACTGTAATCATGATGCTTCTCAATTTTGCATCTACCATGCAACAACAAATCGGTATGCTTGCTAGAGGTGATCGCAGCAACTTTACAAAATATTTACAAGTGAGCCACACAGAAGTGAATGGTAAGACTTTAGGTGTTGTCGGTGCAGGTCACATCGGTATGGAAGTTATTAAAGTAGCAAAAGCACTTGGTATGAATATTTTGATTCATACACGTACACCAAAGGCTGATGGTGACGGTGTTCGCTATGTAGGTCTTGATGAATTACTAGCAAATAGTGATTATATTACATTACATTGCCCATTGAATGACCAAACTAAGCATATGATTAATAAAGCAACCATCGCTAAGATGAAACCTAGTGCAGTCATCATCAATACAGGTCGTGGTCCTCTTATCAATGAAGCCGATCTTTGTGAAGCCTTAGCAGCTAAACGTATTGCAGGTGCAGGTCTTGATGTACAAGAGGTAGAACCTCCAGTTGAGGATAGCCCTCTATATACATTAGATAATGTCATTATTACTCCGCATATGGGCTGGAAAGGCCTTGAAACGCGTCAACGTTTGGTAGGTATTATTCGAGATAATGTACAAGCCTTCTTGAAAGGTGAACCGATTAACGTCGTTTCCTAATAGATACACAAATACCCCCTGACCGGTTGTGTGGTCAGGGGGTATTTTCGTTTAGGGCTAGTATCATAGATCAAGTTTTAATATATATTATATATATATCAAGGGAGGTAGTTATCCTCAAACTTGATTATGATTAGTTTGTGTTTTGATGGGACTCCACCAATGTCTACGATATGCTTTGATTCCTTCTACAACGGTTTTACTCGCTTTTGCAGCTAAATCCTTTGTAGCGGCGGGGATGCCATCAAGACGGTAGGTGATACCTAATTCCTTGTACTTGGCAACGCCCATAACGTGATATGGTAAACAGTCGACGGCTTGTAAGTTGCGTAGTGAGCCTAAGAAAAAGCCTAGCCTATAGTGACGATCTGCGTTGTCCGTAATGGTAGGTACCACCACGTGACGCACCCAAATCGGCACATTTACATCAGCTGTTAGTTTTGCGAATTGAAGGATTGGTTCTAAAGGCTGTGCGGTTAGCCATTTGTGGACAGTAGGGTCGATGTCCTTAATATCCAAAATGACGAGACTCGTTACGCTCAGTAACTTACGGTATGCCACCTCTTGGTGGGGATCAAAACAAATTCCACTTGTATCTAAACAGGTATGGACGTTTCTTTCACTAAAATATGTGAAAAGCTCGATGACAAAGTCGATTTGCATCAATGCTTCCCCACCTGTGACAGTAATGCCACCGTTCGTATAGAACTGACGGTTACGTTCGTATTGCTGCCATATCTCTTCGACAGTCATGAACTTAGCTTCCTGGCTTTCTTCATTCCACGTGTCTGGATTATGGCAATAGGCACAACGCATGGGGCATCCTTGAAGGAATACCACCATACGCATGCCTGGACCATCAACCGTACCCATTGTTTCTAGTGAATGAATACGTCCTGTCATAGAAAACCTCGATTAGATTTGTTGATGGAATGTACGGGAAATAACTTCATCTTGTTGTTGTTTCGTCAATTTGTTGAAGTGTACTGCATAACCAGATACACGAATAGTCAATTGAGGATACAACTCAGGATGTTTTTGAGCGTCTAACAATGTTTCACGAGTAAACACGTTAATGTTCAAATGGTGACCGCCCTTTTGGGAGTAGCCATCCAATAATTCTACCAAGTTATCCACTTGTTGTTGGTTGCTCATGGGTATTCCTCCTTTCAACCAAAATATGAGTACTGATGCCGGTGAAAGCATACAATACGGCGGAAGATTATTTATCTTCCTCTATAGTAACATTTGGTTCGCTGCAAGCGAAGTTTGTATTGCTGTTAGGCAATTGAGAAGGGTCTAACTCAATATCAAAATCGCCTACGGATACAAATGTTTCACCAGATTTACCTAATGCGTCTGGAACGATAGAGAAGGTATTGGAAATACCGTCAGAGCAATCGCGCCATGGCATTTTTGCAACGGAAGACAACGAAGCTACAGCACCGTGAGAGTCACGACCATGCATAGGGTTAGCACCAGGAGCGAATGCTTGACCAGCCTTACGGCCGTCTGGTGTGGAACCTGTTGCAGTACCATATACTACGTTAGAAGTAATTGTTAACAAGCTCATAGTAGGAACAGATTGACGGTATGTAGGATGTTTACGAACCTTGTTCATAAATGTGGATACAACCATGGAAGCCAAGCTATCTACACGATCGTCATCGTTACCATATTTAGGGAATTCACCTTCGATTTCGAAATCAACAGCGATGCCGTTTTCGTCACGAATAGGTTTTACCTTAGCGTATTTAATAGCGGACAAGGAGTCAGCTACTACGGATAAACCAGCAATGCCAGTTGCGAACCAGCGAGTTACCTTGCGGTCATGCAATGCCATTTCTAGTTTTTCATAAGCGTATTTATCATGCATGTAGTGAATGATGTTCAATGCGTTTACATATACGCCTGCCAACCATTCCATCATGTCGTCAAATTTTTCCCATACTTCGTCAAAGTCTAAGTATTCGGATGTAATAGGGCGGTATTTAGGACCGATTTGTTTCTTAAGTTTTTCGTCAACGCCGCCATTGATTGCATAAAGCAAGCATTTTGCTAGGTTAGAACGAGCGCCGAAGAATTGCATTTCTTTACCAATACGCATTGGGGATACGCAACATGCGATAGCATAGTCATCACCGGAGTTAGGACGCATCAATTCGTCGTTTTCGTATTGGATGGAAGATGTTTCGATGGATAATTTCGCACAGAAACGGCGGAAGCCGATAGGCATGCGAGGGGACCATAATACAGTGAGGTTTGGTTCTGGAGCAGGACCAAGGTTAGTCAATGTATGTAGGTAACGGAAGGACATTTTAGAAACCAATGTACGGCCGTCAGTACCCATACCACCGATGGATTCAGTAGTCCAAACAGGGTCGCCTGTGAACAAGTTGTTGTATTCGTGGATACGTGCAAAGCGAACCATACGCAATTTCATGATGAAATGGTCTACGAATTCTTGGATTTGTTCTTCTGTGTATGTACCGTTGCGAAGGTCGCGTTCAGCATAGATATCGAGGAATGTGGAGTTACGGCCAATGGACATAGCAGCACCGTTTTGTTCCTTGATCGCGCCAAGGTAGCCAAAGTAAATCCATTGCATAGCTTCGCGAACGTCTTTAGCTGGTTCGGAAATATCGTAACCATAGGATGCAGCCATTTCTTTCAATTCTTTTAAGGAACGGATTTGTTCTTTGATTTCTTCGCGGTCACGGATTACGTCCTCAAGCATATCACCCATAGTGATGTTGAATTCTTGGTTTTTCTCTTCGATTAAGTAGTCGATACCATATAGTGCGATACGACGATAGTCACCGATGATACGGCCACGGCTATATGCATCTGGCAAACCAGTTACGATGTGCGCTGTACGAGCAGCACGCATTTCTGGAGTGTAAACATCGAATACGCCGTCATTGTGAGTTTTACGATGCTTTTTGAAGAAGTCCTCTGTTTGAGGATCCATTTTGAAGCCATATTCTTCGATAGCAGATTTTGCTGTACGAAGGCCGCCATAAGGGAACATAGCGCGTTTAAGTGGTTTATCAGTTTGTAAACCAACGATTGTTTCAAGGTCCTTGTCGATATATCCTGGCGCATGCGCAGTGATGTGTGTAGCCACGGAAGTATCGGCATCAAGCATGCCACCTTTTTCGCGTTCTTCTTCGTATAGTTTCATTACCTTGTCCCACAATTTTGTAGTACGTTCTGTAGGACCAACTAGGAAGGAGTCGTCCCCTTCATAGGGAACATAGTTTCTTTGGATAAAGTCGCGTACGTCAATCGCCTTATCCCACACACCTGTGTTGAAATCTTTCCATGCAGTATGTTGCATTTTGCACCTCCATAAATGGATATAACTATAGATTTTGATATATCTAGTGTACAATGTTTATCTAAAACTCACAATATATAAATGATATGGATTTTCAATACATGCTATGCAAAATTCGTAATGATAGATGTAAATTATCTTGTGAAAGTAAAAAATATATCCATATAAACGTAGTTATATATTGGTTATTCGTAGTGTAAGTGCGAAAATATATGCTATATAAAATTATTTACAAATAATGAAATTACATTTCAATTTAATGGAAATGAGGTCTGTTGCTTAGATAGTTTATCCATTGTCAGGTGATGACATTTTATTCTTTTGTGCCTATAATTGAATACATTACTCTTATAATTTAGATATTTAGAATAGAGTGCATAGGAGGAAAGGAGAGCATAAGCTATGTCAAATCGTGTGAAAACCGTTATCGGTGGATTGGCAACGATTGCTGTTTGGGCAACAGCATTTCCATTTAGTAAAATTGCATTACAACATGTAGGTCCCTTAACACTAGCGGTGGCCCGTGTTGTAGGCGGAGCCATCCTCATGCTTATCATTGGCGTAGTTAAAGGATTGAACATTCCTACGAGCTGGCGCGAGTGGGGCTTATATATAGTGCTTGGTATGACAGGAAATTTTGTATACCAAGTCGTATTTAATCAAGGACTTCTTACCATTCCGGCGGCCACATCGAGTATTATTATGGCTTTGACGCCTATGACAACAGCACTTATGGCATTAGTTGTTTACAAAGATTACATGAGGCCTATTGGTTGGCTCTTTACAATTACTGCCTTTGCAGGCGTAGCCATCATTATTCTGTGGAATGGTCACATCAATGTACCTATGGGCGCCTTTTGGACATTGTTCGGCATGATACTCTTTGCCATCTATAACATCGTTAATCGTGGATTGAGCCTAAAAGGGCATGATCCTATCACCGTTGCTACCTGGTCCATGTTTACCGGTGCGATTATGGCATTGCCTTTTGTATCACAATCGGTTGCCACTATCGTAGCAGCACCACCTATAGCTTGGTTAGCGATTATGTATCTAGCTTGCTTCTCTAGTGCATTAGGATTTGTATTCTGGAGCTATGCCTTAGAACATGCAGAGCATGTATCAGACGTAACGAACTTTATGTATTTATCTCCTGTTGTAGCAGCTATAGTAGCGGCTATACTCATCGGAGAAATTCCGGATTTAGGTCTTTATATTGGGGCGCCAATCATCTTATGTTCCCTATATATGTTTAACAAATGTAGATAATGAATTGAATTAAACATCATTGTTTTCTCCTTGTTCTCTAGATAGGTTCATAATATACTTTTACTAGAGAAACGTGCTATGCATATGCACAAATAAGAGAACCACTGATAAGTTGCAGCTTATCAGTGGTTCTTTTTATCTTGTGCAGTGCCGTCTTTTGGTTATATGAATATTAAATACTTATTTTTGCTGCATAGATTACACTTAACTTAATAGGGTAAAGGAACTGTGTTATAATAACGCATATAGGAGTTGCATATAAACGCGAGGTATATATGTCTATTCTTTGTGAAAGCTTAATCGATTGGTTTGAGGTAAGTACCTTTTGTAAAATTTATATCGTATAAGAGGAGGTTCTTATGTCTACAAAATCTATTACAGGCACAGGACTATTGTTGGCTGTAGCGCTGTTGGCACAAAGCTTGCGCCTTATGTTTCCATTTATTCCAAACCAAGTCAGCATGTTCCTTATCGGCTCCATTACGTCGGCTACATTTGTGCTAGCTACATGGCGCTATGGATGGAAAAATGGTTTAGTCATTGCCTGGGTGGCTCCAGTGGTAGCTCATTTACAAGGTATGCTACCATTGCCACCATTTATTCTTATAACTGGATTAGGCACGACTGCCTATGTATTGGTCGCACATTGGTTGCAACATAAGCCAAAACTTTTACTTATTATTGTGGCTGCACTGGTGAAAGTCGGTGTCCTATATGGTGGATATTCGTTGTTCTTTTCTTTATTCCAACTACCGCCAAAGATTGTAAATGCCATGTTATTCGTATCTAGTTGGCCACAACTTGTGACATCTACGTTAGGTATTATATTGGCATTGCTTATTATGAAACGGGTTAAATAGATTCGTTAGTTCTATTCTTATTAAATCAAATAAAAAGGTGTTACTACATTCTTTTGCATTGATAACAGTTAGTACTGTTTCAATATAGAATGTAGTAACACCTTTTTTATGAGATATTCTATTGTTTTTTCTTCATAGATTTAAGAATGAAACCACCTACAGTCCCAGTAATACCGAAACCTAAGAGGCCCATACCAATCGTATGGAGTAAAATACTAGTTTGATTGTTTTTAGAAATTTCTTGTGCTGCTTGTACTGCACTTGTAGCCTTTTTCGCAATTTCTACATTATTAGCTGATGGATCTGGAATGACAAATAAGATTACAATGGCAATAATTAGACTAATTATACCGGCAATGAATAAATACTTTCCGCGTTGATTTATTTTCTCCATAATACCCTCTCCTTTATATATTACGAAATAAGATATATTGTATTTGTTTTGATTATACACTGTATACATATAAATGTAAAATAATAGTTCTATGTGTGGTTTTTGTGACTAATGATTTAATGAGATAAGCAAGCTCTAGATTAATATTGATAGTTTATAATTAATTTAAAAATATAGATTGCTACACATTTTGGTGCAAAGGAGGATATGTATTAAAAAATATATAAAAATACATAAAATAAAATAATAATTCGATAATATAAGTAAATAGAATTCATGAATAATTCACGTTAAATTCATGAAAATAGCGTGGAATTAGCATGTTTGAGATTGGTGTATCTTATTAAAAGATTGATTATTTATAAGCAAAATAATGTATTATATGAAAAATATATAAAATATTCCAATTTTAAAGGTCATCATAAAAATTTATGAGCATATCAATATGTCATAAAATAATAGTAATCAAGCTATTTTTGTTGTATATGAAGAGTTATTAATGAACTTTATATGGAAAAAAGTCTTGTACATATCGTAAAATTTTGATATGCTATGCAAGTAATTAACAATATAAATTTTTCTTAAACTGACTTAAATATTATTTTTTGAGAGAACTATATGTTTAGGTTAGGCTAAAGAGAGAGGCGAATAGAGAGACTGAAAAATTGTATTGTATATTGTTAAGGATTTTAATTTAGTGAGGGTGTAAGATGAGAGAAAGTAAACATTCCAAAAAATTAGCATTTGCAGTATTGGCTGCTACAGCTGCAGTAGGCGTATCTGCAGTTACTCCTGTTAGTGCAGCAACACCTGTATCTACAGCAGATGGTTTTATTTTTGCAGCCGTAGGTGATCAAGCTGGTCAAACTCCAGATCCACATAATACAGTGGGTTATGGTACTGTTGCGAATGGTACAGCTACTAGCATCGCAGTAGGTCAAGGTAATAGCATTACGAGTGCGACTGGTTCCAGCAGTGCATATGGTAACCAAAACATAGTTAATGGTGACCAAGCTAATGCATTTGGCGATGGCAACACTGTAACAGGTGCTTATGCACAAGCATTTGGTGATAGTAATGTTATTAATGGTACACATGCTATCGGCTATGGTTATAGAAATACTGTAAAAGAATCTGATGCTAATTTCCGTGACCGTGATTATGATAATGAATCTGATGACCGTACTAAAAAACTTGGCGATTGGAGAAGTAACTCCGTTGCTATGGGCTCTGAAAATATAGCAGCTGGTAGTTCTGCACTAGCCGTAGGTCATGAATCTAAAGCTTTGATGAACGAAGCTATTGCTGTTGGTCATAGTGCTAATGCTGAACGTACTTGGTCTACTGCAATTGGTACCCGTGCTAATGCATCCGAAGTTCGTTCTCAAGCTATTGGTTATGAAGCAAAAGCCGCTGGATATAAGGCTAACGCTATTGGTTCTGGTGCACAAGCTACAGGTGCACATACTAATGCAGTCGGTTCTTCTGCTATTGCTTCTGGTGACCATGCACAAGCTTATGGTGCTGGTGCACAAGCTCAAGGTGAACGCGCAAATGCTTTCGGCTCTGATGCACATGCTACAGCGGACTATGCTATGGCAATCGGTGATCATTCTGTTGCAAGTGATGCGAACTCTGTTGCTATTGGTTACAAATCTCAATCTGCTCCTGCAACATCCGTAAACAGTGCTTCTGTTGCGACAACTAGCATTACAAGCGGTGCTCCAATTGCAACTCATACATATGGTGGCTTTGCCGGTGTAGGTTCTGCAGCTAAAGGCTCCGTTTCTGTAGGCCAAGTTGGTCAAGAACGTCAAATTAAAAATGTAGCCGCAGGCGAAATCTCTGCTACATCTACAGATGCTGTCAATGGCAGTCAATTGTTCTCTGTAGCTAATGATTTACAAAATCAAATCGACAATTCTACAAACGGTGCCATCAACAATAACATTACTAACTTGACTAACCGTGTAGGCGATGTAGAACAACGCGTTAACAAAGTAGGTGCAGGTTCTGCTGCATTGGCTGCATTGCATCCATTGGACTTTAACCCTGATGACAAATGGACTGTAGCAGCTGGTTATGGTCATTACCACAATGCTAACTCCGCTGCATTGGGTGCGTTCTATCGTCCTAATGAAGATACAATGATTTCCGTTGGTAGCACAGTTGGCAATGGCAATCCTCAATTGAATGCAGGCGTATCCATTCGTCTTGGTAAACGCGCTCCAGAATCTCGTTCCCGTGTAGCTATGGGTCGTGAAATCGCTGAATTGAATGCACGTCTTCAAGATATGGAAAATAAATACAACAACTTGTTACAAATCTTGAATCCACATGCCATCGATCCTAGCAAAACTGCAGAATTCCCAGATGTTCCACGCAACCACTGGGCTTACCAATACATTAGCCAATTGGCTGGTAATGGTATCCTTGTTGGTTACCCTGATGGCACATTTAAAGGCGATGCGACTATGACTCGTTACGAATTCGCAACAATGTTGTACCGTGCTCTTCAAAATGGTGCTCCTATCGATGATAACATGCGTCGTGCTATGGACGAATTCCAACCTGAATTACAAAATATTCGTCTTAACCATTACCGTGTTGATCGTATCTCTGGTGGTGACAACGATCGTCATAAAACAGAACGTGTTCGCGTTAACAATGAACCACATAACCAACGCGACGTTTACGGTTCCCGTATTAGCCAATAATACAAGAATAACTTCCCCTCGAGCTTGTGAAAGCTCCAAAACAGGATGTATCCCCGTGATGCATCCTGTTTTTCTTTTATTCTTAAGATTATAAAACTTCATCAAATATTTATGTAAAATTATTGCATCTAGATACATATAGGAGTATAATTACATTCGTGATAATAAATATACAGAATATATGTATAAAATGTAAAAAATAGTAGTTTGATAAAGATATAGATATGAGGGCAAGACAATGAAAGAATTTAGACAGTTAACAGTAGAAGATACAGCGGAATACCATAAGGTTTTAATTGATGGTTATGCAGCTATTAAGGATTTTCCAATCACCTTTGATGCCATCGATTTTACCGAAGAAGAATCTAAAGAGTGGATTGAAACCTATCCTGTATATGGATTGTATATCGACGGACAATTAGTGAGCTCTATTACGTTCTGTATGCCATGGGTTAAATACTCTACGCCGGATAAATTTCCACATATTGCACATTTTGTAACAGCACCAGCTTTCAAAGGCAAAGGCTATGCACGGGAAACGCTAGGATATGCAGAAGAGTTGTTAAAAACTCAGTTTAAGACACCAGCCGTTACATTAGGTACAGCTAAAGAACATCCATGGTTACCTAAGATGTATGAATCCTTCGGATTTAAAGCCTATGACCAAGTACATTTTAGAGGAAAACAACATACTACAGTATTGTTTAAAAAAGATTTAATTTAATTGCGTCAGAAACGTGGAAGGGCTTTATAATACATACACCTCGTGAGAGTATCCTCATGAGGTGTATTTTTTTGGTACAAGATAGTGCAGGATTTTTACATTTAGATATATAATATATACATATATGTTATATCTATACGTTCAGCTTTGAATGGTAGATGGTTTTTGAAAGGATGTGAGACTATGTTAGTCTTATCTGGTATTTTAGTGATGGTCATCGGCTTGATGCTGCGCTTTAATGCCTTGTTAGTTGTCGTAGCCGCAGGGTTTGTAACGGGCCTTGCAGGTGGTCTTAGTATCAACGATATCGTTGGTGCTATTGGGGAAGCCTTTGTTAAAAATCGTTATATGTCATTATTTATTTTAATTCTACCTGTTATTGGTCTTATGGAACGTCACGGCTTGCGTGAACGTGCTGAAATTTTGATCGGCAAGATTAATGCTGCTACAGCAGGTCGGATCTTTATGATTTACCTATTTATCCGCCAAGTGACAGTTGCCTTTGGCATTAACATGTCTGGTATGGTTGCCATGGTGCGTCCATTGATCGCGCCTATGAGTGAAGCGGCCGTAGCACAAGGTCGTCCCGTATCGCAACGGACCCTCGATAAGGTGCGTGGTGTGGCTGCTTCTGCAGATAATAGTGGTAACTTCTTTGGTCAAAACCTATTCCTTGCGGCTGGTGGGTTATTACTCATCAAGGGTGTTATGGAACAATTAGGGTATTCCGTTGAATTAACAGATATGGTGCTTTATGGATTGCCAACAGCTATCTGTGCATATATCGTTAACTTCATTCGTTTTATTATTTTCGATAAAACAATTCAAGCCTCTGTAGCACGTGACGAAGAGGATATGAAATCTGGTAAATTGGTACCAAACGAATTTAATATCCTCGTTACACCAGAAGAATTAAAGAAGGAGGCTGAATAATATGTTAGAACTTATCTATAAAATGCAGCCCTTAGATTATGTATACCTTCTCGTAGGGATTATCTTATTTATCTTTGCCATTCAATCATTCCTTGATAAGGAACATAAATATCGCATCGGTACAGGCTTATTCTGGCTCTTATACAGCATATCCTTTATCTTTGGTTCTTACCTTTCTAAAGAAATCAATGGTTGGCTCGTTATCGTTATGGCCGGTATCGTATTGGTAAAACAATTAGGCAAAGGTCATTACTTTGAATCTCCTATTGAATTCAAAAAAGGAGAAGCGGTTCGTATTGGTAATGTTATTTTCGTACCAGCCTTGCTTGTTGGTATTATCACATTCATCATTGGCTTCTTTACTAAATTAGGTGCCCTTGTAGGCCTTGGTATTGCAGCCATTATCGCTATGTGTGCCGCTCTTTACATTACTAAAGGGAAACTTAACCAAGGTTTCCACGAAGGGCGTCGTCTCATCGATGCTATCGGTTGGACCGCTATTTTATCCCAATTATTAGCAGCTCTTGGCTATCTATTTAATTTGGCTGGCGTTGGTAAAATTATCTCTGGTGCTGTGGCTAGTATAGTACCTGCCGATAATGTATTCCTCGTTGTTGTAGCCTACTGCCTCGGCATGGTTATCTTTACAATGATCATGGGCAATGCATTTGCAGCCTTTGCGATGATTACCAGTGCTATTGGTATTCCAATGCTCGTTGTGGCTCACGGCGCTAACCCAGCAGCTGTTGGTGCTATCGCTATGCTTGCTGGCTACTGCGGTACCTTAATGACACCTATGGCAGCCAACTTTAACATCGTACCAGTAGCGCTCCTTGAAATGCGTGACCAATACGGCGTTATTAAAGCGCAAATTCCAATTGCCTTGGCTATGCTTGTGTTGAATATCCTATTGATGTACTACTTTATTTAAGACCTTGTTCTGTGGATGAACAATTTTTGAAATATCCTTATGAGGTGTTATGATGAAAACTATTTTAATTACTGGATTTGATCCATTTGGCGGTGAACCTATTAACCCTGCATGGGAAGCGGTAAAAACGATGGATGGTTATACAGATGGCGATTACAAGGTTGTTACTCAAATGGTGCCAACTGTACGTTACACATCTATTGATACTGTGAAAGCAGCCGCTGAAAAATGCGAACCAGATTTCATTCTCTGTGTTGGTCAAGCTGGCGGTCGTCCTGACATTACGGTAGAACGGGTTGCTATAAACTGCGACGATTTCCGTATTCCAGATAATGGGGGCAACCAACCTGAGGACGAACCAATCGTAGCCGATGGTCCTAGTGCGTATTTTGCAACATTGCCTATTAAAAACATCGTCAATGCATTGCACCAAGCAAGCATTCCGGCTAAGGTTTCTAACACAGCTGGTACCTTCGTATGTAATCACTTGATGTACGGCGTATGTCACTATGCGGCGCAAAAGGGCAATATTAAGGCCGGTTTTATGCATATTCCATACTTGCCATCTCAAGTGGTGGATAAACCAAATCAACCTAGTATGGCTGTTGAAACTGTACGTGCTACATTAGAAACCATCGTTTACGTATTGGCTCATGGTGAAAGCTACGCCGCACAGGATATTACGTATACAACACCACATGAATAAGTGATGTCTTTAATGCGTGTATCGTATGTTATATAGTATGATGATGCGGTGTAGAGAATATAGATTCATATATTTTGTTTGTGTATAGATGAGAGTGGGTTATCTCTATGAATAGAAAATTAGTAGCAAGTTTAGTGTCTTGTTTTGTATTGGGTTCTGTTAGTGCTTATGCAGCGAATCCATTTAGCGATGTAACGCCAGATTCTTGGGCATATCAATCTGTGTCTCAATTGGCGAATGCGGGCATTATTAATGGCTACCCAGATGGGACTTTCAAAGGCAATAAAGATATTACGCGGTACGAAATGGCACAAATGGTAGCGAAAGCCATGGCAAATCAAGACCGTGCTAATGCGGAACAACAAGCCATGATTAATCGTTTGGCCGATGAATTTAGCAATGAACTTAACACATTGGGCGTGCGTGTAGCAAAATTAGAAGATCAAGTTGGTAATGTGAAGGTAACAGGTAATTACCGTTTACGCTATCGTGGCAGCCAATTGAAAGATGATGCATATGCTTATGGCACGCATTCCTCCTTTGATTATCGGGCTCGTGTAATCTTTAATGCAAAGGTTAACGATAAAACCGATGCTGTTGTCCGTGTACAAGGTGCAGGTGAACTTGGCAATAGCAATGCTAACGTAGCTAAGGTAAATCTTGCTTATGTAGACCATCATTTTGGTAAGGACACAACATTGCGTGTAGGTCGTCAATTATATACACCTGCACTAGGGCTCATGTACGATGACCTTATCGATGGGGCACGCCTCATGTATAAACATGGTAAGTTAGATGTATCCGCTAGTTATGGTTACTGGTGGGGTGGTGCAGGTTACTACCAAGATAAAGAAAATACTATCACAGCTGCTATGCTTGAAGTAAAAGGTAAACTTAATAAACATGTTACTCTTGGCGGTATGTATGGTCGATTCCATAATGGTAAATTGTACCAAGGTCAAGATATTGATGCGGCTACAGGTAAACAAGTTAAATCCTTTATCGATTCCCCATACAAAAATATTTGGGGCCTTAATGCGAATATGAACTTCAACCGTTGGAATGTATTCGGCGAATGGCTAACAGCACCAGGCATATCTAATTCCCAAGCTTGGATGGCTAGCGTAGGTTATGGTAATTATAATATTAGTAAAGCTCGTACCTATAGCGTACGTGGTCAATATTACTATGAAGAAGCTAATTCTCCTGTCTTCAGTAGCGCCTTTGCACCAGCATATAGTTTCTATAACCAACATTATGTGGATACAAAAGGTGTCGCTCATGTACGCAATGGTTATAAAGGCTTTGTAGCTAATGTTAACTACGTTCCATATAAAAACGTATCTATTGGTGCATACTACGGCTTCGCTAATAAAGATATGGATGGTAACCACTTAGGTGATTACTGGCGTACAGACGTGAACTTCATGTTCTAATACATATTATATTTTACTTTTATAATGCGTTACAATATGTTGCGATTTTCGTTACAATGTATTGCGTTTTAAAAGCTGGTTCGCTATACTAAGTGTAAGAGGTGATAGTATGGCAACTACAAATTTGAATATTAGAACAGATAAAACAATAAAAGAGCAAGCTGATCAAATTTATTCTGAATTAGGATTAAGTATGACTGCAGCTATTAATATGTTTTTACGAGCTACGATTCGAACAAATGGAATTCCCTTTTCTTTGACATTGAATGAACCAAATCAAACAACTATAGAGGCCATCGAAGAAGGTCGACGTATAGCTAGAGATCCGAATGTGAAAGGATATCATTCTATTGATGAATTAAAGGCGGCTTTAGATGTATGACATATGAGGTGAAGTCCAGATTGGTTGTTAATATATGAATATATTGATGATATACTGGTGCTATCCTTGACTAGGATTGGGACCCATGCGGAGTTGTTCAAAATGTAATAAGAGGCTGTCATTATTGACAGCCTCTTTTGCTATTGTTGCGGTATATTAGGATGCATGAAATTGATGTGTTTTTCGTCGAGTAAACGGATAAAATAAGCAGCTCGTTGTTGTATGTAGGACTCTAATATATCTAATTTTGTATCTGTTAGTATATCTGATGGGATACGATTAAATTTAAATCCTAAT
The DNA here is from genome assembly GCF_041431535.1 of Veillonella sp. 27098_8_77. Taxonomy (NCBI): domain Bacteria; kingdom Bacillati; phylum Bacillota; class Negativicutes; order Veillonellales; family Veillonellaceae; genus Veillonella; species Veillonella sp. 27098_8_77. The sequence continues at coordinate 57,475 of NZ_JAPVXW010000003.1, read as the reverse complement.
AATGGTGTTAACATGGCACGGTGCGAATCGTGAAGATATAATTTTGCCAATGTATCAAAGGAGAGACCCCAAAAACTGATATCTTTCACACCATTTAAATCTGCGTATTCATCGTCAGTTATATTGTAAAATAATGAATTGCCATGATCGAAGAGAGGGGCTGGACCCAGGATACGATTGCTTTCATTATCGATGAGAACACCAAAATTGTTGAGGTGTCTATCAGTATTATGAATGAGCGCATCAAACACTATCATATCGGAAAATGGCATAATACCGTATAGGCTAGCGATATCGTGCTGCTTATCATACAACATGAGTTCATCCCGAGACATCGCTTCATCTAAGAGACCAGATATAGGCATATATCCAATCTGTTCTGATGTGAATAGAGGACACGCACTAACTAGTTGGTCGTGGAATGTAGTGAGTTTATATTCCACATGTGCTAACCCCATAGCGGCCGCAATCTGGCTAGCATATACTTCACTGAGTGCCTCAAGCCCTCCATTGGCATAGCGAGGTGTTGAACCTTTATATAAATAAATGACATCATTTTCACGATGCCAACACTTACGGAGCATGCCGTTTGTCGTGTATTCTGGGGTCGTCACAATGCCTTGTATATGACTATCTTCGCCGGTGAAAGCAATGCCTGCTACAATTTCACTAAATGGATTATCGTATAAATTAACATCTGACCATGAAACTGTGGAATGGGCCGGCTTGACCCAGAATGTATCATTTAAGGATAAACCATAGGTTACATCTAAATATCGATATGGATTCTCTGTATCTGAAATGGCATCTAATAAATTCTCAACAAATGCACGATTATTTGGAATCTTACGTTGTAATAACCAATTTTTTAGTCCTTTTATGGTAGGTTGCATATTTATTGGTAATGTCGCATTATCTATGATTGTTAAATCGCAAATATCCATACGGACTAACGAGGTTAGATTGACAACTTCTTCGTGCCTCTCGATGCGAAACTGCAATATAGGGGCGTTTTTGTTGAGTAATACGTATTCCATGCGAATCCTCCTTCCCTTGTGTATTTTATATATGCTCATTATAGCATACGAAAAAGTCTATATAATTAATATAGTTATTATATCAAACAAGGGGATCATTGTTGCTCAGCTATTGTTGATACTGGCGATTGGTGGAGGATACATAGTATTTACCAAAGTTTATTGAGTTTTTCAAAGTTTTTCTTGGGCGAGAACCTAAAGAAAGATAGTTTATATTGTTTAGGTATAAAATAATTATTGGTGCGGACATATATGTTTTATAAATTAGTACATGCCTGTAGTAATTCTTAGAAAGGGTATAAGGGGTACTAAAAAAATAGAACAGGCCTGTTCTATTTTTTAGAAGGGGATGTATTCGAAATCCTGTATCCTATAACCCTACAATTTAGCAATAAAAAGAGAGTCGCTCCAAATGGTGCGACTCTTTTTCTGTACCCAGTTTCTATATACAATTATTTTGTAACAACTTTAAGATCTACAGGAATTTTAGCATCTACAGCTTCGCCTTTAATAATTTTTTGAGCTGTATCGATAGCGATTTTACCCATTTGGTCTGGTTGTTGAGCAATTGTTGCAGCCAATGTGCCGTCTTTAACAGCTTTTTCTGCATCAGCAGTACCGTCAAAGCCTACGATGAAGATTGTTTTGCCTGCAGATTTAGCTGCTTGGATAGCGCCCAATGCCATTTCGTCATTATGAGCGAAGATAGCTTGTACGTCAGGGTTAGCTTGCAAGATATTTGTTGCTACGTTCAAACCTTTTGTACGGTCGAAGTCAGCACTTTGTTTTGCTACTACTGTTAAGTCTTTGTCAGCTACGTTGTGGAAACCTTGGCCACGTTCACGAGTTGCGGAAGCACCAGGGATACCTTCGATTTCAGCAACTTTTGCAGCTTTGCCTACTTTATCAGCGATAAGTTGTGCAGCCATTTCGCCACCTTTTACGTTATCGGAAGCGATGTGAGCTACTACTTTGCCTTTGTCAGCAGAGCGGTCAACAGTGATGACAGGAATATTTTTAGCATTTGCTGCTTCTACAGAAGTAGAGATAGCTGCAGAGTCTACAGGGTTGATGATCAATACGGAAACGCCGCTTTCAATCAAGTCGGAAATATCGTTTGCTTGTTTAGCAGGGTCGTTTTGAGCATCAACGATTTTAACTTTAAGACCAAGCGCTTTAGCTTGAGCCTCAACGCCTTCTTTCATAGTTACGAAGAATGGGTTGTTTAATGTGGAAACAGAGAAGCCGATTGTGCCGGATTTTTTGTCGCCGCCGTTATCAGCGCTTTTACCACAGCCTGCTACAAGACCGATAACCATGATAGCCATCGCCAACAGTAACAATAGTTTTTTCATAGGAACCTCCTAGGCTTTCTTGCGATCTGCAAGAACCGCCAATAAAATGACAATACCTTTTACAACTTGTTGATAGAAACTGGAAACGTCGAGAATATTTAACCCGTTGTTGAGGGTACCGATAATTAGGGCACCAATTAATGTGCCAACGATATGACCACGACCACCAGCAAGGCTTGTGCCGCCAAGAACTACCGCTGCAATAGCGTCAAGTTCGTAGCCTGCACCTGCTGTAGGTTGTGCAGAGTTAAGACGAGATGTGATGATTGCACCGGCGATACCACAGAGCATACCAGTTAAGGCATACACGAAGATTTTAACGCGGTCAATCTTGATACCAGCAATGTAACTAACCTTTTCACTACCACCTACGGCGTATGTTTTACGGCCTAAGGATGTGCGGCTCAATACGAACCAGAGGATGATGAAAGCTAGGAACATTGTGATAGCTGGTACTGGAAGGCCTGCAATATCCCCTTGGCCAAAGCCGTGGAATAGAGGATCTTGTGTAAGGCCTGAGATTGGGTTACCATCTGTGAATACTAGTGTCGCACCACGGTAGATGGTCATGGTCGCCAAGGTAGCGATGAATGGAGCTACGCGGCCATAAGTAATAACGAGACCGTTAATACCGCCCAATACAAGACCAGCACCTGCGGCTAACACGATAGCCAATACAGGGTCTGTACCAGTTACGATGAGGTTGGCCATCACTGCACTGGAGAGAGCGAGGATGGAGCCAACGGATAAGTCGATACCACCTGTTAAGATGACGAAGGTCATACCAAAGGCGATGATCGCATTGATGGATACTTGGCGTAACAAGTTACGCAAGTTAGAGAATTCAAGAAAACTGTCGTTCATGACAGAGATAATTACAAATAATAGGATGAGGCCGATGAGGGGGCCTAATTTTTTTACATATTGTAGAGCTTTGCTGTCCATTATTGTCCTCCTGTGGCTAATGTCATAATCGATTCTGGTGTTGCATCGCTGCGGTCCAAGATACCTGCTACGCGACCTTCATGAATGACCATAACGCGGTCGCTCATGCCGAGCACTTCAGGTAACTCAGAGGACACCATGATAATGGACACACCATCGTTCGTTAATTCGTTCATTAAATCATAAATATCACGTTTCGCGCCGATATCGATACCGCGCGTCGGCTCGTCCATGATGATAATGGATGGCTTTTTGCCAACCCATTTTGCGATAACTACCTTTTGTTGGTTACCACCGGATAGGGACGATGCCGGTTCGTGAATAGATTGTGTTTTAACGCCTAGTTTTTTAGACAATTCGTCAGCAAAGGAATTGAGCTTGCCGCTATCTAGTACATGAGATGGGCAAATGTCATCAAGGTTCGGCAATGTAATATTGGAACCGATGGAGAAATCGAGGATCAAGCCTTCGCTCTTTCTATTTTCTGTGATGAAAGCAATGCCAGCTTTGATGGCATCTTCTGGTTTTTTACAGTTTAGAACGGAGCCGTTTACTGTTACGGTACCGCCATTGTGTTTATCTACGCCAAAGATGGCACGCATGATTTCCGTGCGGCCTGCACCCATAAGACCTGCTACACCGAGAATTTCCCCTTTGCGTAGGGTGAAGGATATGTCGTTGTCAAAGCCTTCTGGTTTGAGATGGTCGATACTCATGACTACATCGCCTGGTGTGGTTGTACGAGCAGGATAGAACTCGTCGATAGAACGGCCTACCATGTGGCGTACCACTTCGTCTACAGAAATCTCAGCTGTCGGTTTCGTAATGATGGTGTGACCATCGCGCATAACCGTTATGGTATCACATTCGCTAAATACCTCTTCCATACGGTGAGAGATATACACGATAGCAACGCCGCGGGCTTTCATCTTGCGCATCATGTTGAACAATGTCGCCGTTTCACGCTCTGTAAGGGCGGCTGTCGGTTCATCCATGATGACAACCTTTGCATCCAACATCAAGATACGAAGGATTTCCGTCATTTGTTGATGTCCAACGGAGCAAAGGCCTGCCTCCGTTGTGAGAGGCAATTCGATGCCTAGTTCACGGCATGTATTTTCTGCCTCGGCGAGCATCGCCTTTTTGTCGAGCATACCAAATTTATTGCGCTTTGGTCTCATTAAATACAGATTTTCTAACAATGTTAGATTTGGCCAAATATTGAGCTCTTGGTGGATGAAAGCCACCCCGTTTAGCTCAGCCTCTCTTGGGTTCGGGAAGGTGCGCTCTACGCCGTCGATGGTGATTGTACCAGCGTCCGCCTTGTGAATACCGGTGAGGATATTCATGAGGGTGGATTTACCGGCGCCGTTTTCGCCCATCAAGGCGTGAACCTCGCCCTCCTTGAGGGTAATACTTACATCGCGCAGCACTTGGTTCGTGCCAAATGCCTTCGCAATGCCTGACATAACAATTTCCATAACTACTCCTATATGATTGGTGAAAGTATCTCTTATTGTATGTAATAGACTTTAATTTTAAGGACGATCGCTAAAGATACAATCGGCACGCAAGATAATATTCGCATATGGAGATGCTTCACCAGTTCGAATGATGCACTTGCATTGTTTTGTGGCTTCTTTAAAAGCATCGTGACTAGTTGTAATCCACTCAAATTCGTCGCAAGGGAATGTGGATTCCAAGAATGCATGACCCTTTGGATTAAAATCTTTCATTTCCTTAGCAATCTGGATTGCTTCAATCTTCATATGCTTTGTAATAAGTGATACAACCTGCTCAAAACTAGGCACACCGAACTCCAACGCAAGGTCAATCTTTTGAACCCCTTCAGGTACGGGTAGACCACAATCAGAAATACAAATCGTATCTGTATGACCAAGATCCGCAAGAACCTTGGCAATATGACTATTTAAAATGCCGTTTCGTTGCATAAATACTCCTTTCATTTCAATGAATGAGGCTGTTAAAGCCTCGTTCATTGTTCCCTTTATTATATAGAGGTCGAATGCATTCGTTATTAGATGATATTTGTTGGAGCTGAATAGGACTTTCAAAGCGACTTTGGCCCTGCGAAGGCCGTAGGCCGTAGTCAGACCCGGCCGGTGGAGCTTTTAAAGTCCTATTCAGTTCTCTAGTGTTACTTGGATACGAATGCGTCGACCTCATCCTTTGTAGGCATACCACCTTGGGCACCTAGTTTTTGGATGGAGAGGGCCGCTGCTGCGTTGCCGTAGTGGAGGGCATTGGCTAGGCTTTTACCATTGACGATAGCTGTTGCAAAGGCACCATTAAATGTGTCGCCTGCGCCTGTTGTGTCTACTGGTTCTACCTTGAATCCAGGAACAATGTGAATTTCTCCATCGTCTGCATAGCCCACACCTTGGCTACCGAGGGTAACGATGATTTTATTTTCATTGGCTAATAATGTTTCCTCTGTAGTTTTATTAGGGTAGAGGGCCGATAATTCGTGCTCATTTGGTGTAATATAGGTGGCTAGTTCCAACCATTCAGGATTGAGGTCAGCCGCTGGAGCCGGGTTTAAGAGGACTTTCACATTAGCCTCGTGGCAACGACGAACGATGTATTCGATGGTTTGAATAGGAATCTCATTTTGAACCATTACGAGATCGGCTTGCTCGATAGCGGACCAAGCATTATCGACTACAGATTGGTCTACCTTAGCATTAGCACCAGCAATGACGATGATGCTATTGTCACCTTCAGCTAATGTGATATGAGCAGTACCTGTTGTCGTATCTGGGACGGTGACGATATAGTCCGTGTTGATATGATTTTCTTTGAGGTTATCCAAAATCATTTGGCCATATGCATCTCGACCGATGCAGCCTACCATGGTAACCTCTGCGCCTAGTCGAGCTGCGGCTACCGCTTGGTTAGCACCTTTACCGCCGTGGGCGATGTGCAGTTCGTTGCCCATAATTGTTTCGCCTGCTGCGGGACGCTTATCCGCGAGGACCACAATATCCATGTTGCAACTACCTATAACAACAATGCGATTCATGATATCTCCTTACCTGTTTATTAGTGTATCTTAATTCTGTTATTAGTATAGCGTAAATAACGTTGTTTATCTACATAAATAACCATAAATTATGGGAATAAAAAATCGGTATACATTTTCTTGAGTAAGAAATGTATACCGAAGATATTTTGTAGTTTTATAAACCGTTAAGGATATTAATATTAGATTAGTCCAATTGGTGTATCATTTTATCAATACTATTGAAAGTTTCCTCTATGGTTGTTGTACGTCCTTGAATGATATCATTTTGTCCTTCCACTAGAGAGGTTAATATTTCTAACTGGGCTTTTAACATATTATATGTTTTATTTTCTAGGGTGATTGTATCATTTGAAAGTTCCATAGATATCTCCTAATATATGGTAGTTTATAAAAATGATGGTTTATCGTAGTGTGTACCTGGTTCACCTACACCAATGCTAGCGCGGCTGAATGGTGTTTCGTCTTCAATGTGTAGTATATCGTAAACGGCTTTTACTACAGCTTCGCGTGTAACTTGTGCATCGTTGAAAGGAGCGCCTTCAGCGATTAATTCATAATTCGTGTTCTCCATATTGTTATAGAGCCAAGGTAGACGCAAAATTGTGTAGTTCAAATTAGATTCGCGTAAAACGTTGCGCGCCTGACGTTCACCTTGTATATAGCTAATTGGTAGATTGTCAAAGGTGAATTTTTCTAAAGCCTTTGGAAACTCACCAGATAGGCCTGCCATGGATAAGCCGATGATGCGACGAATATTTTGGCGAGATAGTGCTTTCACAATAACTGCCATGTCACTGCCAGTTTCCATAGCACCGAGGAATACGATTTCTGTATTTTTAACGGCTTCCTCTAATTTTTTAGGGCTTTGGAAGGATCCTTCGATAACGGTTACCCGTTCGTGTTCTAAAATTTCCGGATGAATACGTGTGCTCAATTGACGTCCATATAATGTGATGTGCATATCAGTATATGTTAGAAGTGTTGCTGTCAATCGTTGTGCGATTTGGCCTGCAGCGCCTAAAATTGTGATATATTTGTACATGTAGACCTCCTGTGTGGGCGTAATTACTATATGCATTATATCATAACTATGTGACGAGGAAGTGAGAAAGCAATGTATAGTAAGATTCTGATTATAAAGCTGTAAAATTTGACGTTGAATTTACATGATAATTTAACTACAATAATGATAAGATATTTAAAAAGTGAGTGTTATATCACTAAAGTATTTTGGAGGTGATGGTATGCCGAATATAAAACCTATTTCAGATTTACGTAATTATTCTGAAGTATTGCGTGATGTTGCTATAGACAGTCCCGTATTCTTAACTAAAAATGGTAGAGGCCGATATGCAATTATGGATATTCAAGATTATGAACGTGTAATGGCTACAATAAAACTTATGGGTGCTTTAGAGGCAGGTCGGCAATCTGGTGAAGAACAAGGTTGGATTTCATCAGAGCAACTAAAAAGTGAATTGGGGATTTAATTATGGATAATCAAATTAGCTATGCACCAAAAGCACGAGAAGATTTGCTTAAAATAAAATCCTTTATAGAAGAAGAAACCGGTGATATTGAGTTAGCTAAGAAAACTATTTCGGATATAGTGACTACGAATGATTCCTTAAGCGCTTTTCCAGAAATGGGACCGCGATTATTGATAAATATAGGGAGTAAAATTGAATATAGATATTTGCTTTGTCATAATTATTTAAGTTTTTACCGTTATTTAGATCGTACTATCTATATTGATAGAATATTAAATAGTAGACGTGATTATCTTAAAATACTATTGGATGAAGTACATTAGTTCTTAAAAGCACTATCGTTACTAGATGGTGCTTTTTATTATGGGGTTGATATAAAATCTCGAAGAATGTAAAAATGAATCATATATAATCCTGTATATTCATTTCTAGAATATAGTAGATTTATAAAATGATTTTAATAGTAACATGAAGATGCGTGGACACTCTTTATAATTTGAATGTATTGTGATTTAATGATATAAAAGTGAGATTTAATCTTAATCTGTAATTGAAAGAGAGAAGGCATTCATTACAAAATTATTTGGAGGGAACTAACATGAAATTTCTAGATCAATTGGGAGATGCGGTTAAGGATGTAAAAGAATTAGCTAAATCCAAGGCTAGTGTTGTAAAAGACTTAACTGCTGATGCAGCACAAGAAGTGAAGGTGTTGGCTAAAGAAAAGGCCGCAGATGTGAAGGCTAAATCCGCTGATGCAGCGCAAGAAGTAAAGGTATTAGTTAAAGAAAAGGCGGCAGATGTAAAAGCTAAATCTGCTGATGCAGCACACGATGTAAATGAATTAGTAAAAGCAAAGTCTGCAGACGTTGCAAAAGATCTAGAAGCTACCCTTAAGGTAAAGGCTGAAGAGCTAAAACAAAAGGCTAGAGAAGTAAAAGATATAACGGCTGATGCGGCTAAAGATATTACGGATACCGTTAAAGAAAAATCTGCAGGAGCAGCGAAAGACATTAGAGCGAAGGTTGCTGAAAAAACAGAAACTAAATGAATAGCTGAAGAGTCAAGCGAAGAGAAGGCTGAATAAGATTTTAGATTGAATGAATCTACTCTATCTTTATATACATATATTGACATATGCTTTCTCAATGTATAATATATATCGTACATAGAAAAACTATATATAGTTTCAAGCGGCGACATCGTTTATTCGGTGTCGCTTTATTTTTTGTATGAGTTATATTGTTGGATAGAAAAGGATTATAAACTTTCACAATACCCATATAAATGTTAAAATAAACAGTATATATTCTATTGAAGAAAAGAGGGTATTATGGAACGGATAAAGGATCTCGTGTACACCCATGACCAGGGTGGACAGTTTAGATGGGTGACGGTGAGCACATTAATGCTCGCATTGGGTACAATTTTGCACTTGGTGAGCCCAAGTTTTGCAGGGGTTACGCCAAACTGGATGATTTCCGCGTATTGCGTAGCGATTTTGCTGACAAAACCTAGTGTATCTCAAGCATTGGGCATTGGTTTAGTGGCGGCCTTGATTGAGGTGTTAACCTCCAAATCTGGGTTCCCTTATGGTAACTTGTTGTCCGAACCAGCTGGTGCATTGGTGATAACATTCATTTCTCGCACCATGACATCTATGAAAATCGGTAAAATTGGTTCCTTTGAAATTACGCCGATTGTAGGTTCATTCTTTACGACTGTTGTATCTGGCGGTATTTTTGTTACGTTGTTATGGCAAATTGCAAACTTGCCTAATAATGTATATCTCTACGCTATGTGGCCTCTCGTGTTAGTGGTAGCGGCTGTAAATGCAGCAATTACACCAGTATTGTACATTCCAGCTCAAAAGATGTTCGCTAAACGAGGCATGTTGCCTACTGGTGGCGAAGCTTCTAGCGACCATAGCGGTCTCGTTATTACGCCAGAACGGGATGCAAAGATTTCCATTGAGCACATGAATTATTACCATCCTAAGGCGACTGCGCCTACGTTAAAGAACATCAACCTTGATGTACATGATGGTGATTTCCTCGTTGTAACAGGGCCTGCCGGTTGTGGTAAAAGTACGCTTTGCATGGCCATGGTGGGGGCGGTGCCTAAATTCTACGGTGGTCGCTTAGAAGGCATGGTATTCGTAGACGGTAAGGCTACAACGCAATTATCGATTCCTGAATTAGCAAACCATATTGGTGTTGTTCTTGCCGATTACGATACACAACTCGTAACGATGACGGTTCGCGAAGAAGTAGCCTTTGCTATGGAAAACCGTGGCTATGATCGGGCAACCATCGATGCTCGTTGTGCAGAGGTGTTTAAACAAGTCGGTATTGAAGGCCTTGAAGATCGTAAAATTACGAGCTTGTCCGGCGGTCAACGTCAACGTTTGGCGATTGCTTCCGTGCTGGCAACCAATCCATCTGTCCTCGTTCTTGATGAACCAACGAGCTCTCTTGACCCAGATGGGACGGCAGAACTATATCGTCTCGTAGGTGATTTAAACCGCAATCATGGTATCACTGTTGTGGTTATCGATCATGATTTGCATGCTGTATTGCCATATGCTAATCGCATGGCACTTATGGTAAATGGTGAAATCGTATGCGATAGCGATGTATCTACCACATTGGAATACATGTACAATCATGATATTTATGTAGAAGCATTGCCATCCGTATTTACAACGTATATGGAATTGGAAAAGGCCGGTTACCATAGCGACGAACCTTGGCTCAGTATTGAATCGGCTATCAAGGGTCTTCATCATATTGAAATGGCTAAGGCTATCGACCGTTCTCGCTATGAACATACAAATGTAAATGGTGAAAGTCAAGTTCAACAAGGTAATGATGTAGGTGAAAGTACAGGAGGTGGCGCACATGCTTAAGGTAGAAAATTTACGATTTGGCTATGTGCCTACCGTAGATATTTTTAGAAATGTAAACTTTACCATTCATGAAGGCGAATTTATTGCTGTAGGTGGTAAGAATGGTTGTGGTAAAACCACAATTACACGTCTTTTAGTAGGCCTTGAAAAGGCTGCTGAAGGCCACATCCGTTATAATGGTAAGGATATTACATCCATGCCACCATCTAAACGAGGTCAATTTATTGGATATGTATTCCAACAACCGGATCGCCAAATGTTTAGACCGACTGTGGCTACAGAGGTGGCGTTTGGGCCTGAATCTTTAGGCCGTTCTAAAGATGAGGTTACACACATTGTAGACGAAGTATTAGAGCGTTGTGGTATCAGTCATTTACGTGACGAGTATCCACCTACATTGCGCCGTGGTGAAAAGCAACGCGTTGCTATTGCCTCTGCATTGGCTATGCAGTCCCAAATCCTCATCCTCGATGAACCTACAAGTGGTCAAGATGGTAAGGAAACAAAAGAATTGTTAGCCTTGCTCCGTCAGTTGAATCGTGAAGGTCTTACGATCTTATTGATTACTCATGATATGGAAATCATGGCGGCTGAATGTTCCCGTGCCATCATCATGGGACATCGCACCGTATCCTTTGACGGCACACCAGAAGAACTATTTTCAAAATCTACCGATGAATTACATGATTTGGGCCTCACAAAACCGCCAAGTGTGGAGCTTTCACAAGCAGTACCAGGCTTAGGTTACTGCAAATCGATGGATGAATTACGGACGCGCCTTATCGCGCAATTGGCAGAATAGGAGGGAACCATGGAACGTTTAGTACCATTAACAAAAATATTGATGACCCTCGCCGTATCCGTATGGGCCATCTTCTTGCGGGACTGGATGTCATTGATGGCATTAGTTGTCGTAGAATTAGTAGCACTGTTGTTGACCGGTTTACTATGGAAACAATATAAGGCCGTGTTTGCGTTAGTTGTATTCGCTGTATTCTTAGGGATCATTCAATACTTGGGCAGCGGAGACGTCGTTTCTGCCGTTGTATCAGGCCTTCGTATGCTAGCCATGACGCTCGTGTTTATTGCACTTTTAGCAACAACTAAATTACAAGATTTAACAGCGGCCCTCGTGACACAATGCAAAATTCCTTATGAATATGCATTTATGTTTACCGCAGCCCTTCGCTTTGTACCTGATTTCATTGGTGAAAGTAAGGCTGTACAAGAGGCACAATCTTGTCGTGGCCTTTCCTTGGAAGGCAATATCTTTAAACGCATGAAATCCTATGGCTCTGTTATCCAACCATTACTCTTAAAATCCTTAGGCCGTTCTGAAACAATGGCTTTGTCCTTGGAACTAAGAGGCTTTGGTGGCAAGACACATAGCTTTGCCGCGTCCGTAGGTCTTAAACTAATAGACTATATAGTTATTGTTGCATTAATTGTAGTCACACTTATTCTATTTGGTGTACTATAGAGATATAATTGACTATTTCCTATTTATTATTAGTTAGTGTTATATATTTATGATATACTACAAATAGGTAGTGAAGCGTATAAAATTACCTACAATATAACAAAAAAGGACGAGTTGCAGCTCGTCCTTTTTCTTGCTTATTTTTTTGTCTTATTGTTGAGCCAATAGTTATAGGTAGTTACAACTAAGGTTGCTTCCATAAACTATTTTAGAGGAATATATGAGTGAATTAATAATTCGATTAATTGCAAAAGATGATGTGTTTGCTTGTTTATCTATTTACAACTACGAGGTCGAATATGGCGTAGCTACCTTAGATCTTGAACCTCGCACATTGGAAGAGTGGCATGAGTGGTATAACGCGCACAGCGATGAGCATCATCCTATCATTGTAGGAACCATTGATGATGTAGTGGTAGGCTATGCATCGCTTTCACCATATCGATTAAAGGATGCTTTCAAAAGTACTGTAGAATTGTCTATATATATTCATCAAGATTACCGTGGTCAAGGTGTGGCAACACAGTTGATGGAACGTATTATAGCTATGGCGAAATCCGATGATACATTACATAATGTGGTGTCCGTTATTACTGCAGGGAATGAGGGGAGCACGAAATTGCACAATCGATTTGGTTTTACCTATTGTGGTCTTACCCCTGAAGTTGGTTTTAAACATGGAAAATATCAGGATACCGAAACTTACGCATTATTGGTATAATAATAGATATTAAATACTTCATATATCCGTGGGGTTGCGGATGTATGCTATACATAGATAGGGGTAAGTTATGATAAATATGAAAGCAGAACGGCAGTTCATAGGCAATAGTACGTATCGTAGCCGATTGGTGGATGGTCATTTTCATACTGAATTATGTCCACATGGTAGTGGTGATAGAACGGCGCTTATGATTGAAAAGGCCATTGAATTGCGTATTGAAAAGGTGTGTTTAACAGAGCATGCTCCGTTACCAAAGGCCTTTGAAGCAGAGTACGGCGGCGATAAGGTCGCATACGATACGGCGTCTCTTAAACTCAATCAGGTGGATTCCTATCTCGAATTAGGCCGCGAATTACAACGTGCCTATGGTACGCATATCGATATTTCCCTTGGTTTTGAGGTGGATTATATCCCTGGTTTTGAAAGCGATATCCAAGACTTCCTTGATCGCTATGGTCCATTGACGGATGATAATATTCTTTCTGTTCACTTTATGGATGGTGTAGGTGGCAAATACTACTGTGTTGACTATAATACAGAGGAATTTGAAAAGGGCTTTGGCCCTTGGATTTCAAATCAAAGTGAATTGTATTATAAATACTTTAGTATTATTCGCCAAGCAGTGCGCGCCGATTTGGGTACGTATACGCCAAAGCGAATAGGTCACTTTGATTTAATCAAGAAATACCAACACTATTTCGGTTTTGAACATCATCTAGATAAACGGAATGCACAACTCGTAAGCGATATATTACATATTATGCGAGTTCAAGGTAGAGAACTAGATTATAATATGAGCGGATTCTTTAAACCTGATTGCGGTGAAATGTATCCGAGCCGCTTTATTCAAGGAATAGCTGCCATTATCGGCGTGCCCTTTGTGCTAGGATCTGATGCGCATAGCGTAGCTGATGTGGCAAAGGTTTGGGACTAGAATTAATACTCCTCTATTGACAATTCTATAGAGGAGTATTATTATAATTTTATACTTTAACACGCTAAAGCGATAAAATCTAAAAGAATCTATATATTTAAATAGAAATATTAGCATGGTTTATAGAAAGGATGATCCTCATGGTACAGAAACAGTTGCCTACAGGTTTTCGTGATGATATAGGTGCTGTAGCGGAGCGCAAGGATGATGTGAGTCAATATTTGCTCAGCCTTTGCCGCAATCGTCAGTATACAAAAATTTCTACACCCCTCGTAGAATACAAAGATGTGTTTAATGGTTATACATTAGGCCGTGGTCAACATATGTACGAATTCTTTGGTAGTTCTGATGCATCTGTGGTTATCCGCCCCGATTTAACCATGCCAATCGGTCGTTTCTTAGCGACTACGAATATTGAATTGCCTCGCAAGTTCTACTATCTTGGCGATGTGTTGATGAAAAACAAACAGCATCGTGGCGATATCAACCAAGTCACACAAGGTGGCATCGAAATGGTCGGCTATGAAGGTATTGATGCCGAATTAGAATGCTTTGCCATCATTAAAGAGGTGAACGAATCACAGCTCAATAATACCTTATTATTAGAAATAGGCGATGCTCGTTTCTCCCGTGCTATCACCGATGCATTGGGCTTGACCGATGGGGAACGAACGGATTTGCTCGATGCGTTATTTACAAAATATTTGCCACGTTATAACGAATTGATTAGCGAATTTAAAAATAATGCACTTTACCCATTCCTTATGATTTGGCCTCGCTTATTTGGCACTGTAAATGATATTAAAAATGAGCTCACTCAAGTGATTTTGCCTGCTGGTGCACAACGTATTTTAGATAGCCTTATGGATTTAGCCGGACAAATCGAGGCAACTGGCCAACAAGTTCGCATTGATGTGTCTACAGAACCGCTTCAATCCTATTACACAGGCTTTACCTTTAGAGGTTATGTAGATGGCGTATCTCAATACATCGTCAGCGGTGGTCGCTATGATGGTCTCTTGTCCGGATTTGATGGTACACCGATGCCATCCGTTGGTATGGCTTTCAACATCGATGTCCTTACGGATGTGCTTATGCAAGGTGAAAGCAACATTCAAGATAATGGTAAATTGCGTATCGCCTTGACAAAGGGCCGCGTTGAAAAGGATTTTATTCCACTCTTAGAGTCCTGTGGTATTGACTGCGAACCATTACGTAACAAAGCGCGCAAGTTAATCATCCCATTAGGTGATTCGGTAGAGGTCATCCTAGTGAAGGGCCCTGATGTAACGACATATTTGAATAATGGCGTTGTTGATTTGGGCATCGTTGGTAGCGATGTACTGGATGAACAAGATAATACATCCTATGAAATGCTAGATTTAAAAACGGGACAATGTCAATTTATCTTGGCCTCCTTAGAAGGGTATAATCCGAAGGAAGGCCGTCGTCAGCGGATTGGTACGAAATATCCAACCATTACAAAACAATATTTCGGATCCCAAGACGTAGAAATCATCAAAATTGAAGGTTCCGTTGAATTGGCTCCGCTCGTAGGCTTAGCCGATGCCATCGTAGATATTACAGAAACAGGTACAACGCTACGAGAAAACAATCTTAAAATCTATGATTGGCTCCAACCAATTTCGACCCGTCTTGTGGCGAACCCACTAGCGTTAAAACAAAAAAGAAATACTATCTTTGCGTTGATTGACCAATTACAATCAGCCATTGATAACAAATAATTATATCGCTACAGTAATGTAGTGAGAGATATATAATATACATAGTTTGAAATGAGGACATACAATGAAAATTTACAAAGAATCTCTTGAAGCAATGCTTAGCATTGTCCGTCAATATACACAACAAACAACAGATATGGAAATTGAACGCCGCGTGCATGATATTATCGAAAATGTACGTGCTAATGGCGATGCAGCACTCCGTGAATATTCTGAAAAATTCGATGGCGTAAAACTTGATGATTTTAAGGTAGATCAATCCATCATCGATGCAGCATGGGACAATTTACCAGAAGATTTGAAACACGCTTTATTGGTAGCGAAGAAAAACATTACCGAATTCCACAGTCGTGAAATTGAACAAGGCTTTGTAGACATGGATACACCAGGTATCACGCGTGGTCAAAAGGTAACTCCATTGGCTCGTGTTGGCCTCTATGTTCCTGGTGGTACAGCCGCATATCCATCTACCATTATGATGACTGCATTGCCTGCAAAAATCGCTGGTGTTAAGGAAATTATCATGGTAACCCCTCCACAAAAGGATGGCATTAATCCTGCTGTACTAGGCGCTGCAAAACTTGCTGGCGTTGATGCGGTATACCAAGTAGGTGGTGCTCAAGGCGTAGCAGCTCTTGCGTATGGTTCTGAACAAATTCCGAAGGTAGATAAAATCGTAGGCCCTGGTAACATTTATGTGGCTACTGCAAAACGCCAAGTATTTGGCCAAGTTGATATCGACATGATTGCCGGCCCTAGTGAAATTGGCGTTATCGCGGATGAAAGTGCTAATCCAGTACATCTTGCTGCGGACTTATTATCCCAAGCGGAACATGACCCACGAGCTCGTGCCATCATGGTTACAAATAGTGAAAAACTAGCTAACCTCGTATCCGATGAGGTAGAACGTCAACTTTCACAATTACCTCGTGAAAGCATTGCACGTCCAGCTATCGAAAACAATAGCTACATTGCCGTTATGGATAGCGTAGAAGATATGTTTACTGTTATGAACGAAGTGGCACCAGAACATTTGGAAATTCAATTACCAGATCCTATGGAATATATGAGCATGGTAGAAAATGCAGGTTCCGTGTTCCTTGGCAGATATGCATCTGAACCGTTGGGCGACTATGTAGGCGGTACAAATCACGTATTACCTACGAGCGGTACTGCAAAATTCTCGTCCCCCCTTGGTGTGTACGATTTCGTAAAACGCATTTCCTTTACTCAATTTAGCCGTGAACGCTTACAAGAGGTTGCGAAGGATATTACTACCTTGGCTCGTACAGAAGGACTTGAAGCACATGCTCGTGCTATTGAAGTGCGCTTTGAAAAATAATTGTTGGATGGGAACGCCTTAAAGGGCTTCCTTAATAATAAGAGGATACTATGATGAGAACAAATCGGTCAGCTACGGTAACTCGTAAAACGGGCGAAACAGATATTACAATTACACTTACCCTAGATGGAAATCAGGATATTCACGTCGATACAGGCATCGGTTTCCTTGATCATATGCTCCGTTTATTGGCGAAACATGGCCGTTTTGGCCTGGCTGTAAAAGCCGTAGGCGATACGTACGTAGATGCGCATCATACGGTAGAGGATATTGCATTGACTTTAGGACAAGCCTTGACACAGGCTCTAGGTGACAAGGCGGGTATCGAGCGTTATGGCGACGCGTGGGTGCCTATGGATGAAGCGTTGACACAGGTTGTCATCGATCTCAGTGGTCGTCCATACCTCGTGTTTAATGGTGAATTTACGACACCTGTATTGGGAGGCAATTTTGAAACAGAATTGGTAGAGGATTTCTTCCAAGCCTTGGCCGTTAGTGGTGCCATGAATTTACATGTGCGCAATGAATATGGTCGCAATACGCATCATATTATTGAAAGCATGTTCAAGGCTACTGGTCGCGCATTGCGTAAGGCCGTTACGATTAACCCGGACATTCAAGGTGTGAATTCTACAAAGGGCATGATTTAATATAGCCCTTATGAATGGTGAAAACCGGGCCACATAAGGCTCGTGAGTAGAGGAGATACTATGATTTTTCCAGCTATAGATTTACAAGATGGTCGCAGTGTACGCTTGTATAAGGGCGATTTTGCAAAGGAGACCATTATCAATCCAGATCCGGTTGACCAAGCATCTCAGTACGAGGCTGCTGGCGTTGGCGCTTTGCACCTCGTCGATTTAGATGGGGCAAAGGCGGGGAAACCAGTTATTGTGGATATCGTTAAACGGGTGCGCGCTGCATTTACAGGTGTGTTAGAAATCGGTGGCGGTATTCGTGACAAAGATGCGGTAGACTTATATTTAGAAATGGGCGTTAATCGCGTTATTCTCGGTTCCGTAGCCCTTAAAAATCCTGAATTGACGAAACAGGTTATCGCCGAATACGGTCCAGAACGCATCGTTATCGGCGTAGACGGCAAGAATGGTAAGGTTGCTGCAGAAGGTTGGCTCGACCAATCTGATGTGCCTATGACCGACCTTATCGGTGCTATGGTGGCTGCCGGTGCAAAGTATTTTATCGTTACCGATGTGGACCGAGATGGCACAATGCAAGGTGCTAATGAAGACCTATTGGGTTCCTTACAAGATCAATTCCCGACGGCCCGTATTGTTGCATCCGGTGGTGTCCGCAATTTAGAGGATATTAAGAATCTTGAAAAACGCGGTGTTGTGGATAGCATCGTAGGTAAGGCTTTATATGAACGCACCATTACATTAGAGGAAATTGCTGCGTTTAATAAGGAGAAAGCATCATGTTAGCGAAACGGATTATTCCTTGTTTAGACGTAGATAATGGACGCGTAAAAAAAGGCGTTAACTTTGTAAATCTCGTTGATGTAGGCAGCCCTGTCGATATTGCGGCTACCTATGAGGAACAGGGCGCCGATGAACTCGTATTCCTCGATATTACGGCTACGGTGGACAGACGTACGACGATGCGCGATGTGGTGACAGATATTTCAAAACATGTGTTCATGCCCCTCACCGTAGGTGGTGGCATTAAAACAGTGGACGATATGAGCGCGCTATTGAAAGCTGGCGCCGATAAGGTATCGCTTAATTCAGCTGCTTTAGCGCATCCAGAACTCATCAGTGAAGGCGCTCAAAAGTTTGGCAACCAATGTATGGTAGTAGCTATTGATGTAAAAACGGATCCAGAGACTGGCAAATGGTATGTGTATACCCATGGTGGTCGTAAGCGTAGTGATTGGGAAGCCCTAGCGTGGGCTAAAGAAGCGGTGAGCCGTGGCGCTGGTGAGTTATTGGTAACAAGCATGGATAAGGATGGCACTAAATCCGGCTTTGATATTAAATTATATAAGGCCTTGGAAGAGGTCGTAGATGTACCGATTATAGCCTCTGGTGGAGCTGGTACGGTACAGCATTTTATCGATGTTTTTACCGAGACCGGCGTTACTGGTGCGCTAGCAGCGTCTATATTCCACTTTGGTGAAATCAGTATTCCCGATTTGAAAGCCCAATTGAAGGCAGCGGGCATTGCTGTTAGATAGGTAGGAGATTGTAGCATACATGAAACCAGACTTTAATAAAGGTGGCGGCCTGTTACCAACAGTCGTTCAAGATAATACAACAAAAGCAGTGCTCATGGTGGCGTGGATGAACGAAGAAAGCTTTCACAAAACACTGGAAACCAAGGAAACATGGTTCTGGTCTCGTTCTCGCCAAGAACTTTGGCATAAAGGCGGTACCAGTGGCAATGTGCAACACGTGGTGGATATGAAGCTCGATTGCGATGGCGATACATTACTGGTTCTCGTTAATGCAGAAGGGCCTGCATGTCATACAGGAGCGGTGAGCTGCTTTTTTAACGATGTAGAAGCGTAGAGAAATACGAAATATGAGGTGAGACGACGCATAGGCGTTAGCTTTCACAAAGGAGAAGAACAATGGCCAATCAACAAACATTAGAAGAATTATATGCCATTATCAAAGGGCGCAAGGAAACACCAAAGGAAGGATCCTATACAAATTACTTATTCGATAAGGGACTCGATAAAATCTTGAAAAAGGTCGGCGAAGAAGCAACAGAAGTTGTTATCGCTGCTAAAAACGGAGATCCACAAGAACTAGTATATGAAACAGCAGACGTACTCTATCATTTGCTCGTGCTATTAGTAGAAAAAGGCGTTCCTTACGAAGCCATCTTAGAAGAGTTGGCAAGCCGTGAAGGCGTCATCAGTAAAACACAGGAACGCAAAGCGATTACAGATTTGTAAGGAGTAGAGTATGAAGAAGATTATTGGCCAATTAAAGCCCTATGTGCCAGAGGAACCGGCTGAATCCGTCAAAGCTCGCCTCGGTGTGGAGCGTCTTGTGCGATTGTCAGCCAACGAAAACCCTTATGGTACATCGCCAAAGGTGCGCGAAGCAGTATTAGATTATGTGACAAACAATGATGCCAATCTATATCCTGATGGCAATGCATCATCCTTGCGAAGCGTATTAGCGGATTATTGGAAGGTAGCGGAAAATCAACTTGTTATTGGCGTCGGCCTTGATGAAGTGATTTCCATGGTAAATAAAACATTTATCAATGCCGGTGATTCCATCGTTATCAGCGTGCCCGCATTCTCTGAATACGGCCTTAATGGTCTTGTAGAAGGTGCTGTGATTCGCGAAGTGCCTTGTATTGAAGCAACAGGGCAATACGATTTTAATGCCATGCGTCAAGCCGTAGATACTACAACACGCCTTGTATGGATTTGTAACCCTAACAATCCAACAGGGACCTATGAAAACGTTGAAGATATTCGCACCTTTATCAGCACATTGCCGAAAGATGTGTTAGTCATCATCGATGAAGCCTATATCGATTTCGTAACCTCCGTAGAGGTGCCAACCGCACGAGCTTTGCTTGATGAATTCCCTAATGTGTTTATTATGAGAACCTTCTCGAAGGCTTATGGCCTCGCAAACTACCGCGTTGGTTATATGATGAGTAGTGCTGAATTAGCGAATTATATACAAACGATTCGCTTGCCTTATAATTTGAATACATTGTCCCAAGTGGCTGCTGAGGCGGCCTTTGGTGATCGTGAATTTTTGCGTAGCACTGTAGAAAAGAATGCGGCAGAACGCGCTTTGTGGGAACAAACGTTGGATGAAGTAGGTGGCACGTATTATAAGAGCGGTGCTAATTTTATCTTTATGTCCGTACCTAATGCGGATGGCCTCGCTGATGAATGGCTCGCTAAGGGCTACCAAGTGCGCCGTGGGCAACGAGAAAACTGGTTGCGCGTAACATTGCCGACCGCTAGTGATGGCGCTATTATGCGTTCTATTTTGAAAGACTATATGGCTCGCCAATAATACAGGTCGCGTATATGCGATGAATCTTGCTATTTACATAGGCGTGAAAGAAAGGATGTCACTATGATTGCCATAATTGATTATGATGCGGGCAATACATTTAATGTACAAAAAGCATTACAACATATCGGGCTTGATGCGGTGTTGACCGCTAATCGAGATACGATTTTGGCTGCTGATGGCGTGATTTTACCAGGTGTCGGCGCCTATGCATCGGCCGTTTCCGTCCTCCGTGAGCGTGGCCTTATCGAGGTCATTCACGAGGTGGTGGAGCGCAATATACCATTGCTCGGTATTTGTTTAGGAATGCAGCTTTTATTTGATGAATCTGAAGAATATGGTCCCACACCAGGGCTGGGCATTATACCGGGCACTGTGAAAGCTATTCCTAATAACCTCGGCCTTCGTGTGCCTCATATGGGGTGGAATCAAAATACACTATGCCGTAAAGATAGCGTATTTTCTGATATAGCTAATAAATATACATATTTTGTGCACTCTTATTATGTGGATACAGATTCTCAATATATAATGACTACTGCTGATTATGGAGTTAAGGTACCGGGCATTGTTGAGAAGGGGAATGTGTATGGCATGCAGTTTCATCCTGAAAAAAGCGGAGCTGTAGGGCTTAATCTGTTACGCACGTTTGGAAATATCATATTAAAAAAATAAAACAGTCTTCGATATATGCTTTTAACGAATAATGAGTATCTAAAATGATTAAGTGTAAATTGACATATTCTTGTTTAGATATACAATGAGTATGTAAGTACTCATCAATTTATAAGCTACAGTGGCATTGGAGACCTAATTTTATTAGAAATTTTTATTTGGCACCTCCGATGTCATGTACATTGGAGGTGTTTTTATGGTTATGAATGGTATTTACTTAGTTATAGCCTCCGCGTGTATTCTAATTTTAGCGTACCGCTTTTATGGGGCTTTCATAGCGGCCAAGGTGCTGACACTCGATCAGTATCGTCCAACGCCAGCTATGGTTCACAATGATGGTCACGATTACGTGCCAACAAACAAATGGGTAACATTTGGTCATCACTTTGCAGCGATTGCTGGTGCGGGTCCTCTCGTAGGTCCTGTTATCGCAGCACAGTTCGGGTATTTGCCTGGTGCATTATGGATTCTTATCGGTTCCGTACTCGCCGGTGCTGTACATGATATGGTTATCTTATTTGCATCCGTTCGCTATGATGGTAAGTCTATCGCGGATATTGCTCGCGAAGAAATCAGTAAATTGGCTGGATTCGGTGCTATGCTTGCTACATTATTCCTATTGATCATTACTCTTGCTGGTATGGCCGTAGTAGTAGCTAACGCATTGCATAATTCTCCTTGGGGGTTCTTCTCCGTATTTGCTACCATTCCAATCGCTATTTTCATTGGTATTTATTTGAAATGGTTGCGTCCTGGTAAAATTCAAGAAGCCACTATTATCGGTGTAGCATTGATCTTCGCAGCTATTATCTACGGTCCAAATGTAGCAGCTAGCGAATATGCTTCTTGGTTTACATATGACTTGCAAACCATTGAAATCATGCTTGCAGTCTATGGTTTCTTTGCAGCAGCATTACCAGTATGGTTATTGCTTGCTCCTCGTGACTACTTGTCCACATACCTTAAAATCGGTACAATCGGCGCATTGGCTCTTGGTATTATCATCGTAATGCCTGAAATTCAAATGCCAGCTGTTACTCCTTATATCTGGGGTGGCGGTCCTGTATTGAAAGGTTCTGTATTCCCTTATATCTTCATTACTATCGCATGTGGTGCGTTATCTGGTTTCCATACTGTTATCGCGACAGGTACAACACCTAAAATGCTTACTAATGAAAAAGAAATCTTGCCTATCGGCTATGGTGCAATGTTAACAGAAGGCTTCATCGCTATGATGGCGTTAATTGCAGCAACTGCATTGCATCCAGATGATTACTTCGCAATTAACTCCACTGTTGAATCCTTCAAAGCGTTAGGCCTTCAAGTTCATGAATTGCCAGCATTGTCCGCAATGGTTGGTGAAGACTTGATGCACCGTCCTGGTGGCGCCGTATCCCTTGCAGTAGGTATGGCTCATATCTTCTCTAGATTGCCTAACATGGATCACTTGATGGGTTACTGGTATCACTTCTGTATCATGTTTGAAGCATTGTTCATCATGACTTTGATCGATGCTGGTACTCGCGTAGGTCGTTATTTACTTCAAGAATTATTAGGTCATTTCCATCCTAAATTCAACGACCAACATTGGGCTCCTGGCGTTTATGGTTGTGCAGCTTTAATTTGTATTTTGTGGGGCTATCTAGTTCTACAAGGTAACATCGGTATTATCTGGCCTCTATTCGGCGTATCTAATCAATTATTAGGTACTATGACATTGGCTGTAGGTACTACAGTTATCATGCGACTTGGTCGTAAACGTTATGCATGGGTAACAGGTATTCCTTGTATTCTTATGGCTATCGTTGCTATCGCTGCGGACTTTGAAAACGTATTTAACAGCTACATTCCTGCTGGTAAATGGATCCTAGTAGCATTCAGTGCGGCTATGTTCCTCATGATCCTTATCGTATTAGTAGAAGCAGTTCGTAGCTGGATTCGCTTGGCTGACATTCCTCAAGACTATCGCACTCAAGAAGAAATTGAAGCAGAAAGCCTTGTAAAATACGGTAAAGAAGCAAAAGCATAATATATAAATTGTGATATATTGTATGAAAGCGCACTCACATTAGTGGGTGCATTTTCTGTTTGTAAATCTATAGTATGATTGGTTTTGTAAAATTTAATGCTATAATAATTGTATGACTAGACGAATTCGCTCGTATTGGAGCAAATATATACAATTATATAGGCGAGGCATACTAGGCATCATTACATTTATTGGAATTACGGTAGTCATTATCTCTATCTTAGCTACTATTGCAAGTCGAGGCATGGGTGTTATTTTTAATGAGGTAATAGCGCGTCAGACCATGATGCGAGGGACAATTACTGTTTCTAGTTTAAGTGCTACCCCATGGGGGACCATATCCTTTGAGGATTTGCAATGGGCTGATGACGATGGACATCAGTTGATGACCGTACCTTCTGGCAAGATACGCGTTAATATGTGGGATGTGATTACCCGTAATTTCAAGGCATCTGCCATCCGAGGTATAGAATTAAATGATGCGGTCATTGTAGTAGATTTAGATGACGATAATCGAGTCGATTTTGTGCCTGCTTCTCCTGATATTAATAAACCATTATCTGAAGTAGAACAGCGACCTAAAGCACCGAAAAAAACGACGCTAGAACGTCAAGAAGAGCTAGGGAAAAAGGTGCGTAACTTTAACTGGAATGGTCAACATATCGATGCGATTGTGAAGCTTTCAGACTGTCAATTGGAAATATTCCAAAAGAATCGACATTATGTGATGAAGAATGTTAATGCTCGATTTGATATTGATACGAATCGTGCCATTCGCATGAATATGACAACTGGTAAATTCGGAGGCACCGCCATTGGGGATGGTCTTACATTAGATGGTCGCATCGATCTAAAAGATGTGCTTAAGCATCGTATGCCTACGCTGAATATGAATCTAAATATTTATGGAGTAGATCCGGCATCCTTAGGATTTGGTGATAGTATTCACGATAAGATGACCTTGCTCACAGCAGTGACAGGGGATATTAATCGGCCTTTTGCATCGGGACGTGTTACCATGCCAATTCTTAGAATCCCTGCACTAACCTTTGAAAATGTGGTAGGCGATGTGACCTATCAAGATGGCATACTTGATTTTAAAGAGGTATATGCCAATGTATTTGGCGGTAAGTTAAAGGCTAAGGGTGTATATAATCTAGATACACGGGCCTATGAATTGACGGGGGTTGCTACGGATCTAGATAGTAGCATGGCCTTAAAAACGCCAGATTTTTCTGTTCCTGTATCGGCGAACCTTAACTTCTCAAGTAAGGGTCAGCCTAAGGATATGGTGGTGTGGGGCGATTTCACGTCTGGTGCAGGTCGTTACATACTCATTCCTATACAATCGATTACAGGGCGCTTTCACAATCAAGGCCGCCATCTATCGTTCTTTGATGTGAAAGTGCATACATCGGTAACGACTATCTCCACGGATGCATTGCATATCGATAATGGCGAATTAACATTGGGGCCGTTGAATATTACATCCAATGGGGGCAGTAATTTTGCAATCTATGATGAAAGTACCTTTGGTGAGCTTGGCAACACGATGGATGGTATAAAAAATGATATGGCACAGGCAAATCAAAACATGAAACGAGCTCAAGGTAATAGTCAATCGATGAATCAAGTAGATATAAAACCACCAAGTGATGCAAAAGGCATTTTAGATGATGCCAAAGAATCAATCAAAGACTTATCCGATAGTTTGAAATCGATTAAGATTCGATGAAGTTTGAAAATTTTCATGTTCAGCTTATCTCCTAAGTATAAAATGCGAACTGTTATCAAAACATTTGATAACATAGTGGATTATACATGTGTTTTATTAGGAGGTTTCTTATGAGAAAAGCTAAAAAATTATCTATAACACTTATGGCATCTGTTATGGCTTTAGGCGTTGTAGCATTTACAGCACAACCAGCTAACGCATCTTATGGCTATAAATATACTGATTCCATTCGTCCACCAGTTTTGACACCTACACCATCTACGGGTAGAGCACCTGTGGAACCTGTAGCCACTACAGTTACACCAGCTCCTGCTGCCAACACTACAACAACAGTAGAGCCTACTAAAACGGCTGGTTCTGTAACAACAGCTAATACTACAAATAATACAGATAAAACAGCACAAGATATTCTTAGCTCTTTGCTTTCCTTGTTGCAAAACTTGTTTAACACTCTATTTAAATAATAGGGGATAACAAAACGGCGGTCCTTGTTAGAACCGCCGTTGTTGCATATACCAAAGCCCTTCGGTCGCGACAGAAGGGCTTTACTGTTCGTGTTATTATTTTGTGTCTTTATCAGTTGCTTGCGTATGTTTAACCTTGATTAGAGGTTCGTTCTTTGTAGTGGTTTTTGTGTTGGACTCCACTTTGGAACTAGTCTCTACCTTGGCAGACGTATTGTCTGATGGCGGCAAGAATGTACTGATTTCGTTTTTGTGAGGTACATTCGTATTGGTTGTGGATGCTAGCTGAGCCCGTTGTGGAGCGATGAAAATTTCGTTCTTCGTGATTTTTACGTCATTTAATAGTAATTTGAATGCACTAGGGCTCACGAACAATTGACCATCTATCATGCGCGGTGTAGGCAGCATAGATTCGGATGTATCAAGGTTGATGATTTGCAACTTGCCCTTTCTTACGATTTGCGCTTGATCTGGTTGGATGGCTAGTGTAGCAATACTCATATCTACCAATGCTGTTTTTGTTGGTGCGTCCCACGCCACCTTATAGCCTAACGCTTCCGATACTTGGCGCAGTGCTACGAGCGGTTGACCGTCTACATAGGCTACATTTTGATGGTCTTTTACCGGTTCTAATACCTTGCCATCTACATTGATGTGATGTTGTGTCGTTACAGATGCAGGTTTCTCTAAATTTTGTGCTGGCGCAGGTGTTTCCATGCCGATTGCTGCATGTGCTGGTTGCGCCATGCCTACTGTGAAAGCTAACGCACCTAGAGCGATGCTAGATAAAATAAGCTGTTTTAGTTTCATAAGGGACCTCCATAAGGTGTTATATCGTTCTGAATAAACTAATGTTATCAGATGTATATGAATATTTTATTATAAACTTTAATTTCATGCAATTTAAATTAAGCTAGAATAAGTTAATGGTTTATTTTGTATGAATTATAAACTCATTGATAATATATACTTTGCTAAAAAAATCAACCATGTTATCCTGATGTATATAAAATTGTTGGTGTGTGGTTAGGTCGTGTAATGTGTCATACTTCATTAGGTGTTACTGGTGCAACATTTGGCTGTCACGTTAAAGATGAAATTAAATTTAATTTGAAAAAGGATATAGATAAGTAATGTATCAAGATTTAATCATAATGTTTGGTATTATATTCTTTATATACAAACTTATTACGCATAAAGGTGAGCTTAGTTTAGCTAGAATTATCTATACTTTTAGTTTAGTACTTGGATTGGGAATATTTTTCTTACGTAATTTAATATCTCCATTTACTATGTTGTTTTGGTGGATATTTTGTATGGGGATTTCTTTGGTTGGAATGTACTTTATGCTTAAAAATGATGAGTTTGAAAGTGATAAAGTAGAAAGATTACAGTCTAATTTTAAAGCAGGCGTATATGCTTGGTTATTTCTAGTAGCCTTATACATATATTTATATGTTTTGACTTATTATTAGATACCTAAATGGTAGTGTAATATATTTTGTCGGAGGCACAATAGAATTATAATAATACTAAATATATTTATGCTACCGTTGAAGCTGGACCGGAGTTAGGTACTCAGACTCAACTTGGCTCTGTGAGTGTGCGAGCCAATATTAAAGCAGGTACTGAGAAATATATTAATTCAAGAATTCAATTATAGGAGATAAATCTGAAGAGGGTAAGGCCTATAATGAAGTTTCTGATTTACTGAAAAAATATGGAGGATAATATTTTATGAAAGATTTATTCATTTTTTTTAAGAATATTGATCCACAGTTTTATACCTGTATATTTGGTCTAGTTGTAACTGGAATTGGCATATATAATCCTTTGTTATTGGGCTTATACTCTCCTGACAACAATTATAATGAAAGTCCGGTTATGATATTTATTTTTAGGCTTATTAGTGGGATGGTGTTTGTAATAATAGTTTTGTATTTATTATATCGGCTTGTTACAGGGACATGGTTTGGTACTTAATCTTGAGTATTTAGCTTTTTCAATTAGACGAAAATGAAAATAAAATGTATCTTCAATAAAGGTAAAAATCATAGTACTTTGTAAGAGTATAATACATTTGTGATAAGTAAATAAAAAATAAGAAGGAACTCTGTTATAATGAAGTTGCTTAATCCAAAGATTATAACAAAAGGAGTTCCTTCTCATGCATTCTATTATAACTGAGAAATTAAGATTTCGTAGAGGAAGAACTAGCACTTATCACGCATATACATTCTAAGTTTAAACATATAGGACTATCTCAAGCATATGTTGGGGCAAAGAAGCGTGGTTATGAACGCTCATATGTCTCTATGTGCAGACAAATAAGGTTTCATATCTCCTAATCTATGGCTTAAATATAATGGTTTTCAGATCTCTATGTGAGATTGTTTTTTTGCTATGGTATTAGCTGATATAACTATAAAAGAAGAAAATAATAATTATTTTCCATGCTAATGAGAGGGTCTTGTATCTAGATGAATTCAAGTTTTTATCAAGTGTTCACAGAAGAGATATTCTAAAGTATTTTTCAATAAGATTATTAACTCCATATTAATAGTGTGTAATCACTCTATTATAATGCAAATCCTATAGAATCTAATGAGCTGGAATCTTTATTTCTGGAATATTAAAAGGTAAAATTGCTAAAAGAAAAGGATAAAAGAAACGGATTATCTAAAAGATAATAATCAAAATGATAAAGAAAATAAAGGCCCAAAATTAGAATCAAGGGAGAAGTAGGAATGTCTGCTAACAATAAAAATTTTTTTAAAGCTATATATATGTTTGTTGTTCTTTTTTTATTGGATGTAGCTCTTGTATACTCACTACTTCAGTTAGGAGATGGACCGTATCGTAAGATAGATGCTATAGCCTGTTTTGGAGCTATTAATGCGATATTTATATATCTAAATATTGGGGAAATAAAAGTCATTCATAGATATATAAAGGAAGGCCGGTTTGTGGAAGGTATAAAAAAGGCTATACGTTTATTGAAATATAGTAAAACAAGTTATTTTGCCCGTATATCAAGTATAATTATAGGTATTTGTTTTATTGGTTGGGGCATACAAGTTGAAAGTGGTATATTGATAAAACTAATCGCGTTTACTATTGGTGGTATTAATCTTTGGAGATCAATATAATCATTATTTTAGAACATCTTAAACAATTAGTTACGTATATAGAAGCGTAAATATAATGAGGTTGAACCTCCTATGATATAATTAAGTATCGTATGAATTACTCCATATATTATATTATTTTATAGAAAGAGGTTCCTTATGGCATCCGGCAGATCTGAAAAAGAGTTACAAGGCGTAACGATGTTAGGTCACAAGACCGATTATCCTACTGATTATGCACCACAGGTGTTAGAGGCATTTGATAACAAACATCCTGATAATGATTATTTCGTTAAGTTTAACTGTCCTGAGTTTACAAGCTTGTGTCCTATGACAGGTCAACCAGACTTTGCGACCATCTATATTTCGTATGTACCAGATAAGAAAATGGTAGAGTCCAAGTCTTTAAAATTATATCTATTTAGTTTCCGCAACCATGGGGATTTTCACGAAGATTGTATCAACATCATCATGAAGGACCTCATTAAGTTGATGGATCCTAAGTACATCGAAGTATGGGGCAAGTTTACACCGCGCGGTGGTTTGTCTATTGATCCATATGCAAATTACGGCAAGCCTGGTACAGAGTGGGAAAAGACGGCGAAAGAGCGCCTTCATTTCCATGATATGCAGCCTGAACGCGTAGCGTACCGTTAAGATGAATTACGAATTTATAGCTGTCATCTCGGCAATCATATTTTGCTTTGTATTTGGCCTATTATTGTCTTTGCATCCA
Source organism: Veillonella sp. 27098_8_77 (assembly GCF_041431535.1). Taxonomy (NCBI): domain Bacteria; kingdom Bacillati; phylum Bacillota; class Negativicutes; order Veillonellales; family Veillonellaceae; genus Veillonella; species Veillonella sp. 27098_8_77. Next base: position 27,689 of record NZ_JAPVXW010000003.1, on the reverse strand, counting down.
GCAGCGCTCGTCGTTGGTAGTCATAGTTCATTACATACATACAGCCGATGGACACGGTGGAGTGCTTATATAGCGTTGATACTATTAGTATTGCGCATCGACATTACTGTAACAGACAGTATGGTGCCGTCTAGCTGGCTGTTTAGTGAATGGTTTCAGCTCGTCACCATTGTTATATTTGCTCTCGTCCTACTACAAACCTTGGGATTCGTAGATTTTACACATGGGGAACGAAATGTACAGTTTCACTATTGGCAAATTGAGCAAGGTTATGGTTCAGAGTCGCGGATGGAACGATATATACACAAGCATCATAATCAAGTAGCAGGGGCTTTGGTAAATTATTGTTATGTCTTATGGATGACATGGCGTTCTATGTGGCCTGCCATATTGGTGTTATTCTGGTATAAACTATGGGCCGTTGAAGTGAATGGCTTGCTTTCACCAATTATATCTAGAAAAGAGCATATGCCAGATGTGGTTTCTTATTTGATAGTAGATCCACATATTTTAACATATACCTTGGCTGGTTTCTTATGGGGCCATATTGTATTGCATGGGCAAAAGAATATTATCTTATATGGCAATAGCAGGGCATTTCAGTTCGTACTGTCTAGACTTGTAGTTATCGTGGGTAGTCTTTTATGGATAGGAATTGCCGTTGCCATTATGACGGTACCTATTACGTGGGATTCGGTGATTAGCACGCTTGGAAACATACGATAAACTCAGTTATTTCCTATAAACTGCGGACTTTAAAGACCCTCAAAATTCTTGACAGATATATTCCTAGGTGTTAGAGTAGGAATATATTTATAGAGTGCACAAATGATTATACCCAGTGTATAGTTTGGTAATTGTTAAAACCGTGACTTACGCCCTTGGGAGTATCCAAGGGCGTTATATTTTTGATAGACACACTGTTCGTGTAATGAACGTAGATATGGAGTACTTATGATGCAAGGTTTGCGCGAATTATGGGGCAAAATTCAATATAATATTAAACGCGTCATGGATTCTGACCCGGCTGCCACTAATGTGTGGATGGTTATATGGACGTATCCTCATATTACGGCTTTGTTCTGGCATTTCTTTGCGCATCGCCTCTATAAGGCGGGGTGGCCTACATTGGCACGCCGTATAGCACTTCATTCTCGTCATGTAACAGGCATTGAAATTCATCCGGGAGCTACCATTGGTCGAGGCTTATTTATTGACCATGGTATGGGCGTTGTCATTGGTGAAACCGCCATCGTCGGAGATAATGTGACATTGTTCCACCAAGTAACATTGGGCGGTATGTCCTCTAAGAAAACAAAACGCCATCCCACCATTGAAGATGATGTCCTCATTGGTACAGGTACAAAAATTTTAGGGGATATTACGATTGGAGCTCGTACTAAAATCGGTTGTAATCTAGTTATAAAACACGATATTCCGAAAGATATGGTTATCTTTGAAACCGATCCAGAAAATATGTATGTTCGGAAGCCTAGACGAAAGAATAAAAATAGCGCATCTAATGATAGTCCATATCCTGAAAACTACATAGAATACTATATATAAATAGACTGGCTTAGACCTCTTGCTGTTAGATGTATATCTGATGGTAAGAGGTTTTTTATTTCATAAAAATTTCATCGAAAAATATCGATAAAATTATTGACAAGGAAAATCATTATTGTTAATATAATCATGTAATCAATATTGATTACAAATTACATAAATAAATAATAGGTTTAGAAGCCGACTAGATTTGTCCTATATTAGGATAAATTGTAATTGAGAATTAAATGAAAAGGAGTTATTACTATGAAAAACGTACAACAAGTAAATCAATATTTAGCAGATCTTTCCGTATGGAATGTAAAATTACACAACCTTCATTTCAATGTAACTGGTCCACAATTCAAATCTATCCATGAATACTTGGAATCCATTTATGATGAAGCGTTTGAATATTTTGATGCAGTAGCTGAACATGTAAAAATGCAAGGTGAATTCCCATTGGTAAATTCTGTTGAATATGCTAAATTGGCAAAAATCGGTGAATTAGGTCAAGAAGATATTCCTCAACATAAAGTTATCGAAATTTTACTTCATGACTTCAAATATATGAAAGATCAAGCATCTGCTATTCGTGAAGCAGCTGGCGAAGAAGATAATTTCTTGCTTTCCAACATGATGGAAGACCATATTGAATATTATGTAAAACAAATTTGGTTCATTGAATCTATGTTGAAATAATTCAATTGACAACGCCTTACTGGGTATGATATGATTACTCAGTAAAGCATGGAGGATTACTCAAGAGGCTGAAGAGGACGGTTTGCTAAATCGTTAGGGCGGGTTACCGTCGCTAGGGTTCGAATCCCTAATCCTCCGCCATGCTGAGACCTCACATCGTCCGATGTGAGGTCTTTTTTATTAACCATACAGTGTAAGGAATGGGGATAGAGTTGACGTATTCATATCTAATTGCTTATAATAAATTGTATAAAATTTAATTTAAGGAGACATTTATGAATACACAATATACACGTCGATTAACAATGATTCGTCGCGCTCTTGGTGTGGGTGCTCTTTGTTTAGTGGCATCCTTTGGGGTGGCACATGCGGAAGACTTTGTAATTCCTAGTGCCCGTCCCGTGGTAGATGGTATGAGTACCGATGATGTTAAAGTAGTATCTGCTGCACATCCTGGTAGCGCTAACCTTATTACACCAAATGATTGGACATACAAAGCGTTAAAGACACTTGTAAAACATGGGGCTATTACGGACACACATGGATTTACATTCGATGATAGCACTAGCTATACAAAGGATGAGTTGATGCCCTTGCTTGACGAAGTCGTAGAAAAACGGGAACAAATGAACGACAATGATCGTCAATTTGCGTTGCGTATCTACCAAGAAAACATGCGTGATGTCATGGATTATCGCATTGAACGGGATAAGAAAATCACCGAAGAACGCCGTCAAAAATTAGATGAAAAACGAGTTAAGAAATCTGATAAAGATGTAAAGGTATCCGAAAAACAACAGGAATCTCTCGATGCGGCCACTGATGAAGTGGCTAAGCCTAAAGAACGGGCGTTAACAGATGAACAAATCAAGGAAAAAATGAAGAAATTCAAGATTGATGATTCTCGTGTAAAGACTAACGGTGATGTTCGTATTCGCTATACAGGTTCCAAGGATGGTAAATCTAAAGCAGATGCACGTGTGCAAACAGAAATGACGTTCACTCTATAATCCCTATAAGGGAATAACATGATTAATTTTCTTAAAAATAAGTTGTTTACCGTCCATCAGAATGGCAAACAACATGTTAGTGAAGTATTTAAATATATCGGACCGGGTATTATTGTAACCGTCGGATTTATCGACCCCGGTAACTGGGCGGCCAACTTAGCAGCTGGTGCTAGCTATGGTTATGAATTGCTATGGGTTGTAACATTATCTACACTTATGCTTATCTTATTGCAGCATAATGTGGCCCATCTAGGCATTGTACGGGGGCAATGTTTAGCAGAATGTGCTTATGAATTCTTACCAAAATGGTTGTCCCGTACCGTATTGAGTACCGCAGGCATTGCGGCTGTAGCTACGGCGCTGGCAGAATTCATTGGCGCTGCCATTGCATTGAAGATGCTGTTCGGCATCCCTCTTGTCATCGGTAGCGTGTTAACGGCTATCGTATGCACGATTATGCTTATTACAAACTCTTATAGCAAATTAGAACGTATCATAGCGGGATTTGTATCCCTTATCGCATTGGCCTACCTGGTGGAGGTCAATATGGTTGATGTCAATTGGGCTGCAGCGGGTATTGGCTGGGTCAATCCGAGCATACCTAACGAATCGATGCTCGTTATCCTGAGCATTTTAGGGGCCGTCGTTATGCCTCATAATTTATTTTTGCACTCCGAGGTCATCCAAAGTCGTCAGTTTAATCGACAAGATAAAGAGATTATGCATCGACAATTGCGCTATGAATTCGTAGATACATTATTATCTATGGGCATTGGTTGGATGATTAACTCCGCCATGATTTTACTAGCAGCGGCCGTATTTTTTAGTCATGGCATTGCTGTTACCGAATTAGAACAGGCAGAGGAATTATTGAGACCTTTAATTGGATCTGCTGCAGGTACCATCTTTGCATTGGCCTTGCTGTTTGCAGGTCTTGCATCATCGGCGACAGCTGGTATGGCTGGGGCGAGCATATTTGCGGGCATGTTTGGCGAGTCTTATGATATGAAGGATTTTCATAGTCGCTTGGGATTGGGGTTAACATATATTCCTGCACTATTATTGATCTTGTTTATTACGGACTCCTTTCAAGCATTGCTCGTTTCGCAAATGTTCTTGAGTTTACAGTTGCCGATTACCATATTCTTGCAATTATATATGACGAGTAGCCGTCGTGTGATGGGCGCTTATACGAACCGCCGATTTACGGGGATTATTCTTTGGGGCATTGGTATTATCGTAACATTGATGAATATTTACTTATTAGTTATAGGCTAATATATACCGCTTGTTTTTGTGAAAGCTTTCACAGAAATAGGCGGTATTTTATTTTGTCTAGAACTAGAATCAAATAGATTTATGAAATGTAGTTGTAATAACGTATAAGCCTGTGAAATATGGTACAATAAAGAATAGAATTTAATTTGCTACTATAGCAGTTTATATATGTTTTGGGAGGATTTCATGGCAACAGAAAAAGATATGAATGAATTAAATGCACCTTTACAATCAGATTATAAAGAGGTCGTTCACGACATTGCAGAAGAATTATTAGCGCGTCTTAACATCGAAGAGGATGGCGCTATTATCGATATGTTCCAAACAGGATCTTTAGATCCTTGGCAATTATTTGTGTTCTTCTCCGCATTAGAACATGCACTTATGGAGTTTAGAACGGATAAACGCAAGAAAACCGTTATCGTTCATGCCCAACCAGAGGCCCTCGTTGGTACAGGCCCTGTTGTAACACCTGTATCCACAATGCTTGAGCATATTTTAATGTCTCGCGTCAATGATATGAGTGAAGGCCGTTTGGAAACCGGTTTGCTTACGGTGTCTGGTGAAAGCATCGATTACGAAGGGGTTAATCTTAAGGGGCGCCATGTAGTTATTATCTGCGATATTCACGATAATGAATCTCCTTATTTGGCGGAATGCATTAAATTGTGTAAAGAAATGAAAGCTAGTCACGTTGTGGCCGTGCCTCTCATGTTGTGGAACCCTGATCTTATCGACAATTTGACAGAGGAAAGTATCAAGGCGGAATTATCCCATGAAAATCGTCCTCTCTCCTAGTAAGACAAAAACAATTTCTGATGCAACAGTTGCGGTCCGTGACGGTCAATTTCAGCCCCTTATTATGCAAAAGATTGTAAAACATGTACAATCTCTCGATGTAGCAGCACTTGGCAAGGCCCTAAAACTAAAGGAAGATAAGGCGCAAGCTCTCTTTGATTTTTATCAAGAGTTTGAGGCCCATCCTGTAGGTTTGGCTTGTGAAAGCTACGATGGTATTGCCTTTAAATATTTAGATTGGGCAGGACTATCTGATGAGGCTAAGGCTTTTGGTGAAACTCATCTCGCTATTATGTCTGCATTATACGGCATTGTAGAGCCTACGATGGGCGTTAGAGACTATCGATTAGATATGGTCGATAAGGTAGGAATTAATTTATATGAAACCTGGCGTGAAGCGGTGGATGCATACTTTCACAAGGAGGATTGGATCCTAAATTTAGCGTCTAAAGAATATGCAAAAATGGTGAACCATCCAAAGGTGGTAACCGTTGAATTTTGGGAATTACGAGGCGACACATATAAACAGATGAGTACGTCCTCCAAAATGAGTCGTGGTAAGATGGCGCATGCATGTTTGACGACCCAAGTGAAGCATGTACGAGATTTACCACGCGAAATTAATGGATTTGTCTGCGTTACAGATATTGAATACATTACGATACCAAGCGAATCGATGACGATTCGTTATGAAAGGAAGTGATGATTTGCAAGTGCAAGATATTCTCGCAAAAGACCTCGTCGGCGATGAATGGCTAACAGAGGATGAGCTAAGATTTCTCATGTCTGTAACTGATGAAGAACAGTTGCAGTTAATCTATAAAAAGGCGTACGAAGTGAAGGCAAAATATGTACAGCCTGTAGCGTATTATCGTGGCCTCATTGAGTTCTCAAATCGATGCATTAAAAACTGTAATTACTGTGGTATCCGTCGAGAAAATGATAAGGCGGAACGCTTTGATATGAACCGCGAAGATATCATCAAGATGGCGCAGTGGGCCTATGACCATGAATATGGTTCTATTACGCTCCAATCTGGAGAGCGTTGTGATGATGTATTTGTTGATTATGTAGTGGATTTAATTCGCGACATCAAAGCCATTGGCGATGGCTCTCTAGGCATTACGATGTGCGTAGGGGAGCAAAGTGAAGAGGCGTACCGCCGCATGCGTGAGGCCGGTGCTAGTCGATACCTATTGCGCATTGAAACGACGAATAAAGAGCTATATCACAAAATTCATCCTCGCGATGAACTACATTCCTTTGAAACACGCGTTGAATGTCTACGCCGTTTGCGTCGCGTAGGATTCCAAGTGGGTACAGGCGTCATGATTGGTTTGCCTGGGCAAACCGAGGAAGACCTTGTGAACGATATCTTGTTCTACCGTGATATGGATATCGACATGATTGGCATGGGTCCCTATGTGGTGCATCATGATACGCCACTAGGCCAAGCGGCATTAGCAATGGGCATTGATGATGAGGCTGGTAAATTGCGCCGCATTCAACTAGGGCTTAAGATGATTGCCTTAACGCGTCTATTCTTGAAAGACGTAAATATTGCAGCTACTACAGCGTTACAAGCATTAGATCCATTAGGTCGTGAAAAGGGTCTCGCTGCAGGGGCTAATATTTTAATGCCTATCATTACAATCCCAGAACATCGTGCCAAATATTTGCTATATGATAATAAACCATGCGTGGATGATAATGCAGATAAATGTAAAGACTGCTTGACCCGTCGCGTTATGTCCATCGGTGATACTGTTGGGTGGAAGCAAAATGGGGATTCAAAGCATTACGGTAAAAGGACAGGGTCGTTTTAAACATACTGACATGGATTATCGTTTAAATTGTTTATAATTGTTATATTTATGTAGAAAGATAAATAAAATCCATATATAATAAGAACATAGTTTATTTTGTTTTATTATATGAGGTGATTTTATGGAAACAAAATGGTATTCTGACTTTTGGAATCTATTGACCCAACCATTTAAGGGCGGTATCGATCAAGTCGTACAGTATGGTACATTGAAAAAGGGCTTCTTAGGTACAGCACTCTTATGGGCTATTCCTTACATCTTGATAGGCTTATTTGGGGCTTTGTTGATTCCATTGCTTCCTAGAAGCGAATTTTCTGCTATGGGCATGCTCCTTGGTGCTGGTGTAGGTTTCTTCTTTATTTTGGCCTATATTGCTAGTATCATTTGGTCCTTTGTCATGGTGGCTGTTGGATCCTATGTATTTAACTGGGTGGCAGTAAAAATGGGTGGTACTGACGATGTACAATCTGTTATGAAAGTTCAATGGTATCTACAAGGTTATGAAGTATTATTATGTACCTGTGTGTATACAATTGTTTTCATTTTAATGGCTATCTTCGGTGTCCTATTTGGTAGCTCCACATTAGCTAAGCTTATTTCCAACTTAGGCTCTCTAGTAATTTTTGTTTTATCCATATGGGTAGGCCTTGAATTAATGGCAAGACAAACTACGTTGACTAAGTTGCAAGTATTCATGGCCGGTATCGTAACATTTGTTATCTTTGCCGTTATTACTCTTATTCTCTTAGCTCTTTTTGGTGGCTGTGCATCCTTGGTAGGCCGATAATTTCATTATTATAAAAAATCCTCTTTTTTCGATAAATATTTTTTCGGAAAAAGAGGATTTTTATATTATTACGTCGAAATCATATATCAAGAACTCAAAGTTTCACATAAGGAGGCGATTCCGATGAAAGAATATAGTAGTGATCAGATTCGTAATGTAGCTGTGGTGTCCCATGATGGGGCAGGGAAAACTGCGTTAGTAGAATCCTTGTTATTAACCTCTGGTGCTGTTGATTTTGTTGGCCGTGGTCAAGATAACAAACATATTATGGACTTTGAGCCAGAAGAGATTAAACGGAATGTAACGATTCAATTGGGTATGGCCCCTTGTGAATGGCATGACCATAAGGTTAACTTTATTGATACACCGGGCTACAATGAATTCCATGGCGAAGTTCGTGCCGCATTGCGTGCTTGTGATGGCATGCTCATGGTATTATCTGCAACGACGGGCGTTGAAACAGATACGGTGCGCGCATGGGATTATGCTGTTGAATTACAAATGCCGCGTATGGCATTTATCAATAAAATGGACGTTGATGGTGCCGATTTCTTCGGTACTATTGAACGTATGCGTGAACTATTTGGCAAGGCAATTATGCCACTCCAAATTCCGATTGGCGAAGGTGCCAATTTTGAAGGCGTTATAGACGTAGCCAAAATGACTGCGTTTACTTACAAAGACGGCCAACCAACAGAGATTGCTGTACCGGCTCATCTTATCGAAAAGGCCCAAGAAATACGGGAAATGACCGTAGAGGCCGCGGCTGAAGGTAGCGATGAATTGTTGGAAAAATATTTAGAAGGCGAAGAGCTTTCACTAGAAGAAATTCGCCAAGGCCTACGCGAAGGGATGATTACAGGCCGAGTGTGTCCAATCATGTGTGGCAGTGCCACATCCCGTATTGGCTTAGATCAAGTATTAGACAGAATGATTCGGTATATGCCAGATGCAGCAAAAAAAGTGATGACTGCTGAATCAGCAGACACTGGTGAACCAGTTGTAGTGCATGTGGATAAACCCCTAACCGCATTCGTGTTTAAAACATTGCTTGACCCATTCGCAGGCAAACAAAGCTTTGTACGCATCTTCTCTGGTGAACTCAAAGAAGGTGATAAGCTGTTCAACGTTAATCAAGGAACTGAGGAAAAATGGAATAAGATGGTTACCCTCATCGGGAAGCAACAAATTCCAGTAACTGCCGCAAAAGCTGGCGATATCGTAGTGATACCGAAATTGGCCAATGCAAAAACAGGCGATACCTTAACAGCTCCTGATTTTAAGGTGAAGTACGATGCGATTCGTTTCCCTCAACCTTTATATACTGTAGCTATGGAAGCTGTGAAAAAAGGTGAAGAGGAAAAATTAGCTAGTGCTGTGTTAAAAGTAGCTGAAGAAGATCCAACTTGTGTAGTTGTGAAAAATCCGGAAGCTCGCCAATTGCAAATTGACTGCATGGGCGAAGTGCACTTAGAACATATCCTTAACAAGATGGACCGTAAATACGGCGTACAAGCAAAACTTGTGAAACCATATATTCCATACCGTGAAACAATTAAAGGATCTGCAGAAACAGAATCGAAATATAAAAAACAAAGTGGCGGTCATGGTCAGTATGGACATGTTAAAATTCAAGTTGATCCATTATATGATGGTCAAGAATTTGCCTTTGTAGACAAGATTTTTGGTGGTGCTGTACCAAGACAATATATACCAGCAGTGGAAAAGGGTGCCAGAGAAACCCTAGAAAAAGGCTTAATTGCGGGATATCCTATGATTGGCGTGCAAGTGACACTCTTGGATGGATCTTACCACAGTGTAGACTCCTCAGAGTTAGCATTTAAAGTAGCTACGTCACAGGCTATCAAGGATGTAATTCCAAAGGCGAAACCAGTCCTATTAGAACCAATCTATGAAGTTAACGTGTTTGCACCAGATGCTTTCATGGGTGACATCATGGGCGATTTAAATAGTCGTCGTGGTCGTGTATTAGGCATGGAACAAAGTGAAAGAACTGGCATATCCGTTGTTAAAGCACAAGTACCGTTGGCAGAAATGTCAGATTATGTTACTGTTTTGCGCTCTATGACACAAGGACAAGGCGTATTTAATCGTCAGTTCTATAGTTATGAAGAGGTTCCTCATAAGCAAGCCGATGAAATTATCGCTGCTTTCAAGGAAAATGAGTAATATAACATTGTCCACGTAGTTAATTCGAATGAGAGTTAACATGTAAGTAGCAACTAAATATACAATTTCATATGTATAACAGTCTTGACGTAAGTCATAAAACTGAATAGTATTTTACGGACCCTCCATATATGTAACGTATGGAGGGTTTGTGTTTATATAATCATGTGTGGAAGCTAAGCTTTTTATGTGCTACGATAGAGGTATAAAGATCGTATTACTATTGTATTTGAGTATAGTATGTCTATGCAGTATGGTTCCTATAGAAAGGATATAGTTATGTTTTTCTCCAGTATACATGCAGATTACACAAAAATGGGCTATCCCGCAGCCATCGTTCGAGCTCTTGATTTCTTAAAGAATACCGATTTGCAAGCATTGCCTGGTGGTCGTCATGCTATCGAAGGGGATATGATGTACGCCAATGTAGATGATGTGGAAACAAAATTATTTGAAACTACGAAACCTGAATCTCACAAGAATTATGTGGATATTCAATTCATGGTGAAAGGCCAAGAGAACATGGGCTTTTTTGTAGATCGTGGTCGTGTAAAACCTATTGAATCCTATCCTGAACGAGATTGCTATTTCTATCCTAATGAATCTGTCGATGAAGGGCACATCCACTGCCCAGAAGGATATTATACGGTATTCTTTCCATCGGATATTCATCGTCCTCTATTAGCGGTTGATGATAAGCCTATTAAAATTCGTAAGGTTGTTGTAAAGGTGCACGTGTCTTTATTGGGTGCGTAACATCATGAAACGATATGAAGTTATCGGCATTATATTAACATTATTGGGCGCCACCTTATGGGGCGTATCGGGCACATCCGTCCAATTCGTAGGCAATTTCCGCAATATGAACCTAGAATGGCTCTTGACGATGCGACTTATTACGGCTGGCTTTCTAGCCGTTCTATATGGGTGGATTCGTCAAGGCAATATGATTTTTAATGTATTTCGTAATTGGCGAGATACGCTTAGCCTCATCGTATTTGGCGTATTTGGTATGGCGCTGTGCCAATATACATATTTCCGCTCCATCGTCATCGCCGGTGCGGGCATTGTAACGGTACTACAGTATTTGGCGCCGTCCATGATCATCATTTACTTATTAGTGCGCTATGGCAAACGGCCTTCTACAGGAGAAATCATCTCAGTCATCCTCGCCTTAGCAGGCACCATATGCTTGATGGGTAATAATGGCTTTTCTTTTGAAAGCTTCCGCAGCGACGTATTATTCTGGGGGTTATTATCCGCTATAGGTGTTGCTGTATATAGTGTTTCCCCAGTGCGATTATTAGCAACTTATGGGACGATTCCCATCGTAGGTTTTGGTATGCTTCTCAGTGGTCTTGTGGCAGCGGTCCTTTTCCATCAGCCGCATTCGTACGCCACATGGGATATATGGACTGTAGTGGGTTGTTTTAATGTGGTCTTTCTCGGTACTATCGTGTCATTTAATGCATACCTTGAAGGGGTCAAACGTATTGGTGCCGTCCCAGGATCAATTTTGTCATCCATCGAACCGATTTCGGCGGCCTTCTTTGGATGGGCCTTATTAGGCAATCAATTTAACTGGATTGGTATTTTAGGAATGGCCATGATTATTGCAACTGTTATTATTATTGCCTTAGAAAAACGAGGCCAATCATCTTAAAGTCACACTTTTTGTAATAGTTATCAATCCTTATGCGGAGGACGTATGAACGAAAAACAGTGGATAGGCATGGGCCTCGCTATTATGGGTGCCCTATTTTGGGGGCTTTCAGGAACATCGGTACAATTTCTTGAAAATGCAAAGCATTTAAATGTAGAGTGGCTATTAGAGGTGCGATTGCTAGTAGCAGGTTTATTAACAATTCTACTCGCCTATATACAGGATGGAAAACGCATTTTTGATATATTTAAAAATCCAAAAGACTTCGGTAAATTGCTCGTTTTCGGCATACTCGGTATTGCATTAGCCCAATACACTTACTTTAGAGCTATCGCTATTTCAGGCGTAGGTGTTGCTACAGTTCTTCAATATGTGGCTCCTACGATGTTGATTATTTATCTGTTTATACGATATTTTAAAAAGCCGTCCTTACCAGAATTATGCTGTGTGGCCCTCGCTATGATTGGTACGGTGTGTATTATCATGCAAAAGGGGTTAGACATATCGGCGTTCAATGGGGATGCCTTATTTTGGGGGCTTATTTCAGCCGCTAGTATTTGTGTTTACACATTGGAGCCTGTTGAGCTCTTAAAAAAATATAGCACATCATCTATCGTTGGCTTTGGTATGTTTATATCTGGTGTTTTGGCGTGTATCGTATTCCGTCAAGTGGCATCAGAAGCCATTTGGGACGGCATGACTTGGGTTGGATTATTTACGATTATCATACTCGGTACAGTTGTATCCTTTAATGCCTATATCGAAGGTGTGCGTCGCATTGGTGCCGTGCAAGGGTCGATTCTTTCATCCCTAGAACCAATCTCGGCAGCATTATTTGGATGGGCCCTTTTAGGCAATGAATTCACCTTAGTTGGCATCTTTGGGATGATTTGTATCATCGCTACCGTATTCATCATTGCTTGGGATAGACAACGACAAATTAAGAGAGAAGTGTTGGAAAAATTGAATAAGGAAGAAATAATGTAGGGGTAAATAATTTTGACTCTAGAATATTCTGTTATTTCAATATAAAGCCTGTATTGCATTGATTGTTATTTATTGTCATAGTAATATAGGTTTTTGTTATTTTATACAGCTTGAAAATCGTTTTATACTGTATACATAGCCTATTTAGTTGACTATCGTAGTATCTATTAATATATTAATGATAAAGGTAGTCGTTTGTTAAGGAGGTATTTATGTCTATAAAGGATTTTGTACAACAACGTCGTGATAATTTTATTGCTATGCGCCGTGATTTTCATATGTATCCAGAGCCAGGTTGGCTTGAGTATCGCTCTGCAGCAAAGGTGGCGGATAAACTTATTTCTTTGGGGTATGATGTGGCATTGGGTGCGGACGTGCTCGATTTAGAGTCTCGTATGGGGTTACCTAGTGATGAAGTTATGAAAGCTGCTATGGAGCGTGCTATCAAAGAAGGTGCTGATCCAGCACTTGTTGAAAAAATGGGGTATGGTAAAACAGCTATTGTAGCTACTATGAAATTTAGTGAAGATGGTCCTGTAGTGGCATTTCGTGCAGATATGGATTCCAATGATGTAATCGAATCTGAAGATGATAGTCATGTTCCAACAAAGGGTGGATTCCGTTCTCACCATGATAAAGCAATGCATGCTTGTGGCCATGATACACATATGACAATGGGACTTGGCCTTGCAGAATATGTAGCAACTCACAAGGATGATTTTAAGGGAACTATTAAGCTTATATTCCAACCTGCAGAAGAAGGTGTGCGTGGTGCTAAAGCGATGGCTGAGGCTGGCGTTGTAGACGATGTAGATTTGATGTTTGGTATGCATATCGGATTTAATGAACAGTTGTCTAACTGTTTTGCTTGTAGTGATCATGGCTTCTTGGCGACTACAAAACTTGATGCCGTATTCCATGGTTACTCTGCGCATGCAGGTGGCTCTCCAGAAAAAGCTCAAAATGCTATGCTTGCAGGCTGTACAGCAGTTCTAAATTTACAAGCTATTGCTCGTCACAGCCAAGGTGCTTCCCGTATGAATGTTGGCGTTTTTGAAAGTGGTACAGGTCGTAATGTTACACCTGATGTAGCTGTTCTTAAATTAGAAACTCGCGGTGCTACTACAGAGATTAATGACTACATGATTGAACGTACTAAAACGATTATTAAAGGGGCTGCAGAAATGCACGATTGTACCTTTGAAATTACAAAGCAAGGTGAAACCCCTGCAGGTCGTATTAGTGATGACCTAGCTCGTGAAGTACAATCTATCATTGAACCATTGGGTATCTTTAAAGAAGTTCCATTTGATTATAGCGGTGGTGGTAGTGAAGACTGCGCATATTTCTTGAATCGCGTTATTGAACGTGGCGGTCGAGCAACATATATGGTATTGGGCTCTGCTATTAAGGCACCTCATCATAATCCACTGTTTGATATCGATGAAGAAGATATGTTAAATGGTATTGTCGCATTATCTGCTATTGCAGAGCATTACTTGAAGTAAATTTGGTTTTCCTTTGAGGGGGATGTATGATTCAAAAAGAACGATTAATGAATGATTTTGAGGCTATGTCTAAACTAACCGATGATGGCGAAGGTATTAATCGTTTAGCTTTCACCGATGCAGATTGGAAGGGACGCCAATATATTATAGACAGGATGATTGATACGGGGTTAACTGTGGAAATGGATGATTTCGGCAATGTCATAGGTTATAAGGTTGGTAAGAATCCAGAGTTGCCTATCGTAATGGTTGGTTCTCATACGGACAGCGTGCCGAATGGGGGCAACTATGATGGTGTTGTGGGCGTATTGTCGGCTATCGAAGCCGTGCGTAGCATGACAGATGATAATTTTGACCATGACCACACCATCGCAGTATTAGACTTTATGTGTGAAGAATCTAGCCGTTTTGGTGCTGCTACATTAGGTAGTAAGGCTATGCGCGGTGAATTGACATTACAAGATTTACAACGCTTAGTAGATAAACAAGGTGTGTCCTTGCATGATGCGTTGAAAGGTCGTAATTTAAATCCCGATGCTATTGAACATATGGCATATAAACGATCTGTAAAGTCTTTCACAGAAATACATATCGAACAAGGTAAGGTGCTAGAGCACAAAGCGAAACCTATCGGAATTGTAACGGGGATTGCCGCACCAGAGCGGTTTTATGTAACCATTCGTGGTAATGCGGACCATAGTGGTGCAACCCCAATGAACTTGCGTCATGATGCGTTATGTGGGGCTTCAAAAATCATCCTTGGTATTGAGGAAATCGCATTCATGCAAGAGGAGCCTCCAGTGGTGGGCACAGTCGGTGTTGTTGAGGTAACACCGGGCGCGATGAATGTTATCCCTGGGGCGGTTAAACTGGGTGTAGATATTCGCAGTATTTCTAAGGTAGCTCGTGATTCTGTAGTCACTCTTATTAAGGAATTTATTGATGTTACTGCAGAAAAACGAGGGCTATCCTATACGATTGAGCCTATTGCACACGATCATCCTGTAGTGATGCATCCAGGTATGATTCGAGAAATTGAAGGGGCTGTTAAGTCTGTAGGCGTAGATTATATGACCATGCCAAGCGGTGCTGGCCATGATGCTATGCATTGGGCCGATGATGTTCCAACAGGAATGATTTTTATCCCATGTCGTGAAGGTATCAGCCATAATCCGGCTGAATTTGCGGACATGGATGACATCGTTACGGGCGCTAAGGTGTTGGACACAGTGCTTAGAAAACTTAGTTTAGAAACAACAAAACTTGTGTAAGTAGAGGTATCTATTGATATCAGTTTGTGTAAAAGTGTAATTCAGATTTAAGATTGAACAGTGTATTTGGGGTGATTTTGAGCTGACATTACACAGATTGGAGAGATTATGGTTATTGCTGGTATTGTTATTGTAGTGGCGACGTTTATTGCTATTATTAAACAGTTTGAGACACGGCTCGTTTTATTGTTATCAGGCTTATTAATGTGCTTTATCGGAGGGCAGCTTGGTGCTGGTACAACAGCCTTTGTAAAAGAACTTACAAATCCAGGGCTTGTACCAACCATTTGTACAGTACTTGGTTTTAGTTATGTTATGGAATATACAAAATGTACAGAGCACATGGTATATTTCATCTCTGCAGGCCTTAAAAAGATGACTAAAATCATCATTCCTGGTGCTGTTATTATTACGTTCTTAATCAATATTGCGTTGCCTACAGCGGCTGGTTGTGCAGCTGCAGTAGGTGCGCTATTAATTCCAGCACTGATTCGTTCTGGTGTTCATCCTGCAATGGCAGGCTCTGCTATTTTCTTAGGAACTTGGGGTAGTGCATTGAGCCCAGGCCTTATGTTTAACCCTCAAGTAGCGCAACTTGCAGGTGAAGATGTTATGACCGTTATCGCAAGCTTTTCTATGCAAGCTGTAATCGGTATTGTTGTAGCCGCAATCTTGCTTAATATCGTAGCTATCGTTAAGAAAGAGCATACTGGATATGTATTGAAAGAGGTTAATGGCGAAGAAGGTAAAGAATTTAAGATAAATTATTTATATGCTATTATTCCAATTATTCCACTTGTATTACTCGTACTCGGTAGTAAACAAGTAGCAGTAATCCCAGAAATTTCTGTTCCGGTATCCATGTTAATTGGTACGGCTATCGGCATTATTGCGGTACGCCCTAATGTAACCGATGCAGTTAAGAAATTCTTCCGTGGTACTGGCGATGGTATGTGCGATGTAGTTGGTCTTATGGCTGCTGCTGCGTGTTTTACAGCTGGTATGCAACATATCGGCCTTACAAGTGCACTCATTGATGGCATGAAGAACTCTCAACAAATTGCTCAAATCGGTGCTGCCTTTGGTCCGTTCTTATTGGCAGTTATCTCTGGTTCTGGTAATGCTGCAGCACTTGCATTTAATGGTGCAGTTACACCTCATGCGGCAGACTTTGGCTATGGCATTATGCAACTCGGTTCTATGGCCCAATTGGGTGCTGGCATCGGTCGTAGTATGAGTCCAGTAGCAGGTGCAGGTATCATTATTGCTGGTCTTGCGGGTATTAACCCTATGGAAATGGCAAAACGTAATGCTGTACCATGTATCATTGCTACAGTTGTTATTATGCTATTGTTGTTATAATTGGAAAGTATAGAACCCCATTAGACCTAATTGGTTGTAATGGGGTTCTTGTTTGTTGTACATATTTTATTTTAGTTTTAACGCAATCCATAGAGCACTAAGGATGAATAAACCACCACTTACCCAGAATAGTGTAGTAAAACCTAGCCATGCCATAAGGCTTGCACCACCAACAGATCCTAGGAAATAGCCAAAGAATAAACACGACTGATTATAGGAGAATACTTGGCCTGTAAATTCTCGAGGCGTTTTTGAGGATAGGTAAGTGTTTAATGCTGGAAGCATACCGCCTAAACCAAAGCCCTGTAGGAATCTGATGAGTGCTAATTGGTAAACATCTGTAACATAAGCTTGAGGAATATTTAAAATCCCTACGTATACAAGTGATATTACTAACACTTTACGAGGTCCAATTTTATCAACTAGCTTACCTAGTGGAGAACTACTCATAAGTTGAGCAATCCCCATCGCGGAGAATACGGCGCCCGCAATAAATGCGAGATTTTCTGTATCACTAGGGACGATTCCTTTAATATATACAGAAATAACAGGTTGTAAGGACATGATGCATATTGCATAGATAAAGGATGCCACACATAAGGCGACGATACTATTGAATTCTGGTATTTGCTCTTTCAATTTACGGATAGAAAGTTTTTCGGGATTAGGTTTTGGTACATAATTTTCATGGATAAATATAGTTGCTAGTACCCCGGCCAACCCCATGATAATACCGACGATGATAAAATCATTGCGAATACCTACAGTGTCCGCAATATAGCCACCTAATAAAGGTCCAATGAGTGAACCTGCAAGGTTGGCAGAAGCTAATAGACCTAAGGCCCATCCTGTTCGCTCAATAGGGGCTTCTGAAGCGATTAAGGTGATTGATGCAGAGTAGAAACCGCTTACAAGTCCTTGAATCAAGCGAATTAGAACGACTCCTTCTGGGGTTGTTTGAAAGGCAATCAAAACATTACATAAGGCCATACCAAAGCTAGATCGTATTAATGTAATTTTACGACCTTTTTTGTCCGCCACACGGCCCCAAAATGGAGCGGCTAAGCAAACGATTATATAGGTTGCGCCAGTGGCTAACCCAGACCATAAGGACATAGCTTCTGGTGTTTGTACGCCTAAATTATGAAAATATAAAGGCAGAATTGGAGCCAGTTGGCTTACGCCAAAGGCTATACAGAATACACAGACTAAACTGATATATACTGTGCGTTTCCACGTTTCCATAAAATCTCCTAAATCGATAAATGAATACTAGTATGTAATTTATAGTATAACGTGATATAACTTATTATGCATTATAAATAGTAGAAAATATGATGATAATTAAAAAGTTTTCTTGACTTTCATTCTATAGAAACATTATAATCAGATTATAATTTTATACTCGCCTGAAAGAAACCGATGAGGTGGAGATAAAAATAGGAAATGCACTCACAGAGAGCGGGATTAGCTGAGAACCCGTAGTACGCAGCTTATTAAATGGACCACCGAGGGCGCATGGAACAGAATGAACTTTCATTCCTAGTATGGTGCGACGTCACACGAGCGTTAGTCGTGAGGGATATGTTAGTATCCTGCGAAAGGGGAATGCACTGCATTCAAACAAGGTGGTACCGCGATTTATAGTACATACAATCGAATTGTAATAATAGAACTATAAACTCGTCCTTGACGTTATATTGTCATGGGCGAGTTTTTTTATTGGTAAATGCCAAATGGAGGTTCTTATGATTTTCCCTAGTCTTGACCGTGTGAAAGCTATCGCACCGGGCTACGATATCGTGCCTGTGTATATGGAAATTTTATCCGATGTACGCACACCGATTAGCGTGTTGAAAGCGTTAAAACAAGTGAGTAGTCATACATACTTGCTTGAAAGTGCGGATAATAGTAATCATTGGGGCCGTTACTCCTTCTTAGGCTATGATCCTAAGATTGAGCTATTTTGCAAAAACCACAAAATGACCATCAAAGACGGTACAACACGTACCTTTGAGTGCTCTGATCCTGCATCAGAGATTCGCAATATTTTGAACCAATATAAAAGTCCTCGCTTAGAAGAGTTACCAACCTTTACAGGTGGCTTTGTAGGGTACTTCGCTTGCGAATACATTCGCTATATTGAGCCAACACTAGATTTTCCAACGCAAGATGACGATTCCGCGATGGTAAACGATGTGGACCTTATGCTATTCGATAAGGTTATCGCATTCGACCATTACAAAAATAAAATTTACTTAATCGCTAACATCAGCACAAATGATTTGGAACGTAATTACAACAAGGCTGAGCTTGAGTTAAAAGCATTAGCTGATCTCGTAGTAAACGGCAAAGAGGCAGATGTGCCTAAAGGCGTTCTTAAAACAGAGTTTACCTCTGAGTTTACAAAGGACGAATTCGAAGCAGTTGTTAAAAAGACACAGCACTACATCAAAGAAGGGGATATTTTCCAATGTGTTGTATCTAACCGCCGAGAAGCTGAGTTCGATGGCAGCTTGTTAAATGCGTACCGCGTATTGCGTACGTTGAACCCATCTCCATACATGTTCTACCTATCTGGTGGCAATGTTGAGCTTACCGGTGCTTCTCCAGAAACATTGGTGAAATTGACAGATGGCAAAATGTATACCTTCCCAATAGCAGGTACTATGCGTCGTGGTAAAACGGAAGCAGAGGACCTTGCGATTGAGGAAAAACTTATCAATGATGAAAAAGAGTTGGCTGAACATAACATGCTCGTTGACCTTGGTCGTAATGATTTAGGTAAAATTGCTAAATTCGGTTCCGTAAAAGTTGAAGCCTTACATATGTTGCAACGGTTCTCCCATGTAATTCACATTACATCTACAGTAAGCGGTGACATTCAAGACGGCAAAGATGCACTGGATGCCATCGGTGCTACATTGCCAGCAGGTACTTTATCTGGCGCTCCTAAAATTCGTGCTATCGAGATTTTACACGAACTTGAAAAAAGCCCACGCGGCGTATACGGCGGTGCTGTAGGTTACATCGATTTCTCCGGTAACATGGACATATGTATCGGTATCCGCATGGCTATGAATAAAGGTGGTAAGGTGTATGTTCGCGCTGGTGCTGGTATCGTTCGTGATAGCGTACCTGCTAGTGAATATAATGAAACCTTGATCAAAGGCCAATCCATGATTTCCGCAATTACAGATGCACAGGAGGTAGAATAATGGTACTCCTTATAGATAATTACGATAGCTTCTCCTTCAATTTATACCAATTAGTAGGCTCTATCAATCCAGATATTAAAGTCATCCGCAGTGATGAATTAACAGTTGAAGAGATCCGCGCTTTAAAACCAGATTATGTGATACTTTCACCAGGACCTGGCAGACCAGCTGATGCGGGCGTATACGAAGACCTATTGCGCGAATGCAAAGGTGAATTCCCAATCCTCGGCGTATGCCTTGGTCACCAAGCCATCGGCGAAGTGTTCGGCGGTACCGTTTCCTACGCAAAAAAAGTTATGCACGGCAAACAAAGCGTAGCTAAACAAGTACACCCATCCAAAATCCTTAAAGGCATACCAGAAGAGTTCGAAGTTGCACGATATCACTCCTTGGCAATTATCGACGAAACCATGCCAAGCGAACTCATTGTTACATCCGTTACAGACGATGGCGAAGTAATGAGCGTAGAACACAAAGACTATCCTATTTATGGCGTACAATTCCATCCGGAATCAATCATGACACCAAATGGGGAACAAATGATTCGCAATTTCTTAAGTCGTTAATGTAGCGGACGATAGGGGCACCCAAGCCGACACGCTACTGCGCTTCGCGGAGCCCGAAGTCGTTTGGGCGCCCCTATCGTCCTATCATCGTAGACCTTTAGAAATATACGAATCATTTGTTTCCCTAAACGTAAAAGGAAGAAAACGGCATCGCCGTTTTCCTTCCCAGCGACGCAGAAACATTTTTAAATATTTAATTGTTGTCCATTTCTAGATTTTATATTGAGTACTTGTGATTATGGGGTTATTAATAGAATTTAACTAATTTGTTTTTGAGAACTGATAGGGTTCTAACTCCGACTTTGGCCCTGCGAAGGCCGCAGGCCGTAGTCAGACCTGGCCGGTGGAGGAGGTAGGTCCCTATCAGTTCTCAAGAATTAATAAGATAACTAACCCCATAATCACAAGATAAATGTAAAATAGAAATGAACAACAAGTAAGGAGTTATAAATGATCCAAGAAGCATTATATAAAGTAACCCATGGTCAAGATTTATCTTATGATCTTGCTAAAGATACAATGAATAAAATTATGAGCGGAGACGTAGCCGAAGTTCCTATGGCTGGTTTCTTATGCGCTCTAGCAGCGAAAGGTCCTACTGTAGATGAGGTTACGGCATTCGCTGAGGTAATGCGTGAAAAGGCTGGTTCTGTGCCTCATGAACAAACAGTGGTTGAAATCGTAGGTACTGGCGGCGATGAAGCTAATACGTTCAACATTTCTACTACATCTGGTTTTATTATTTCCGCAGCAGGTATTCCTGTAGCGAAACATGGTAACCGCAGTGTATCCAGTAAATGTGGCGCTGCTGACTTGATCGAAGCATTGGGCGCTAAATTAGAGCTTAATGGTGAACAAAACGAAGCAGTTCTTAACAAAGCTAATATGTGCTTCATGTTTGCTCCTGTATACCACCAAGCTATGAAATATGCAGGTCCAGTACGTAAGGCATTGGGCGTTCGCACCGTGTTCAACATCCTAGGCCCTTTGGCAAATCCAGCAGGTGCTACAGTAGAGTTGATGGGCGTTTACGACAAATCTTTGGTAGAACCATTGGCTCGCGTATTGGCTAACCTTGGTGTTAAACGCGGTGCTGTTGTTCACGGCTTCGACGGTCTTGATGAAATTACAGCTACTAACAAAACGTACGTATGCGAAATTAATAATGGTACGTTCACAAGCTACGAATTTGATCCTAAAGAATATGGCTTCGAATATGCTGATAAAACAGAGCTTGAAGGTGGCGACGCTACAGTCAATGCTGAGATTACACGCCGCGTTCTCGGCGGTGAGCAAGGTGGTAAACGCACAGCCGTTCTTCTTAATGCTGGCATGGCGATTTACCTTGCAAAAGATGGTATTACATTGGCAGAGGGCATTGAAGAGGCGAAGAACATGATCGACTCTGGTAAGGCTCACGCTACACTGGAACAGTTTGTGAAAGTAACACAAGAGGTATAACCATTGATTTTAGACACGATTGTAGAGGCTACCAAAGATCGAGTAGCCAAAGAAAAAAAGGTGGAAACGCATGAGGCTGTGAAAGCGGCGGCCTTAGCGTTACCATCCGATACAGGATTTCTTTTTGAAGCGGCCCTTCGTCAGCAAGATTTTAACTTTATTTGCGAAGTAAAGAAGGCATCTCCGTCAAAGGGGATTATCGCTGAGCATTTCCCGTATTTAGACATCGCCAAGGAATATGAAGTAGCAGGGGCAGCAGCTATTTCGGTTTTGACTGAGCCAGACTTCTTTAAAGGCGACAAAAAATATTTACAAGAAATTGCTAGCACCGTAAAAATCCCTGTCCTTCGTAAGGACTTCATCATCGATGAATACCAAATCTACCAAGCGAAGGTGTGGGGCGCTAGTGCAATCCTATTAATCTGTGCATGCCTCGATGTGCCTACATTGACTAAATTCCGTGAGCTAGCTGATTCACTTGGCTTGTCCTCCTTGGTAGAGGCTCATGATGAACATGAGGTACAAATGGCCATCGATTGTGGGGCTCGCATTATTGGCGTTAACAACCGCAATTTGAAAGACTTTACCGTAGACGTACAAAACAGTGTGCGCTTGCGCAACCTTGTTCAGGACGATGTGATTTTCGTATCTGAAAGCGGTCTTGAAACTCCTGAGGATATCCAAGTATTGCGCGATAACAATATCGGCGTAGCCTTGATGGGGGAAACTTTTATGCGTTCTTCTAACAAGGTTGAGAAATTAGCATATCTTTATGGTCCGACTTACTATACGCCAAAGGTAAAAATGTGTGGTATCTCCCAGATTGAAACAATTCCTGCTGTAGTGGAAGCAAAACCAGACTATATGGGATTGGTATTTGCACCAAGTAAGCGACAAGTTACTGTCGCCCAAGCTAAAACATTAGTTGAAGAACTACACAAGGAATATGCCAAAAAATATAGCTCAAATACAGAACAAGATAAGGATGATACAATAAAAACTGTCGGTGTTTTTGTAAATGAAACAGTAGACAACCTCGTTACCATTGCTAATGAAGCCAATCTAGATGCTGTGCAATTGCATGGCGATGAAGATGAAGCTTTCATCCAATCCTTAAAAGAACGTACTAATGTAGATGTTTGGAAGGCGGTCCAAATCCGAAGTGCGGCAGATGCAGAGGCGTGGATCGATAGTAGTGCAGATATGCTTCTCTTTGATGCATATCATAAAGACGAGAGGGGCGGTACCGGCGAAGTATTCGACTGGTCTTGCTTAGATGCGTTTGAACGTCCATTCATGCTAGCTGGAGGTATCGACTGTACTAATGTGGCTCGTGCTATTCGTACGGTTCGTCCATATGGTATCGATATTAGTAGTGGCATTGAAACAAATGGTGTGAAGGACGATGAGAAGATTACAGCTTTTACCAAGATTGTGAAGAGTATAGGAAGGTAAGTTATATGAATGAAGAAAGACATGGTTATTTTGGCGCCTTTGGTGGTCAATTTATGCCAGAAACATTGATGAATGCAGTCATCGAATTGGAAGAGGCGTACAACAAGTACAAAGATGATCCAGAGTTCGTGCGCGAACTTGAGGATTTACATAAAAAATATACAGGTCGTCCATCCCTTTTGTATTATGCAGATCGCATGACAAAGGACCTCGGCGGTGCCAAAATTTATTTGAAACGTGAAGATTTGAACCATACTGGTTCTCACAAATTGAACAATGTAATTGGCCAAATGTTATTGGCAAAACGGATGGGTAAAACACGCGTTATTGCTGAAACTGGGGCTGGTCAACATGGTGTAGCAACAGCTACGGTAGCTGCGTTGATGGGCATGGAATGTGAAGTGTTCATGGGTGCTGAGGACTGTGAACGCCAAGCGCTTAACGTATACCGCATGGAGTTGTTGGGCGCAAAGGTACACCCTGTAACAACAGGTACTAGTACATTGAAAGATGCTGTATCAGAAGCTATGCGCGAATGGACAAATCGTATGTCCGATACACACTATGTGTTGGGCTCTGTTATGGGCGCGCATCCATTCCCTATGATTGTCCGCGATTTCCAATCCATCATCAGCCGTGAAGCACGTGAACAAATTCTCGAAGCGGAAGGTAAATTGCCAACAGCTGTTATGGCCTGTGTTGGTGGCGGCTCCAATGCGATGGGCATGTTCTATAACTTCATCCCTGATGAAGATGTACGTCTCATCGGTTGTGAAGCAGCTGGCCATGGCGTAGATACAGATATGAACGCTGCTACGATGGCAAATGGCACAGTAGGTATCTTCCATGGCATGAAATCCTATTTCTGCCAAGACGAAGATGGTCAAATTGCACCAGTATATTCCATTTCTGCAGGCCTTGATTATCCTGGCATCGGACCTGAACATGCGTACTTGCGCGACAGTGGCCGTGCTGAATACGTACCTGTTACAGATGATGAAGCCGTTGATGCGTTTGAATACCTATCTCGCTTAGAAGGGATTATTCCTGCTATTGAAAGTGCGCATGCGGTGGCATATGCACGTAAAATTGCTCCTACAATGAGTAAGGACGATATCATTATTATTTGTTTATCTGGTCGTGGCGACAAGGACGTTGCGGCTATGGCGAAATACAGAGGGGTGGATCTTCATGAGTAAAATTAAAGACGCTTTTACAAAGGGCAAGGCATTCATCCCATTTATTAGTGCTGGTGACCATGGCATTGAAAATACGGAACGGTATATTCGCATCATGGTGAAAGCTGGCGCTGATATGGTGGAAATCGGTATTCCGTTCTCGGACCCAACAGCGGAAGGTCCAGTTATCCAAGAGGCCAGCACACGTGCATTGTCTACAGGTGTAAAAATTCACGACATCTTTGATATGGTACGTCGTTTGCGCACTGGTGATGATGCGGTAACAATCCCACTCGTATTTATGACCTACTTGAACCCAATCTATGTGTTCGGTCGTGAAAAATTCTTTACCCTCTGCGAAGAGGTTGGCATTTCTGGCGTTATCGTGCCAGATATGCCGTTTGAAGAAAAAGGGGAACTTGCTAGTATCGCTAACAAACACGGTGTTGAAGTGGTGTCCCTAATTGCTCCAACATCTGAAAATCGTATCGAAATGATCGCAAAAGATGCTGAAGGTTTTGTGTACTGCGTATCCTCTCTTGGCGTTACCGGTATGCGTAGCGAAATCAAGACAGATATCAAATCTATCGTTGAAACTATTCGTAAATATACAGATATTCCTGTAGCCGTTGGCTTCGGTATTTCCAAGCCTGAACAAGCGGAAGCTATGGCGCGTGTATCCGATGGTGCTATCGTAGGTTCTGCTATTGTAAAAATCGTGGCAGAACATGGCGAAAATGCAGACCAAGCGTTGTTCGATTATGTACAATCTATGAAACAAGCTGTTCTAAAGGCTGGTGCATAATACAGTTGCTCTGTCGTTTGAGAAAAGGATGTTTAATGATACGACAATTAGTAATTGATACAATAAAAGATAATATTATAGATCGGTATTGTGATTTTTCTGGCACCATTTCTCGGGGCGCATTTTGGCGATTTATGCTCGTTGAGCATTTGATTGTTGGTATTTGCTTAGCCGTGCTAGGTCTACTGTCCCTTCATAGTGCCCTATTTATATATACGATAGGCATAGTTTTTGCGCTGTGGTTCATTTCGATTATGGCCCTTACATTGCCTAATTTGGGCGCTATGGCACGCCGTCTGCACGATACAAATAATAGCGAATGGCTTTTGCTGTTGGGTTTTATTCCGTATATAGGCATTTTGATTGTTATCGTATTATTGTTGCGAGGTACAAAGAAACATCCTGTTGGTAAAAGCTCAGTAGAGACCTTTGAAGAAATCGATTTGTTTAGCGATGAAATGGGCTCTAATATACAAAATCTAGATAGTTCTAGTAATGTGGTGCGTACATCGTATAGTAGAACAAGTATTATTGCTACCATTATCCTGACTGCTGTTAGTTGGGGCATAGGGATATATAGTTTTTCCTCGGCTGTAGATAAGGAAATCGATGCGTATTTAGAGATGCAACCTGGTGCGTTTATGATTATGGCACAAAAGACATTAGGTAGTAGTACTGCTGTTGAATCCGCTAAACAGGTTGTAATAAATTATTATGCATATCTTAATAAGGAACAATATCAAGAGGCATATCGTTTATTGGCTCATCGAGAACGTGAAAAATATGGCACTTATGATCAATGGGTTAAATCTGTTAAACCGACTCATAATCGTCAAATGTCTTCGCTCCTCCTACAGGGGGTGTTGAGAGATGATGACGATGTAGATCGTATTTCCTTTGATATGACTTTCACAGATAAAGCCTATCCTAATCGAATGTTTATAAAGATGATATATGAGCATGGTACGTGGCGTATTGAGTCGATTGTGCCATATGATCAAAAATATGCAGAGTGATAAGGAGGGCCTATGAATCAAAATATGATATATGATGTAAGTTATATGGATGCCCTTAAACGTGGATTTAAGCAATATGTTACCTTTTCTGGTCGCACTAGCCGTAGTGAGTTTTGGCGATTTATGGTGTGCCGTGAAATCATTGTAGATGGGCTAGCTGTATTCGGCATCATCGTAGATATGGTGCTCGGCAATACATCGGCTGCCAGTGATTATGCAATGGTATTACTCATCATACTACTGCTCATATATTTTCTGCCTAGTCTTGCTATAACCTGTCGTCGATTGCATGATGTTGGAAAAAGTGGCTTAACCTTTTTGTTAATATTTATTCCTATTGTTGGTGTATTTGTGCTCTTATCCAATCTTGTGAAAAAAGGTGATGCATCTATTAATGCGTATGGAGAGAGAACAGGGTATACCTGTGTTACACCTGTTATGGAACGACAGTTAGGCCTAGAGCATACGCCTACAGTGAGAGAAGATATGTTAATGGGCGCAATAACTATTATGTTATATATTTGGGTTTTCACCCAGCAGTTTGTTGAAAGCGCATGGGTATCCTTTAATTCTAGAGGCATGCTCTAAAAGGACCTCGTTTTACCATTTGGTAAGACGAGGTCCTTTTTATATGAAAAATTTATGAAATTTTAAATATAGCTTTATTGACTATATTGAAAAATATTGTAAAATGAATAATAGATGAAACTAAATAATTCGAATTAGATACTAAGTATTATGTAAATCATATTGTAGAAAGAGGTTCGGCATGCGTGCTTGTCCAAAGTGTGGACAAAGAATACCTAGTTCAGAGCGATATTGTCCGTATTGTGGGCATATGAAAAATATTCCATTGCCACTTGATGCCTATGAATTGGGTTTTATAGAAAACTTTAAACACTGTGTAGTTCATAAATATGCGGATTTTGAGGGTCGTGCTAGTCGCAGTGAATACTGGCATTTTATGCTTGTGTACCAATTAATTATAGCCATTATATTGTTTATATGTGCTGCTATTAGTTGTGTAACACCCGTATCGGGTACGACAGGCGTTGGTCTAGGT